>NZ_AP028067.1:3490736-3808076 GCF_030297155.1 Vibrio sp. FE10 | reverse complement strand
GGTGCCCCACTCTATTTAAGTTATATGAAATGACCGCTAATTTTACCTGTTGATAAGTCAGATCACCAGCAATTGATCACAGATCCAGTGAATAAGATCCAAGTTATTCACAATAAATAGGGCAAATTTGGCTGGATCCACACATCTTGCCCCTACTTTACTCACACAACGATCCACTTATGCCCGGATCCTTGCTAGTTATCCCCAAATCGAGAATGCGATCTGGTTATGGTTAATAACATCTGGTTATTTATTCTATTGAGCATTTTCCCAGTAACATCCAACCCTATAAATATAAGGAGTTACCAAATGAATAACTGGATTAAGGCTGCAATTGCGGCTATCGCACTCTCTGCTGCTACTGTTCAAGCTGCGACTGAAGTTAAAGTCGGCATGTCTGGTCGCTACTTCCCATTCACTTTCGTTAAACAAGACCAACTACAAGGTTTTGAAGTGGATTTATGGGATGAGATCGGTAAACGTAATGACTATAGCGTTGAATACGTGACAGCAAACTTCTCTGGTCTGTTCGGTCTTCTTGAAACAGGTCGCATCGATACGATTTCAAACCAAATTACAATCACGGATGCACGTAAAGCGAAATACCTATTCGCAGACCCATACGTAGTAGACGGCGCACAAATTACCGTTCGTAAAGGTAATGACAGCATTAAAGGCATCGAAGATCTTGATGGCAAGACGGTTGCAGTAAACCTTGGCTCAAACTTTGAGCAACTATTACGCAGCTACGATAAAGATGGCAAAATCAATGTGAAAACCTACGATACGGGTATTGAGCATGATGTTGCACTGGGCCGTGCCGATGCATTCGTAATGGATCGCCTATCAGCACTAGAGCTTATTAAGAAGACTGGTCTACCATTACAGCTAGCAGGACAACCATTCGAGACTATCGAGAATGCATGGCCTTTCGTAAACAACGATAACGGTAAAAAATTGCAAGCTGAAGTAAACCAAGCACTCGCAGCAATGCGTGAAGATGGTACGCTAGAGAGCATCTCTCAAAAATGGTTCGGTGCGGACATTACTAAGAAGTAATTACTCACTCAACGCATTCAGAGCCCACTGCTTATACAGCGGTGGGCTTTTTGCTTTTGTGTACTGATTAAAAAGCCTGATATAACAGTATTTCCAAACAATACTTCCAATAAAAATATGAGATAGATTATGGGATTTGACTTTAACTACATGCTAGGTCTGTTGCCAATACTGCTGAAGTATTTAGGCACCACTATGGAGATGGCAATCTGGGGCTTATTTTTCGCTCTGATTCTATCTTTGATACTGGCGAACATTCGTGTATTCAAAATCCCTGTACTCGACCAACTGAGCCAGCTGTATATTAGCTTCTTCCGAGGCACGCCACTGCTGGTGCAACTGTTCCTTCTTTACTACGGCCTACCCCAGGTATTTCCGTGGATGGTTGGACTCGATGCGTTTGGCGCCGCGGTTATCGGCTTAACCTTACACTTTGCTGCCTACATGGCTGAAAGTATTCGTGCTGCCATTATCGGTATCGATCGCAGCCAAATGGAAGCCAGCCTCTCAGTCGGTATGACAACCAGCCAAGCCATGCGTCGAGTGATCTTACCGCAGGCTACCCGTGTGGCACTGCCATCTTTGATGAACTATTTCATCGACATGATCAAGTCAACTTCCCTTGCCTTCACCTTAGGTGTGGCTGAAATCATGGCCAAAGCTCAAATGGAAGCATCTTCAAGTTTCCGCTTCTTTGAGGCCTTCCTAGCGGTTGCGCTGATTTATTGGGGCGTGGTGGTTATCCTCACTCGCATTCAAATCTGGGCCGAAGTGAAACTGAATAAGGCGTATGTACGATGATCAAATTAGAAAATATCCACAAGCAGTTTGGTGACACCGAAGTTCTTAAAGGGATCGACCTAGAAATCAATCAAGGTGAGATAATTGTCATCATAGGTTCAAGTGGTACCGGTAAGTCCACACTGCTACGCTGCGTTAACTTTCTCGAGCAAGCCGATCAAGGCAAGATTTCCATCGATGATATTAACGTCGATGTAAAAAAACACACCAAAGCCGAGGTACTGGCACTGCGCCGTAAGACCGGTTTTGTTTTCCAAAACTACGCGTTGTTTGCTCATCAAACGGCAAAGCAGAATATTGCCGAAGGTTTGATTACCGTTCGTGGTTGGAAAAAGCAGCAAGCTCATGAAAAAGCACAACAAATATTAGATGATATTGGTTTAGGTGACAGAGCAGACAGCTACCCAGCAGCGCTCTCTGGTGGGCAGCAGCAACGCGTTGGTATTGGCCGAGCCATGGCCCTTCAACCGGAGCTTTTATTGTTCGATGAGCCGACTTCAGCGCTCGATCCTGAGTGGGTTGGTGAAGTACTTAACCTAATGAAAAAATTGGCAAATCAGCATCAAACCATGCTGGTGGTCACCCATGAAATGCAATTTGCTAAAGAGGTTGCAGACCGAGTGATCTTCATGGCTGATGGCCATATTGTCGAACAGGGATCTCCACAGGATATTTTTGGTAATCCACAGGATCCTAAATTACAAAAATTCTTAAATAAGGTTGGGATCGACTAAGGATCCTTGTGATTTTAGTTATTCTACGTATAATCCCCCGACCGGAATTTTAGTTAACCCAATCATTGACACTTTTTGTGACAGTGATTACAATTCCGCCTCTTTGTTGAGAGGCGTCGGTTTTCCTTTCTTATATAAAGAAGAGAAAAAATGCCCACGCCGGGTTTAACAAAAACCTAAAACTACTGATCAGTAAGGTAATTACAATGAAACGCACTTTTCAACCTACAGTTCTAAAGCGTAAGCGTACACACGGTTTCCGTGCTCGCATGGCTACTAAGAACGGTCGCGCAACAATCAATGCACGTCGTGCAAAAGGCCGTAAGCGTCTTTCTAAGTAATCTTTGATTATTTTGAATAAGCTAGCCTTCGGTCGGGAGTTACGCTTGTTAACTCCCGAACATTATCAGAATGTCTTCAAGCAAGCTCATCGAGCAGGCTCCCCTCATTTCACCATCATTGCCCGAAATAACTCTCTTTCAAATCCTCGCCTTGGATTAGCTGTTCCGAAAAAGCAGATTAAAACCGCCGTGGGTCGTAACCGATTCAAGCGTCTTACTCGTGAAAGCTTTCGTAACACTCAACACAAACTTCCTAACAAAGATTTTGTTGTAATCGCTAAGAAGAGCGCGCAAGATTTAAGCAATGAAGAAATGTTCAAGCTACTCGACAAATTATGGCTTCGCCTGTCTCGCCCTTCGCGTGGATAGCGCTAATACCCATCTATTTTTATAGATGGTTTATTAGTCCACTCATCGGCCCACGCTGCCGATTTACTCCAACCTGCTCTTTATATGCGATAGAAGCGTTGAAAGCTCACGGTTTTGTAAAAGGGTGTTGGTTATCAGGCAAACGTCTATTAAAATGCCATCCTTTGAACGAAGGGGGCTTTGACCCCGTTCCACCGGTCCAAAAACAAGACAGAGATAAATAACGATGGATTCTCAACGTAATATCCTGTTAATCGCACTGGCATTGGTTTCTTTTCTACTGTTCCAACAATGGAACGTAGCTCAGAACCCAGCACCACAAGCGGTTGAGCAGGCACAATCTGGCAGCACCCTACCAGCGCCATCTTATGCAGATGATCTAGACCCAACTCCGGGTCAAGTTGCTTCTGCAAAAACTATCACAGTAACAACTGATGTACTGACTCTGTCAATTGATACGGTTGGTGGTGATGTCGTTAAAGCAAATCTAAATGATTACTCTGCTGAGTTTGATTCTGAAGATACGTTTGTTCTTCTTAAGAACGAACCAGGTCACCAATTTATCGCACAAAGCGGTCTAGTGGGTCCTCAAGGTATCGACCTAAGCAGCACAAACCGCCCAAGCTACACAGTTTCAGCAGACAGCTTCACGCTTGCTGATGGTCAGGATGAACTACGCATCCCGATGACTTACCAAGCGAACGGCCTTGATTACACGAAAACATTCGTCCTTAAGCGTGGTAGCTACGCAATGGATGTTGAATACGATGTAGTCAACAACTCTGGTAACAACGCGACATTCGGCATGTACGCTCACCTACGTCAAAACGTTATGGATGACGGCGGTAGCCTAACAATGCCAACTTACCGTGGTGGTGCTTACTCTACGGAAGATACGCGTTACAAAAAATACAGCTTCGACGACATGCAAGATCGCAACCTGTCTCTTAACCTAGCAAATGGTCAAGGTTGGGCAGCGATGATTCAGCACTACTTTGCAAGTGCATGGATCCCACGCGACGAAGCAGGCAGCAACCTTTACACTCGTGTAATCGGTAACCTTGGCGACATCGGTGTTCGTATGCCGAACAAAACCATCGCTACTGGCGACGAAGCAAGCTTTAAAGCAACGCTTTGGGTTGGTCCTAAACTTCAAGACCAAATGGCTGCTGTTGCACCGAACCTAGACCTAGTAGTTGACTACGGTTGGTTATGGTTCATTGCTAAACCACTTCATACTCTGCTTTCGTTCATTCAAGGCATCGTTGTGAACTGGGGTCTGGCAATCATCTGTCTAACGTTTATCGTTCGTGGTGCTATGTACCCACTAACGAAAGCTCAGTACACGTCTATGGCGAAAATGCGTATGCTTCAGCCTAAGCTGACTGCAATGCGTGAGCGTATTGGCGACGACCGTCAACGCATGAGCCAAGAAATGATGGAGCTGTACAAGAAAGAGAAAGTAAACCCACTTGGTGGCTGTTTACCTATCATCTTGCAAATGCCGATCTTCATTTCGCTATACTGGGCACTAATGGAGTCTGTTGAACTGCGTCACTCACCGTTCTTCGGTTGGATTACTGACCTTTCAGCACAAGACCCGTACTACATCTTGCCACTTCTGATGGGTGCTTCAATGTTCCTAATCCAGAAGATGAGCCCGACAACTGTAACGGATCCAATGCAGCAGAAAATCATGACCTTTATGCCGGTTATGTTTACTTTCTTCTTCTTGTTCTTCCCTTCAGGTCTGGTTCTTTACTGGCTAGTATCGAACATCGTAACTCTGATTCAGCAAACGCTTATCTACCGCGCGCTGGAAAAGAAAGGCTTACACTCTAAGTAAGTTCGATAACAGAAAGAGATAAAAGAAAGGCGACCAAAAGGTCGCCTTTTTGTTTTGAGCTGATTACAATTCAGCTAATTGATTAATCGTGAACGCCCCCTTTGGCCTTCACATGCTAGCAGGCACAACTATGACTACAGATACGATTGTTGCTCAAGCGACTGCGCCAGGGCGTGGTGGCGTCGGTATTATCCGCGTTTCAGGCCCACAAGCCGCTCAAGTCGCTCTAGAAGTAACAGGCAAAGTACTAAAACCGCGCTATGCCGAGTACCTGCCTTTTAAATCTCACAATGGCACCGAACTCGACCAAGGTATTGCACTTTACTTCCCTAACCCACACTCGTTCACTGGCGAAGATGTGTTAGAGCTGCAAGGCCACGGTGGTCCTGTGGTTATGGACATGCTGATCAAACGTATCCTATCCATCTCAGGTGTACGTGCCGCGCGTCCTGGTGAGTTCTCTGAACGTGCCTTCTTGAACGACAAGATGGACTTAACACAAGCAGAAGCGATTGCCGACCTGATTGACGCAAGCTCAGAAGAAGCTGCGAAATCAGCACTACAATCCCTGCAAGGTGAATTCTCTAAACGCATTAATACGCTAGTAGATTCTCTGATTTACTTAAGAATCTACGTTGAAGCCGCGATTGATTTCCCAGAAGAAGAAATTGATTTTCTGGCTGACGGTAAAGTAAGTACTGACTTACAGGCTATCATTGATAACCTAGAAGCTGTACGCCAGGAAGCCAATCAAGGCTCAATCATGCGTGAAGGCATGAAAGTCGTGATTGCAGGCCGCCCAAATGCGGGTAAATCAAGCCTATTGAATGCGCTGTCGGGTAAAGAGTCTGCCATTGTGACCGATATTGCGGGAACGACACGTGATGTACTGCGTGAACATATCCATATTGACGGCATGCCACTGCACATTATTGATACCGCAGGCCTGCGTGATGCCTCCGATGAAGTAGAAAAAATCGGTATTGAACGCGCTTGGGAAGAAATTGCACAAGCAGACCGCGTATTATTTATGGTGGATGGCACGACAACAACGGCAACGGACCCTAAAGAAATTTGGCCAGATTTCGTTGATCGTCTACCCAATAACATAGGTATGACGGTGATCCGCAACAAAGCGGATCAAACCAGTGAAGAGCTCGGGATCTGCCATGTAAATGATCCGACTCTCATCCGCCTATCTGCAAAAACTGGTGAAGGTGTTGATGCCCTACGTAGCCATCTTAAAGAGTGCATGGGCTTTGCTGGTGGCAACGAAGGTGGCTTTATGGCACGTCGCCGCCACTTAGATGCCCTAGAACGCGCATCGGAACACCTTGATATTGGGCAACAACAACTTGAAGGCTACATGGCCGGAGAGATATTAGCGGAAGAGCTTCGAATCACCCAACAGCACCTCAATGAGATCACTGGCGAGTTCAGTTCAGATGATTTATTAGGTCGTATCTTTTCTTCATTCTGTATCGGTAAATAACCATAAAGGCTGGCTTACGCTGGCCTTTTCTTTTGTAAGGACAGCTTAATGATCCACATTATTACTGGCAGCACCTTAGGTGGCGCTGAATACGTTGGCGATCACCTTAACGATCTTCTAGAGGCTCAAGGGCACGAGATCGAGCTTCATAATCAGCCTGAATACGACAATATTCCGCAACAAGGTACTTGGTTATTGGTGACATCGACGCATGGTGCCGGTGAGTTTCCTGATAACATCCAGCCTTTGATCAAGTCATTGAATCAAGAATCTCCCGATTTAAGCGCGATTCGCTTTGCTGTGGTTGCTCTTGGTGACTCAAGCTACGACACTTTCTGTTCTGCAGGCCAGTCTGCTTATTCGCTTCTAGAAAAGCTTGGTGCTCAGCCTATTTCAGAGTGTTTTACCATCGATGTTCTTGAAACACCGGTTCCTGAGGATGCTGCAGAGGATTGGTTTAACGATCATAGTGACCAGTTTTAACTCCTCAATCTTCTAAAAAGCGGCTTATGCCGCTTTTTTTGTCTCTGAATATCGTGATTGTGAATAACTTTTTTGAAAATAAATCGAAATACATGTCATTTTTTCAATTTTCTCTGTGGATAAGATCATACATATACGGTGATTAACCTATAGTTATCCAAATAACAACTTTCTAGGTAATTTCCCCTTGTGTATAAGTAGCCATTTTGATCCCAGCTAATCCTCATCATGATCAAAGTTAGATCACATCCTTTGATCCAAAAAAGATCCATGATCTTGTTGATCATTTTTGACTTATCCACAGATACCCTCGATCCTAATAATAGATCTAATAAAAGATCTCTTTAAAGATCTTATCTATATTAATTAAAAACAGCTTTCTCGAAAAATTCCAAAAACGTTTTCTCAAGCTATGAAAACAGGTAGAATATCGCTCCTTTTTATCAATCTAGAAACGTTTGAGTACCTGAGGTCGGTTCATGCTTTATCACGAAAAATTTGACGTCATCGTTGTTGGTGGTGGCCATGCAGGAACGGAAGCCGCACTCGCATCTGCACGTACTGGTCAAAGTACGTTATTACTAACTCATAATATCGATACGTTGGGACAGATGTCTTGCAACCCAGCCATTGGCGGGATCGGTAAGGGCCACTTGGTAAAAGAGGTCGATGCTATGGGTGGATTAATGGCGCAAGCTATTGATCATGCAGGTATTCAGTTCAGAACATTAAATGCATCAAAAGGCCCTGCGGTACGTGCAACTCGTGCACAAGCTGACCGCGCACTTTACAAAGCCTTTGTCCGTAATGTTCTTGAAAACACACCAAACCTAACTCTGTTCCAACAGTCGGTTGATGACTTGATCGTTGAACAAGATCAAGTGGTGGGTGTGGTTACGCAAATGGGCCTCAAATTCCGCGCTAACGCTGTGGTCTTAACGGTAGGCACATTCCTAGGCGGTAAGATCCATATTGGTATGGAAAGTTCATCGGGTGGACGCGCGGGTGATCCACCATCGATCGCGCTTGCTGACCGTCTTCGTGATCTTCCATTTCGTGTTGATCGCCTGAAAACGGGTACACCTCCTCGCATCGATGCACGCAGCGTTGATTTTTCTGAGCTTGAGGTTCAACACGGCGATAATCCGACTCCGGTTTTCTCATTCATGGGTAACCGAGCTCAGCAGCCGCGTCAGATTCCATGTTACATCACGCACACTAACGAAAATACGCATGACGTTATTCGTGCCAATCTCGATCGCAGCCCAATGTACGCTGGTGTGATTGAAGGTATTGGCCCTCGTTACTGTCCGTCGATTGAAGACAAAGTGATGCGCTTTGCTGATAAAAACAGTCACCAAATTTTCATTGAGCCTGAAGGCCTAACGACGCACGAGTTATACCCTAATGGTATTTCAACCAGTTTGCCGTTTGATGTTCAGGTAAAAATTGTTCACTCAATGAAAGGTTTTGAGAACGCACACATCGTTCGTCCTGGCTACGCGATTGAGTACGATTTCTTTGACCCTCGCGATCTTAAACTGACTTACGAAACCAAGTTTATTAAGGGTCTGTTCTTTGCCGGTCAAATCAATGGCACCACTGGCTACGAAGAAGCCGCAGCACAAGGCTTAATGGCCGGTTTGAATGCGAGTTTGTTTACGCAAGGCAAAGAGGGCTGGAGCCCACGCCGCGATCAAGCTTACATGGGTGTACTTATTGATGACTTGTCGACAATGGGTACTAAAGAACCGTACCGCATGTTTACATCTCGTGCCGAATACCGCTTGTTGCTACGTGAAGACAACGCCGATATCCGTTTGACTGAAAAGTCACGTGAACTTGGCTTGGTCGACGATGCTCGTTGGACACGATTCAACGAGAAGATGGAAAACATGGAGAAAGAGCGTCAACGTCTTAAAGAAACATGGATTAATCCAAAATCTGAAGATATTGATCAATTGAACCAGATCCTTAAAACACCAATGTCTCGTGAAGCGAGTGGTGAAGATCTTCTTCGTCGTCCTGAAATGACTTATTCACAGCTAACGTCGTTAGATCGTTTCGGTCCTGCATTGGAAGATCAACAAGCCTCTGAGCAAGTTGAGATCCAAGTTAAGTACGATGGCTATATCCAGCGTCAACAAGATGAAATTGAAAAATCACTGCGTCATGAAAACACCAAACTGCCGGCTGACATCGATTACAGCAAGGTAAAAGGGCTTTCTAACGAAGTGGTTCTAAAACTAACTACCGCTAAACCTGACTCGATCGGTATTGCTTCGCGTATCTCAGGTATCACGCCTGCTGCAATCTCGATTTTGTTGGTTTATCTGAAAAAGCACGGCCTATTGAAAAAAGGTGAGGAAGCATAATGAGCGCATTACGCGAAAAACTGGATCACCTGATTAGCCAGACTGAACTTGAAGTATCGGAAAAACAACGTAGCCAATTAGTGGGCTACGTTGAATTACTCAATAAATGGAACAAGGCTTATAATTTAACGTCTGTTCGTGACCCGCAAGAAATGATGGTGAAACATATCTTAGATAGCATCATTGTTAGCACTCACTTACAAGGCAAGCGCTTTATTGATGTAGGTACGGGCCCTGGTCTTCCTGGGATTCCGCTCTCAATCATGAACCCTGACTGCGAGTTTTACTTGCTCGATAGCCTAGGCAAGCGTATTCGTTTTATTAAACAAGTGATTCATGAATTGGGCATCGACAACGTTGTTCCAGTACAAAGCCGTGTTGAAGAATTTCAACCAGAAGAAAAGTTTGATGCAGTGCTCAGTCGTGCGTTTGCTTCAATGACAGACATGGTAGAGTGGTGTCACCATTTACCTAAAGAGCAATCCGGTGTATTTTTGGCTCTTAAGGGACAACATCCTAGAGACGAAATCGACCTGTTACCTGAATGGTGTTCAGTGACAGACATCAAAGCTTTGCAAGTGCCAGAGCTTGATGGAGAGCGTCATTTAGTTACTTTATCGCGTCAGGGATAATCAGCGAGGCCATAGTGGGTAGAATTGTAGCAATTGCCAACCAGAAAGGTGGCGTAGGAAAAACAACAACTTGTGTTAACTTAGCAGCATCAATGGCAGCAACTAAACGCAAGATATTGGTTGTTGACCTCGACCCTCAAGGTAATGCCACTATGGCGAGTGGTGTCGACAAATATCAGGTTGAAGCAACTGCTTACGATTTGCTGGTTGAAGACAGCCCATTCGATGAGGTAGTTTGCCGAAGCACATCTGGTAATTACGACCTCATTGCCGCAAACGGTGACGTTACGGCAGCAGAAATCAAGCTGATGGAAGTGTTTGCTCGCGAAGTTCGCCTAAAGAACGCACTGGCATCCATTCGTGGCAACTATGATTTCATCTTTATTGATTGCCCACCGTCATTAAATCTTCTTACAATCAACGCGATGGCTGCGGCCGATTCCGTTTTGGTTCCTATGCAATGTGAATACTTTGCTTTAGAAGGTTTGACTGCATTGATGGATACCATCAGTAAACTTGCCGCTGTAGTAAACGAGGATCTGAAGATCGAAGGTCTCCTGCGTACAATGTACGATCCTCGTAACCGCTTATCGAATGAAGTCTCTGATCAACTCAAAAAACACTTCGGTAATAAAGTCTACCGAACTGTGATCCCTCGTAATGTGCGTCTGGCAGAAGCGCCAAGTCATGGCAAGCCAGCAATGTACTACGACAAATATTCCGCAGGAGCTAAAGCATATCTTGCTCTGGCAGGCGAAATGTTGCGTCGTGAAGAAGTCCCAGTATAAGTCTAACCAAAGGAATTCGCTCAATGTCTAAGCGTGGTTTAGGAAAAGGGCTAGATGCATTGCTTGCAACTAGCTCGTTGGCTCGTGAAAAACAACAAGTTGCTTCTCATAGCCAGGCTTTGTCTGCTGATGGAGAACTGATCGAGATTGCTGTTGGTTGCTTAAAGCCAGGTGTATATCAACCGCGTAAGGATATTGCGCCAGAAGCGCTAGAAGAGTTGGCAGCTTCAATCCAATCTCAAGGCATTATTCAGCCGATTGTTGTGCGTCATTTAACGCAGGACCAGTTTGAGATTATCGCTGGTGAACGTCGTTGGAGAGCCGCTCGCCAAGCTGGTCTTAAGCAGGTTCCGTGTCTGGTTAAGAAAGTCGCTGACAAGGCCGCTATTGCTATGGCATTGATCGAGAATATTCAGCGTGAAGACCTGAATGTGATCGAGGAAGCGCAGGCTCTAGAACGTTTACAGAACGAATTTGAACTGACGCACCAAAAGGTGGCTGATGTGATAGGTAAATCTCGCGCAACCGTGAGTAACCTGCTGCGTCTTAACCAATTGGCTGAGCCGGTAAAGGCGTTAGTCGTGTCAAAGCAGCTTGAGATGGGCCATGCTCGTGCATTATTAGCACTTGAAGGTGATGTTCAGGTCGAAGCGGCTAACACCGCAGCAAGCAAACAAATGACCGTGCGTCAAACTGAGCAACTCGTTAAAAAGTGCTTAAAACCAGAGGTTGAGTCTGAATCGAAGCCCGAGGACAAAGAAGCCATCGAACTTTCACGAAGACTTACGGAAAAATTGCAAGCAAACGTTTCAGTTACTCGTTCTGTTAGCGGTAAGTCAAAAGTGACAATTACTCTTGATGAGCCTCACAAATTAGAGCAACTTATTGCTAAACTAGAGTACTAAATGAGATAATTGATTTAGGTCAATTATGTAATAAACAAGTAATTTCGTACAAAAGTTGTCGGTTTGTATGCAAAAATGTAAATGATTGCTGCATTGTGATTGCAATCAATTTGGCTGAACGTATAATTTTCGCCAATTTCTCAGCACGCTTTTAAGCGAGTGGTAAAGTGGGCTTAAAGAGGAACGAATACATGGTAGCGGCGTTAGCAAGACCAGGACGAGTGCTTGCAAAGCAAATGTTATTGATCGAGCTTAGCGCGGTTATATTAGTGGCGATAGGGTTAGGTTTAGCTGTTAATCCTGATTGGGGTTTTGCTGCATTAATCGGTGGCGGTATTTTTGTCATCGCGAATGTAGTTTTTTGTGTGTGTGCTTTTCTATTTTGTGGAGCTCGCGCAACTAAGTTAGTTGCGGCGTCGTTCTATGCTGGCGAAGTGCTCAAAATCTTAATCACAGTTTTACTATTCTCTATTGTCTACATGTATATGCAGGTGGAATTAATTCCCCTCAAACTGACCTATTTACTGGTTCTAGGTATTAATATCTTTGCGCCAGTGCTTTTCATTAACAATAAAAAATAGGATGAGTTATGGCTGCGCCAACAGCATCCGGATACATTGAACACCATTTACAAAACCTTTCTTTAGCTAAGTTTGGTCTTGTAGAGGAAACAAGTTTCTGGAACGTACATATAGACAGTCTGTTTTTTTCTGTGCTGACAGGGGTGTTATTCCTTTGGGTTTTTCGCTCAGTCGCTAAGAAAGCAACAGTAGGTGTACCTGGTAAGCTTCAGTGTTTTGTTGAAATGGTAGTGGAATTCGTTGGCGACAACGTTAAAGAAACTTTCCATGGCCGCAATCCTCTGGTAGCTCCATTAGCACTGACTATATTCTGCTGGATTATCATAATGAACTTGATGGACTTAGTGCCTATCGATTTCTTACCGTATCCTGCAGAGCATTGGCTAGGTATCCCTTACTTGAAAGTGGTTCCTACAGCTGATGTAAATATAACAATGGCAATGGCTTTAGGTGTTTTTGCTCTGATGATCTACTACAGCATCAAAGTAAAAGGCTTGGGCGGATTTGCTAAAGAATTGGCACTGCATCCATTTAATCACCCAATCATGATTCCATTTAACTTGGTACTTGAGGTAATTTCGTTATTAGCGAAGCCACTATCTCTAGGTATGCGTTTATTTGGTAATATGTTTGCGGGTGAGGTGGTGTTTATTCTTATCGCGGCAATGCTACCGTGGTACTTACAATGGGTAGGTGCACTACCTTGGGCTATCTTCCATATCTTGGTTATTTTGATTCAAGCGTTTGTTTTCATGATGTTGACAATCGTTTATCTATCAATGGCCCATGAAGATAGTGATCACTAAAAAAATTTTTAAGCTTTATTCTAACTATTAATGTTAATCGGAGAACGTAAATGGAAACTGTACTAAGTTTTTCAGCAATCGCTGTTGCTATCATTGTTGGTCTTTGTGCCGTAGGTACTGCAATTGGTTTTGCTATTCTTGGTGGTAAATTCCTAGAAGGCGCTGCGCGTCAACCTGAAATGGCTCCAATGCTACAAGTTAAGATGTTCATCATCGCTGGTCTACTGGATGCTGTTCCAATGATCGGTATCGTAATCGCACTACTATTCACGTTTGCTAACCCATTTGTAAGTCAGCTAGCAGGCTAATTAACTCTCAATAGTTAATTAAATTTTTGTAGTTGATTCTTAACGAGGAGTAGCTGTTGTGAATATGAACGCAACTCTGTTAGGTCAAGCAATTGCTTTTTCGCTGTTTGTTTGGTTCTGCATGAAATATGTATGGCCACCAATTATGCAAGCAATTGAAGAACGTCAGAAAAAAATTGCTGACGGTCTTGTAGCCGCTGAACGCGCTGCTAAAGACTTGAACCTGGCACAAGCCAACGCTTCTGAGCAAATGAAGGAAGCGAAGCGCACTGCAACTGAGGTTATTGATCAGGCAAACAAACGTAAAGCTCAGATTATTGATGAAGCGCGCGAAGAGGCTCAGGCAGAACGCCAGAAGATCTTAACGCAAGCTGAAGCTGAAATTGAAGCTGAACGCACACGTGCCCGTGATGACCTGCGCAAACAAGTCGCAACTCTGGCTATAGCTGGTGCTGAGAAAATCCTTGAGCGTACTATCGATAAAGATGTACACAATGATCTTCTTAACAACATTACTGCAAAACTTTAAAGCAAGGGGCTGTATATGTCTGATTTGACTACAATCGCACGCCCCTATGCTAAAGCAGCGTTTGACTTTGCGGTAGATAAAGGTGAGCTAGACCAATGGGGTCAAATGCTTACTTTTGCTGCCGAAGTGGCACAAAATGATGATGTTCATAATTTATTAAGCAGTTCTATGACTGCTGAAAAGTTAGCTGAAGTATTCATTGTAATTTGTGGCGAACAATTTGATGAATTCGGTCAGAACTTAATTAAAGTGATGGCAGAGAATGGTCGTTTAATGGCCTTTCCTGATGTTTGCAAACAGTTCTTATTGCTTAAACAAGAGCATGAGAAAGAAATCGACGTTGAAGTAACTTCAGCGGTTGAGCTTTCTGAAGAACAACGTTCAAGCATCATCAGCAAATTGGAACTGCGCCTAGCGCGCAAAGTTCAGCTGAATTGCAGTATAGATGAGACTCTACTTAGTGGAGTTATTATTCGAGCCGGAGACCTAGTCATCGATAACTCAGCGCGCAGTCGTTTAGACCGCCTGAGCGATGCATTGCAGTCTTAATGGGGATTGGAGCATGCAACTTAATTCCACTGAAATTAGCGATCTAATTAAACAACGTATTGAATCTTTCGACGTTGTTAGTGAAGCTCGCAATGAAGGTACTATCGTTTCTGTAAGCGATGGCATCCTTAGCATCCACGGCCTAGCGGACGTGATGCAAGGTGAAATGATCGAACTACCGGGTGGCCGTTACGCGCTAGCACTAAACTTGAACCGTGATTCGGTTGGTGCTGTTGTAATGGGCCCGTATGCTGACCTACAGGAAGGCATGAAAGTTACAGGTACTGGTCGTATTCTTGAAGTACCAGTAGGTCCTGAAATGCTTGGTCGTGTTGTAAACACGCTAGGTGAGCCAATTGATGGTAAAGGTCCTATCGAAGCGAAATTAACTTCGCCTGTAGAAATTATCGCACCAGGTGTAATCGACCGTAAATCGGTAGATCAACCTGTTCAAACTGGTTACAAGTCAGTTGACTCAATGATCCCTATCGGTCGTGGTCAACGTGAACTAGTAATCGGTGACCGTCAGACTGGTAAAACAGCAATGGCGATCGATGCGATTATCAACCAGAAAGACTCTGGTATTTTCTCTATCTACGTAGCTATCGGCCAAAAAGCGTCGACTATTGCTAACGTAGTTCGCAAACTAGAAGAGCACGGCGCACTGGCTAACACTGTTGTTGTTGTTGCATCGGCTTCTGAATCTGCTGCGCTGCAATACCTTGCACCGTATGCTGGTTGTGCGATGGGTGAATACTTCCGTGATCGCGGCGAAGATGCACTGATTGTTTATGATGATCTATCTAAGCAAGCGGTAGCTTACCGTCAAATTTCACTACTACTTAAGCGTCCACCTGGCCGTGAAGCGTTCCCTGGTGATGTTTTCTACCTTCACTCTCGTCTACTAGAGCGTGCTGCTCGTGTAAGCGAAGCATACGTAGAAAAGTTCACTAACGGTGAAGTGACAGGCAAGACTGGTTCTTTAACTGCTCTACCTATCATCGAAACGCAAGCTGGTGACGTATCTGCATTCGTACCAACGAACGTAATCTCGATTACTGATGGTCAGATCTTCCTACAAACTGAACTATTCAACGCGGGCGTACGTCCAGCTGTTGACCCTGGTATCTCAGTTTCTCGTGTAGGTGGTTCGGCGCAGACTAAAATCATCAAGAAGCTATCTGGCGGTATCCGTACTGCTCTAGCTCAATACCGTGAACTCGCAGCATTTGCACAGTTCTCATCGGATCTTGATGAAGCGACCAAAAAGCAACTAGACCACGGTCAAAAAGTTACAGAACTGATGAAGCAGAAACAATATGCTCCTATGTCTGTATTTGACCAAGCTCTAGTAATCTTCGCTGCAGAGCGTGGATACCTTCAAGACGTAGAGCTTTCTAAAGTTCTAGATTTTGAAGCTGCTTTACTGTCGTTTGCTCGTGGTCAATACGCTGATCTAGCAACACAGATCGACGCAACGGGTGCTTTCAACAAAGAAATCGAAGCTGAGCTGAAGAAGCTTGTTGACGATTTCAAGGCAACCCAGACCTGGTAATTGGTAGGTGGTCTTAGGGCCACCTCATACCATTAACGGAGAGTAACGATGGCCGGCGCAAAAGAGATACGTAATAAAATCGGTAGTGTTAAAAGCACACAGAAGATTACGAAAGCAATGGAAATGGTAGCAGCTTCAAAAATGCGTCGTTCTCAAGACGCAATGGAAGCTACTCGTCCATATGCAGAAACAATGCGTAAAGTGATCGGTCATTTGGCTAATGGTAGCCTCGAGTATAAGCATCCTTATCTTGAGGAACGTGAAGCCAAACGTGTTGGTTACATCATCGTTTCTACAGACCGTGGTCTTTGTGGTGGTTTGAACATTAACTTGTTCAAGAAAGCTATGAATGACATGAAAGATTGGTCTGAGAAAGGTGCTGATGTAGAGCTTGCAATTGTAGGTTCTAAAGCAACAGCATTTTTCAATAACAGCGGCGCGAAAGTAGCAGCTCAAGTTTCTGGTCTGGGCGATCGTCCAAGCCTTGAAGACTTGATTGGCTCTGTAAGCGTTATGCTGAAGAAATATGATGAAGGTGAATTGGATCGCCTGTTCGTAGTGTTTAACAGATTTGAAAACACTATGGTTCAAGAACCAACGATCGATCAATTACTTCCTTTGCCTAAATCAGACAGCGAAGACATGAAACGCGATCATGCTTGGGACTACATTTATGAGCCTGAGCCAAAACCATTACTAGATGCACTATTAGTTCGATACGTCGAATCTCAAGTGTATCAAGGTGTGGTAGAGAATCTTGCTTGTGAACAAGCGGCTCGAATGATTGCAATGAAATCAGCAACAGATAATGCTGGTGACATTATTGATGACTTAGAACTTGTGTATAACAAAGCCCGTCAATCGGCGATTACACAAGAACTTTCTGAGATCGTTTCAGGCGCAGCTGCGGTTTAAGCTTAGGTAAAACTAAATAGTTAGAGGATTAACGATGGCTACAGGTAAGATCGTACAGATCATTGGTGCGGTAGTCGACGTAGAGTTCCCACAGGGCGAAGTACCTCGTGTATACGATGCTCTGAATGTTAATGAAGTGAAAGAACGTCTAGTTCTTGAAGTTCAGCAACAACTTGGCGGTGGCGTAGTACGCGCAATCGTAATGGGTAGCTCTGATGGTTTACGTCGTGGTTTGACAGTTGAAAATACTGGCGCTCCAATCTCGGTACCAGTAGGTACTAAGACACTTGGTCGTATCATGAACGTCCTAGGTGACGCAATTGATGAGTGTGGTGAAATCGGTGCTGAAGAGCATTACGCAATTCACCGCGAAGCTCCAAGCTACGAAGAGCAGTCTAATGAGACTTCTCTTCTAGAAACTGGTGTTAAAGTAATCGACTTGATTTGTCCATTCGCTAAGGGTGGTAAAATCGGTCTATTCGGTGGTGCTGGTGTAGGTAAGACCGTTAACATGATGGAACTTATCAACAACATCGCACTTCAACACTCAGGCCTATCTGTATTTGCAGGTGTAGGTGAGCGTACTCGTGAAGGTAACGATTTCTACTTTGAGATGCAGGAAGCAGGTGTTGTAAACATCGAAAAACCTGAAGAATCAAAAGTAGCGATGGTTTACGGTCAGATGAACGAGCCACCAGGTAACCGTCTACGTGTTGCACTGACTGGTCTAACAATGGCAGAGCGCTTCCGTGACGAAGGTCGTGACGTTCTACTGTTCGTTGATAACATCTACCGTTACACACTAGCAGGTACTGAAGTATCAGCACTTCTAGGTCGTATGCCTTCTGCGGTAGGTTACCAACCTACACTAGCTGAAGAAATGGGTGTTCTACAAGAGCGTATCACGTCAACTAAAGCTGGTTCTATCACGTCTGTACAGGCGGTATACGTACCTGCGGATGACTTGACTGACCCGTCTCCAGCAACAACGTTCGCTCACTTAGATGCAACGGTAGTACTTAACCGTAATATCGCATCTATGGGTCTATACCCAGCGATCGACCCGCTAGATTCTACTTCACGTCAACTGGATCCATTGGTAGTTGGACAAGAACACTACGACATCGCTCGTGGCGTTCAGTCTACACTTCAGCGCTATAAAGAGCTGAAAGATATCATTGCTATCCTAGGTATGGATGAGCTATCTGAAGAAGATAAGCAAGTCGTATCTCGTGCTCGTAAGATTGAGAAGTTCCTAACTCAGCCTTACCACGTAGCGGAAGTATTTACAGGTGACCCAGGCGTTTACGTACCTCTTAAAGAGACTCTACGTGGCTTCCAAGGTCTTCTATCTGGTGAATACGATGACATTCCAGAGCAAGCGTTCATGTACTGTGGTGCAATTGACGAAGCTATTGAGAATGCTAAGAAGCTATAAGGCTAACTAGGAGGCGATATGGCAGCAATAACCTTTCACCTAGACGTTGTAAGCGCAGAGAAACAACTTTTCTCTGGTCTTGTTGAAACGTTTCAGGTGACCGGTAGTGAGGGTGAGCTTGGTATTTTCCATGGTCACACTCCACTGCTGACCGCTATCAAGCCTGGTATGGTGCGTATTGTTAAGCAGCACGGCCACGAAGAAATCATTTATGTTTCTGGTGGTATGGTAGAAGTTCAGCCTGGTACAGCGACTGTACTGGCTGATACGGCTATCCGTGGTGAAGAACTAGACGCAGCAAAGGCGGAAGAAGCTAAGCGCAAGGCTGTGGAGAATATCCAAAATCAGCATGGCGACATAGACTTCGCACAAGCGGCCGGTGAACTGGCTAAAGCCATTGCTCAGTTACGAGTTATCGAACTGACAAAACAGCGTCGTTAATCTTTTATAAGATTAGTGACTCTGAGATAAAGGCGACCTAAGGGTCGCCTTTTTGCATTTTTGAACTCTCAAAAATGCTCCTTTTACATATCAATACCGGTTAAATGGTTATTGCGATTTAATTTTTTGGCCAAAAACGGTTACAATATCGGCTTAATAAAAAATAATGTTGGATAGGTTTACAATGAAGTTTAGCGCGGTAATTCTCGCAGCGGGCAAAGGCACTCGCATGTATTCAAACACACCAAAGGTTCTACACACTCTTGCGGGTAAGCCGATGGTTAAACACGTTATCGATACTTGTAACGGCTTAGGCGCTCAAAACATCCACTTGGTTTACGGCCACGGTGGTGAGCAGATGAAATCTACGCTAGCGAGCGAGACGGTTAACTGGGCACTGCAAGCTGAACAGCTCGGTACTGGCCACGCGGTCGATCAGGCTTCTGCGCATTTCGCTGATGATGAAAAAGTACTTGTACTATACGGTGATGTTCCGCTTATCTCGCCAGAAACCATTGAAAACCTATTAGACGCTCAACCAAACGGTGGTATTGCACTACTCACTGTCGTTCTAGATAACCCTATGGGTTACGGTCGTATCATTCGTCGCAATGGCCCTGTCGTGGCAATCGTTGAGCAGAAAGATGCGACCGATGAGCAGAAGCTTATCAAAGAGATCAACACCGGCGTTATGGTCGCAACAGGCGGCGATCTTAAGCGTTGGCTATCAGGTCTAAGCAATGACAACGCACAAGGTGAATATTACCTGACTGACGTTATCGCAGCGGCTCACGATGAAGGTCGTGCGGTTGAAGCGGTTCACCCTGTCAACCCAATTGAAGTTGAAGGCGTGAACGATCGCTCTCAACTGGCTCGTCTAGAGCGTGCTTACCAAGCTGAGCAAGCAGACAAGCTATTAAAGCAAGGCGTAATGCTGCGCGACCCAAGCCGCTTTGACCTACGTGGTGAGCTTCAATGTGGTATGGATGTTGAGATTGATACCAACGTAATCATTGAAGGCAGCGTAAGCATTGGTGATAACGTGGTTATCGGCACTGGTTGTGTACTGAAAGACTGTGAGATTGATGACAACACTATCGTTCGCCCATACAGCGTAATCGAAGGTGCGACAATTGGTGAAGACTGTACGGTTGGTCCTTTCACTCGCTTACGTCCTGGTGCTGACATGCGTAACAATTCGCACGTCGGCAACTTTGTTGAAGTGAAGAACACTCGCCTTGGTGAAGGTTCTAAAGCGAACCACCTAACATATCTCGGTGATGCTGAAATTGGTCAGCGCGTAAATGTGGGTGCCGGTGCTATCACTTGTAACTACGATGGCGCGAACAAGTTTAAGACCATCATTGGCGATGACGTATTTGTTGGTTCAGATAGCCAACTCATCGCTCCTGTTACGATTGGTAACGGTGCTACCGTTGGTGCTGGCTCTACAGTAACTCGTGATGTTGCTGAAAATGAGTTAGTTATCAGCCGTGCAAAAGAACGCAAGATTGCTGATTGGAAACGTCCAACTAAGAAGTAATTTCTGACGTTTGAAATCTTATTCTGATAAAAGCCAGTAACGATTGTTGCTGGCTTTTTTGTCATCCTTTACTGACAAAAAAATAATCTATTTCCCAATTGTATTTTGTTGTAGTCTTGTTATTATTCGGGCGGTAGTTCTGTAAAATGGAAGTGAACACACTGTGAGACTTGTCGATAAGAAATGGCAGACCCTGCCAATCGTTATTTTATCTTTTTCAATGCTGGTGGGCCTATATGGCTTTTACATCACCTTGGAAAAGTTAGTAGTAGAAAACGAACGCAACCACTTAGTGTCGTTGATGTCTGATGTCGTTTATGAAATCCGTGAAGACAACAGTTTGTTTACGGATGGTGTCGATGCTGATGATTATATTGGTAACCTTACGCAAGCTAACACACGGTTAAGAATTCAGATCATTAATCCTGATGGCGTGGTGATTGGTGATACTGACCTGTCTGATCATGCACTGGCGAGCGTTGAGAATCATAGTGACCGCCCTGAATTTCAGCAAGCTCTGAAAACCGGACTTGGCAGTGATGTGCGTTTTAGTACCGTTACCTCTGTTGACCGAATCTATTACTCCTACAAAGAATCTATCAACGATAACAGTTTCGTTATCGTGATCTCTTCACCTATGCACCAGCTTAAGCAGATGAACTTCCAGTTAATGGGAATTCTGATCGGCATGGTATTACTGAGCTTGAGTTTCCTGATTGGTACGTCTTATGTAAGCAACCGTCAGATCGTTCATAAAGTGGAAGAAGAGCAGAAGAAGCAAGATGAGCGTATTCGCCAAAGAACTCATGAAATAGAACTGATGCACCGCCTCGCGAACATGTTGGCAGCGTGTAATAACATGGTTGAAGCACAGCAGATTGTTTCTGATATCTTGCCGCGAATTCTTGGTAACGTGAACGGCAGTGTTTCCCTGATGCGTGCATCGCGTAACCAGCTGATCACTCAGCTCGACTGGGGAGAAGCGTGGCCGGGTAGCGCAAGCTTTGCGCCGGAAGAGTGTTGGTCATTACGTAAAGGTCGTGCGCACCAATCGAATGATGATTTCCATTCGTTGACTTGTGGGCACATGCACGAGATGGATAACAACCAAACGCTTTGTATTCCGTTGACTGCACACGGCAATACCATCGGTATTATGCACCTTTACTTCGGGGTGGGTGATATCAAGATTGATCCTATTACCGAGCAACTGGCTTTCAGTGTTTCAGAGCATTTAGGTTTAGCGCTGGCTAACTTGAGCCTTCAAGAGAAGCTTCGCTCACAAGCATTAAGCGATCCATTAACGGGTCTGTTTAACCGTCGTTTCTTCGAACAAAAACTGGAAGAACATTCGATGAACTCCGCCACCAGCGAGCAACCGTTATCATTGCTGATGCTCGATTTGGATCACTTCAAACGTTTCAATGACAACTTTGGCCATGATGCGGGTGATTTCGTATTGAAAGAGATCAGCGCACTACTCAAACAGAGTGTGAGTGAAGATGAGATCGCATGCCGATTAGGCGGTGAAGAGTTAGCGATACTGCTTCCGCATTACTCGATGGAACAAGCTACGGAGTTTGGTCAGACATTGTGTGATGCGGTGCGCTCTATGCACCTTGAGCACAAAGGGCTTTCATTAGGACAGTTGGGCGTATCTATTGGTGTTGCCACCTATCCTAAACCAGCGTCTGATACAGAATCTTTGGTTAAGATGGCAGACAACGCACTCTATATGGCCAAAGATATGGGGCGTAGCCGAGTGGTTAACTATGACGAATACAGTCGCCACAAAGCACCAGTATTGGAAGCCGTTGAAGTGTAATCGAAGCGGTATCTAAGTAACCGTAGATATTAAAAAAGAGCGAGTAATCTCGCTCTTTTTTTGTTTTCTTAAGCTAGAAGCTAGTCTTGCTTCTCTTCTGCCACTACGCGAGAGTTATCTGGCGCAACAAAGTGGTCAGACAGTTCTTTGTTCGAAACGATGTAACCAATCCACAAAGTACCTAAACAAATCACCACAGCGATACCTGTCGCGCTTAGAGCTTGGCTCGCCATAGCGGCAACTAATGCGCTTGATAGGCTACTAATACTGATCTGAAGGCTATTCTGTAGGCCTGCCGCTGTTGCTGGACTCTGTTTTGCGCTTGATAGGGCACGGTTTACTACGATTGGGTAAAGCGCGCCGTTTGCTACTGCAATCAGACAGAACGGTGCCAGTAGAGGCCAAATTGAAGTCAGTTCCCATTGTGATGCGATAAAAATCAGTAACGCAGCAACACTAAACAAACCAATCAGGTTTCGTAATACGATGCCATCACCGTATTTTTTCACTGCCTGCTTACCGAAGTAACCACCCGCCATAAAGGCGATTGTCTGTGGAATGAAGCTCAGGCCAATGTCTTTGGCTTCATAACCTAGCTGAGCCATGATCTCTGGCATACCTGTTAGGTAAGCGAAGAACGCTGCTGACGCCGATGCAAACATCAACACATTGCCCATGTATGGCTTAGACTTAAGTAGCGTTTTAATATCCGTTTTTATCGATGTTTGTTTTACTTCCGGCGCTTCTTTTGGTTGAGCCATTGTCGTTGCGATCAACAATGCGCCCATTAGCGTCAATGTGATAAAGATACTGTGCCAGCCAAAGCTGTCTGCTAGCAACACACCCAGTTGAGGTGCTAATGCTGGAGATAGGGCTACTAGAGGCATGATAGTCGCAAAAATTTGCTGGCTACTGCTCTGAGAGTAGCGCTTGATAACCATTGCTTGCCAAATTACCGCAGGCGCACATACACCGATCGCTTGAATGAAGCGCAGTGTCAGTAGGTGCCATACTTCGGTACTGAATGCTAAGCCGAATGAAGCAGCAGTAAATATCACTAGACCGACAGCTAGCGTATTGCGGTGACCATATTTGTCACTTGCTAGACCCCAAAGAAGCTGACCCAGTGCCATACCGCCAAGGAATACGGTTAGAGACAAGGCGATCTGCTCTGGACCGGTTGCAAAGTCGACTTCCATTGCTTTAAACGCTGGAAGGTACATATCAGTCGCGATGAAACCAAGCATTGAAAGTACTGCAAGGTAGACCAATTGAAATTTAGAAATATTCATAAGATGCCATTAAGCTAAAGGTAGTGATGTTTTTATCATCAAAAAAATTGTTAGATAATCAGGTGTGAAAGTCCCTGTTTATTTATGCTGACATTCTATTTTTCAGAGCTGATAAAATAAAACGCTAAAATATGTAGTTATCAATCAAAAAATTTGAAGGCTTATGTTCTCTAAATCCTCGTTAGAAATGCTTGATACCGTTGCTCGCTTGGGCAGCTTTACTGCGGCTGCAGAACAATTGCACAAAGTACCATCGGCGATCAGCTATGGGGTTAGACAGGTAGAGCAAGAGCTTGATGTTTTACTTTTCAGACGCTTACCAAGAAAAGTAGAGCTAACGCCTGCTGGGGAGCTGTTTATTGAAGAGGCTCGCCAACTGCTGAGACAAATGGAAGAACTCAGTGCACAAACTCGCCGAGCTGCGCGTGGTTGGAAGAAAACCTTACGTCTAACCCTTGATAACGTGGTGAAGCTCGACAAGATGAAGCCAATGATTGAAGAGTTTTATCAAACCTTCGAGTTCGCTGAGTTACAGATCAACATGGAAGTGTTTAACGGTTCTTGGGAAGCCATTGCACAGGGCAGAGCGGATATTGTGATTGGCGCTACTTCGGCGATTCCGGTTGGTGGTGACTTTGAAGTAAAGGATATGGGGCGGTTAGATTGGGCATTTGTTATGTCACCCAGTCATCCTTGTGTGCGAGAGCAAAACCTCAACGAAGCCTTTGTCAGTCAATATCCAGCGATCTGTTTGGATGATACCTCTAGCGTGCTGCCTAAGCGTCACACTGGTCACTATGCGAGTCAGAGACGTCTTCTATTACCTAACTGGTACAGCGCAATAGAGTGCCTTAAAAATGGTGTTGGGGTGGGTTACATGCCAAGGCATATCGCCGCACCTATTATTGAGCAAGGTTTGCTGGTGGAAAAAATATTGCCCGAGCCAAGCCCGCAGAGCCATTGCTGCTTAGTGTGGCGTAAAGACGACAACCATAAGTTGATCGAGTGGATGGTTAAGTATTTAGGATCGAGTGAACAGCTTCACCAAGATTGGTTGGATCATCGTAAAGCGATCTAATGATGTGATCGGTTAAGGATCTTGCGAATGAGGTTTGAATCGGCCCAATAAAAAGAGCGAGTTATCATAACTCGCTCTTTTTCATGCATAGGCCGAACTCTTAAGACAAGAAGAACTTGTAGGAAGGGTTATCGGTTTCATCTTTGCATTGGTAGCCGAGTTCTTCTAAGTGCGTAGAGAACTGAGCCAGATCGTCATCACCAAGCTCAAAGCCACACAGCACACGACCATAATCAGCGCCGTGGTTACGATAGTTGAACAAGCTGATATTCCAATGAGTGCCTAAGGTATCAAGGAATTTAATCAATGCACCAGGGTATTCAGGAAACTCAAAGCTATATAGACGTTCTTTCAATGGCTTCGATGGTTTACCGCCGATCATGTAACGAATGTGCAGTTTGGCCATCTCGTCATCAGATAAGTCGACAACCGCGTAGTCACCCTCACGTAAGTCATTGATGATGTGTTCGAGTTCTTCTTGTCCACCTTGTAGACGTACACCAACGAAGATATTCGCCAGGCTTTCGTCGTTGTGGCGGTAGTTAAACTCAGTCACCGCTCGACCACCAATAATGTTACAGAACTCTAGGAACGCACCTTGTCGCTCTGGAATCGTTACCGCAAGTAGACCTTCTCGCTTCTCACCCAATTCACAACGCTCAGAGACATAACGTAGACCGTGGAAGTTGGTGTTTGCACCAGACAATACCGTCGCCAATTGCTTATCTTGTAGTTTGTTTTGTTCTGCAAACTTTTTAAGGCCTGCCAGAGCAAGCGCTCCTGAAGGCTCAGCAATCGCACGGGTGTCTTCAAAGATGTCCTTTACCGCAGAGCAGATTTCATCGCTAGAGACGGTAATATGACCATCAATGTACTGTTGGCAAAGACGGAAGGTTTCTTCACCAATGCGTTTTACCGCAACACCATCAGCAAACATGCTGACCTGATCCAGTACTACGGGTTCACCCGCATCCAGTGCTGCTTTCAAGCAAGCCGAGTCTTCAGGCTCTACCGCAATCACTTTAATTTCTGGCATCAGTTGTTTGATAAGCACTGCGACACCAGCGGCCAAGCCACCACCACCAACCGGTACAAAGATGTAATCCATGTGACCGTTCTGCTGCAGCATCTCCATACCCATAGTACCTTGTCCTGCAATCACGAGTGGGTGATCGAAAGGAGGCACAAAGGTGAAGCCATGTTCAGCTGATAGGCGTTCCGCTTCCGCTTTCGCTTCATCGAAATTACTGCCGTGCAAAACCACTTTGCCGCCAAAACCGCGTACCGCATCGACCTTGATGTCCGGCGTCGTTTTTGGCATCACTATCGTGGTTTGAATACCCAACTTAGAGCCAGATAGCGCCATACCTTGTGCGTGGTTTCCTGCTGATGCTGCGATCACACCTGCGGCTTTCTGTTGTTCAGAAAGGCTTGAAACCATGTTGTAAGCGCCGCGCAACTTAAACGAGTGTACCGGCTGACGGTCCTCTCGTTTTAGCTGAACCTGATTACCGATACGAGCGCTTAGACGTGGCATGTCTTGCAGAGGTGTCACAATCGCTGCTTCGTAAACCGGTGCTCTCAGGATCTGGCGCAGATAATCTGCGCCACTTTGTTTTTTGGGAGTGGAGGTGTCGTCACTCATAGATTAGTCCTCAAGCTTAGACTTATCACGCACTGCGCCTTTGTCGGCACTGGTTGCCATGCTCGCGTAAGCTTTCAGTGCGAATGACACTTCACGCTGACGGTTTTCTGGTTTCCAGCCTAATGCATCTTGTTTTTCACGACGTGCTGTTAGTTCTGCTTCTGGTACATCAAGCGTGATTGAACGGCTAGGGATGTCGATAGTGATGATATCGCCCGAGTTAACTAGACCAATTACACCGCCACTTGCTGCTTCTGGAGACGCGTGGCCGATAGACAGACCCGATGTACCACCAGAGAAGCGACCATCAGTCAGTAGAGCACATGACTTGCCTAGGCCCATTGATTTCAAGTAAGTCGTTGGGTACAGCATTTCTTGCATACCTGGACCTCCTTTAGGCCCTTCGTAGCGAATAACCACGACTTCGCCTGCTTTTACTTTACCCGCTAAGATACCTTCTACTGCTGTATCTTGGCTTTCAAATACGATTGCTGGACCTTGGAATTTAAGGTTTTCTTCATCAACACCTGCAGTCTTAACGATACAACCATCAACGGCGATGTTACCTGAAAGTACCGCTAGGCCACCTTCTTGGCTGAATGCGTTTTCTTTAGTACGAATACAACCTTCTTTGCGATCGTCATCAAGGCGATCCCAACGGCAATCTTGTGAGAAAGCTTTAGTTGTACGGATGCCCGCAGGGCCAGCACGGAAGAACTTAAGTACCGCTTCGTCTTCTGTCTGCATGATGTCGTACTGTGCAAGTTGCTCTTGCATGCTTAGACCAAGCACGGTGCGAGTTTGGTTGTTCAGTAGACCAGCACGGTCAAGTTCACCAAGGATCGCCATTACACCACCAGCGCGGTGAACGTCTTCCATGTGGTACTTAGGTGTTGAAGGTGCCACTTTACATAAGTGTGGAACACGGCGAGACATCGCATCGATATCATCCATATCGAAATCAATGTCGCCTTCTTGAGCGGCCGCTAAAAGGTGAAGAACGGTGTTACTAGAACCACCCATTGCGATATCAAGCGCCATCGCATTATCAAAAGCCGCGCGGTTTGCGATGTTGCGTGGCAGTGCTGATTCGTCGTCTTGCTCGTAGTAGCGCTTGGTTAGATCAACGATGCGCTTACCGGCATTGATGAACAGTTCTTCACGGTCTGCGTGGGTCGCCAGCATAGAACCGTTACCAGGCTGAGATAGGCCAAGTGCTTCTGTTAGACAGTTCATTGAGTTGGCTGTGAACATACCTGAACATGAACCACAGGTTGGACATGCAGAACGTTCTACTTGCTCACTTTGCTCATCTGAAATCGTTGGATCGGCACCTTGGATCATTGCATCAACAAGGTCGAGTTTGATGATCTGATCTGAAAGCTTGGTTTTACCTGCTTCCATTGGGCCGCCTGATACAAAGATCACTGGGATGTTAAGGCGCATTGCAGCCATCATCATTCCCGGAGTGATTTTGTCACAGTTAGAGATACACACCATCGCATCCGCACAGTGTGCATTGACCATGTATTCTACTGAGTCTGCAATAAGCTCACGTGATGGCAGTGAGTACAACATGCCGCCGTGGCCCATTGCGATACCATCATCGACTGCGATGGTGTTGAATTCTTTAGCGATACCGCCCGCTTTCTCGATTTCACCCGCAACCAGTTGACCCATATCTTTAAGGTGAACGTGGCCTGGTACGAATTGAGTGAAAGAGTTTACAACCGCGATGATTGGCTTACCGAAGTCATCATCTTTAACGCCAGTTGCACGCCATAAAGCGCGCGCACCAGCCATGTTGCGTCCGTGGGTAGTAGTTGCTGAACGATAGATTGGCATTGCTTAAATCCTTATAAAATATTTGGCTGTTGCTTACTTAGTGGTTTGTGTTTGGCTTTCTGACGCGTGGTCTGCTGGGTAAACGTAATCTAACCAGCCCCACTTATCTTCAGTCGTGCCATTGAATAAACCAAAGTAAGCTGCTTGAACTTTTTCAGTGATAGGACCGCGTTTGCCTTCACCTACTGTAATTTTGTCTACGCTGCGAACCGGAACGATCTCTGCAGCTGTGCCGGTCATGAAGACTTCGTCAGCAAGGTACAGTGCTTCACGAGCAATGTTCTCTTCACGGATTTCATAACCCATGTCTTTTGCTAGTGTCATGATCGAGTCACGAGTGATACCCGGCAGAATCGCGCTGGTTGCTGGTGGTGTAGAAAGAATGCCGTTACGAATAACAAAAATGTTCTCGCCCGCACCCTCTGAAAGGTACCCATCAACACTCAGAGCAATACCTTCATCGTAACCATGACGACGAGCTTCACCACCAACGAGCAGTGATGATAGGTAGTTACCGCCAGCCTTTGCCGAGGTTGGGATAGTATTTGGCGCTGCACGGTTCCAGCTTGAGATCATCGCATCTACGCCATTTTCTAGCGCTTCTTCACCTAGGTAAGAACCCCATGGGAAAGCGGCGATGATCAGATCCATTTCTGTGTTTTCAGGAGGGCAAACACCTAAACCAACGTTACCCACAAAGCCGAGAGGGCGGATGTACGCTGACTCTAGCTTATTTTGGCGTAGCGTTTCGCGAGTCGCTTCCATAATTTCTTCCTCAGTAAAAGGAATTGGGAAGCGGTAGATTTTCGCTGAGTCTTTTAGGCGTCTTGCGTGCTCAGGGTGACGGAAGATAACCGGCCCCTTTGGCGTGTTGTAGCAACGAACGCCTTCAAATACAGAAGTACCGTAGTGCATTGCGTGAGTCAGGACGTGAACGTTCGCCTCTGCCCAAGGAACCATTTCACCGTTAAACCAAATATAGTCTGCCGTTTTAGCTGTCATGTTTGCGGTTCCTTATGCACTTATTTTTTGTTGTAAGTTATTGTTTGGCAATTCATTGCGACTGATAGAGATAACGTCAACGGTACGTACATCCCACAGTTTTTCGATCTGATTAACTAAGAAAGAAATCGGGCGGTCACTGTCGACAATGATCTCAACGCTCGCGACTTTGCTTTCGTGGTTTTGGGTGCCTGCCACTTGCTTAACGATGAAGCCACGGTGACGAATAACACGAAGAACACGTTCTAACAGTACTGGTTTATCATCGGCTTTGATGTCTAATAAGTATCTTTTCATGTTATGTGTTCTCCAACATTTCGCTGTTTGAAGCACCTGGCGGTACTAGTGGCCATACGTTTTCTTCTTCATCGATAAGGACATGAAGTAGGTAAGCGGTTTTGCTCTCAAGCATCTCTTTCAATGCTGGCTCTACTTCTTCTTTACGCGTGATGGTTTTACCCGGGATGTCGAACGCTTTCGCTAGCATGACGAAATCTGGGTTGTCATCCAAGATAGTTTCACTGTGTCGGCCATCAAAGAACAGAGATTGCCATTGGCGAACCATGCCTAAACGAGAGTTGTTAAGCAGCACCATTTTCACTGGGATTTGGCGACGCTTCAGCGTACCAAGCTCTTGCACGTTCATCATGAATGAGCCGTCACCAGAGATAAGAATGGATTGGTCATCAGGACGACCAACCGATGCACCCATCGCTGCAGGTAGGCCAAAGCCCATAGTGCCTAAGCCAGCGGAAGTGATGAAGTTTTGTGGATCGCGTGGCTGAATATGTTGAGCAGCCCACATCTGGTGTTGGCCGACATCGGTTGAAACCATAGAACTCGCAGGCATCATGTCTGACAGTTGCTTCAACAACAGAGGTGCGAAGATAAGGTCGCCTGGGTGGTCGTAGCGCCATTTGAATGAGCTGCGTAGCCCTTCAGAGTGGTGAACCCAAGAAGAGATGTCTTGGCTTAGCTCTAGTTGAGGCATGATCTTGTTGATGTCACCACGAATAGGCGCATTGGCCAGACGCAGTTTACTGAACTCTGCCGCATCGATATCGATATGGATAACCTTAGCGTGCGGTGCAAAGGTATCAAGCTTACCGGTAACTCGGTCATCAAAACGAGCGCCAACAACAATCAACAGGTCACTTTCTTGAACCACTAGGTTAGCCGCTTTGGTGCCGTGCATACCCAGCATGCCCAAGTAGTGTGGGTCGTCACGTTCAATGGTACCTAAGCCTTTTAGTGTGCTTACTGCAGGCATTGGATTTAGACGTAAAAACTCACGAACTGCATCGGTTGCTTTCGCCAGTTGAACGCCACCACCTACGTATAAAACAGGGCGAGTCGCTTGAGACAAGAAGTACTGAGCTTGTTCAATCGCATCCGTTGTCACAACAGGAATTGCTGGTGGTGTAAATTCAGGAAGAATTTTTACAGGGGATTCTGCTAGCTGAACATCTTTAGCTATATCGACAATAACCGGACCGGGACGCCCTGCTTTTGCAACGATAAATGCTTCAGCCAATGTTGGAGCAAGATCTTCAATATCGGTAACGAGGTAGCTGTGTTTAGTACATGACAGAGACATACCAATCACATCCATTTCTTGGAATGCATCGGTACCAATGTGAGAACTAGCAACCTGGCCTGTGATGGCGACGAGTGGGATAGAGTCCATAAAGGCATCAGCAAGACCTGTCACTAGGTTAGTTGCGCCAGGGCCTGAGGTTGCCATACAAACAGCGACGTCTTGTGTTGCTCGTGCCATACCGATAGCGGCCATTGCAGCACCTTGCTCATGGCGACACAGGATATGCTCAACCCCGCCGTCATAAAGTGCATCGTAGATTGGCATGATGGCACCACCTGGGTAACCAAATACGGTTTCAATACCCTGCTGTTTTAATGCGGATACAACTAGTTCTGCGCCTTTCATCGGAATTTCCCCGTATTACCTATATTTTGGTAACTGTTTCCATTGTCTATGCACATCTTGTGCTCCCATTCTTCCTGTAAATCGGCAAAGCCGAAAATGTTTCAAATATAAAAATCGAATCGTCAAATTAGAAAAAACCCCCGGACTTTTCAGTGCGGGGGTTTTTTCTAATTCGTGGTTACTTTTTTCCCACTCGCCCCCGCGTAGTCTTAATAATGACTACGATAATCAGGTTAATCAGTGCGTAAATGCGAGCGTTAAATATCATAAAATTCGAGTTTTCTCGTTTATTGTCTTAAGTAATTGTCTACATCTCTAGTGTTATCACACAAATCTGCCGCATGACAAGGAAAATGTCATTCTTTTTTCACATTAAAACACCATTCCACCACGCTATATAACAACCTTATCGCTTTGGTGAGCAATGAATATCCAGAGTGAATACTTTTAAATCAAAGACAAAGGAAAGTTATGGGACTCGCGATAATTCATAGCCGAGCTAGTGTGGGTGTAGAGGCGCCAGAAGTGACCGTTGAGGTGCATATAAGCAACGGAATGCCCGGTTTTACGCTGGTGGGTTTACCTGAGACGACGGTTAAAGAATCGAAAGACCGAGTGAGGAGTGCCATCATCAATTCTCGCTTTGAATTCCCATCGAAAAGAATCACCGTTAACCTTGCTCCTGCGGATTTACCCAAAGAGGGGGGGCGTTTTGACCTGCCAATCGCGCTTGGAATCTTGGTGGCGTCCGATCAACTACCTACATCAAAAATAGCCCAACATGAGTTTATTGGTGAGTTAGCACTGTCGGGAGAGCTGCGCTCAGTCAAGGGAGTGCTACCAGCTACATTAGCGGCCGATAGTGTTGAGCGATGTTTGGTGGTACCACATCACAATGGCGATCAGGCAGCCTTAGTTGGCAAGGGGGCGCACAAGTCAGCGCAAACGTTGTTGGAGGTTTGTGCCGATATGTGTGGTCAGGCTCAACTTGGGTTGTATCGTACAGAGCAACATCAGGTCGATGCAGTCGAACATCGTGATTTGCAGGACATCATAGGTCAACAGCAAGGTAAGCGTGCGTTAGAAATCGCAGCGGCAGGCAATCACAACTTATTATTCCTTGGTCCACCTGGAACTGGCAAGACCATGCTCGCTTCTCGGTTACGAGATCTATTGCCTGAAATGAGTGATGACGAGGCAATGGAAACCGCTTCGGTGGCTTCGTTAACGCAGCAAGAGATCAATCAATACAACTGGAAGCAAAGGCCTTTTCGGTCGCCTCATCATTCCAGTTCGATGGCGGCATTGGTGGGTGGTGGCTCCGTACCTCGCCCCGGAGAGATCTCTTTGGCGCATAACGGATTATTGTTTCTTGATGAGATGCCTGAAATCCCAATAATTAAAATATGTCAAATACAAGATAAGTACATGAATTAAATTGATTATAAGATAATTTAAACCCTCTTATATGTATTGACAACTGTCACAGTGACAACTAAGTTAAATGTTAGTTGTCAGTTTGTAGAGTGCGATTGTGAATATAAAAATACTAAATGAGCTTTCTTTATTAAATACTGCACTTTCAGTTGAATACTCTAACTACTTAACATCTGCTGCTAAACCCTTAGTCCACAAAGTTCATATACAGCCAGTGTTAAATATTTATGCGGCTTATTGCTTCTTGATTGAACAAGGCAACTACACGGCATTTAAAGTATTGAATGACTCACAGGCGTTCAATTCGCACTTCCAGTTGTTGGTTGGTTTCATTTATGACTGTGATGATATCACTACTAAAAACAGGTATTCACTATGTAGCAATATCAAAAAAATTTTCAACTACATTGCACAGGATAAGCAATTGACCCTTGATGAAGTGCAGTTGTCGAGTATCAAAATGACAGAGGACACTTCTAGCTGTCTACTACAGTTTCGCAATCTTAAAATAGATAAAACTAAAGCTGACTACCTAAATGGCTGGCAGGTAGTATCAAAAGAAGGCAAAAGCCTTGAGGTTTATCTTGACATGCTCTATGTGAATTTTGGCGAAGCGTTTACAAACAAGGTTCATCTTGCTCTGAAAAACTATGCCTATACACAGAAATCAACATCTCTGAGAGGTGGACTAGTAACATTCAAAAGACTTTTTGTCGGTATTTCCACTGTTTATAACGAAAGAGACAGACTCACAATAGAAGTCCTCTTGAGCCGCAATCATGTGCAGCACTTTTTCCACAAAGTGTTTAAAGTGCTATTTGTGCGATCCCAAATAGCCCAGCACTGCCCAAAGAGTTTTCATACTCTGTGGCGAAATATCATTAATTATTATACAGAGTGCTTTATTAACACGGGTGTTTTCGCTGAACCTCACAAACCATTCATCGTTCCAACTTGGAAAGACCCGAAAGATGCAGCACCCACTTTTTCAATTGGTGGTAATGCAACGCAGTCAGAAAGCAGCAGATGGTTTGCCCATATCCCACTCAAAATTAAAGATGAAGAGGCTGTTTCAACTATTCAGCAACGTGTAGACCGAGATATGGCGCACATCAGGCATGTGTGTCGTTTGAAATTTAATGAGCTTAAAGAGCGAGAAGATAGAAATAAAGCTTTTCTTGCGTATTTCGGCTGATGTGACCCCTAGTTTCGTTTTTAATCGACCACCTTTTTAAGCCTCTCTTTTCTCTTCCTTAGTTTTACTCCAAGTGGTCGATTTAAGCCAGTTTTCTCATTGATTCCCCTCGTAACTCGATTCTATGACTTTGATGAACCAACCTATCTAAGATCGCATCAGCGATCGTCGAGTTGTCGATCATCTCGTGCCATTCTTTTACAGGTAGTTGGCTGATAATGATTGTACTGCACTCTTGGTATCTATCTTCTAGCACTTCGAGAAGATTACTTGCATGCTCTTGGCTGAGTTTTTCCATTCCCCAGTCATCGATAACCAACAGTTTTTTCTTAGACAAGCTCAGTAGCAGCTTTTGATAGCTGCCATCAAGGCGGCTACTACTCAGGTCATCAAGTAAACGATTTAGGCGATAATAACGACTTGGGCAGTGTTGCTCACACGCCTGCTCGGCGAGCGCACAAGCAACATAGGTTTTACCTGCACCTGTTGCACCTGTAATCAGGACATTCTGTCGCTTTTGTAAATAAGTGCCTGATAATAACTCTCCCATCATTGCTCTTTTTAAGCCTCGTTCTGGGCGGTAGTCCAGTTGATTACCGCTAGCGCTTAGGCGCAGCTTGGCTTGCCGTTTAAGTCGTTGGATTTTGGTTTGATCTCGGTTCACTATCTCATGATCAAGGATGAGTCCTAACCTTTCTTCAAAGCCAAGTTCAGCATAGGTCGCGGGGTGTATCCTTTGCTGTTCCAGTGCATCAGAAGCATGACTTAGGCGTAGTGATTTTAACTGTTGGATTATTGCGTCCATATTGTTTCTCCTAGTGGTAGTAGTTGGAACCACGAACATTAGTGTGTTTAAGGTTTGGGGTATCAGTGGAAGGCTGAGAGAGAGTGCCTTCTCGATGGTTCTTCAATAAGTTTTTGACGAAGCCAAGGTATGGCTTCTCTGTCACTAAGGCATCTCGGCAAGCTTGTTCTAACCGTGCGTCTGAGTGCTTTTTGGCAAGACTTAGTAACCCAAAGCAACTTCTAAAGGCCAATGCTTCATGCTCTGGGCGTTTGAGCAACATCTGAGTCAGTTCACCTGTGGCTGGCCCAATAGATTTTCCCCAACGGATAAAACGCTCGGGTGTCCATGATTGGTATTGATGGTTGCTTGGCATATGCTCGTAAACGGTAGAGAGACCATATTCTTTTTGGCTTGTGCAGTGGTGAGCAACAATGCTCCCTTTGTGGTAGATACGTATTATTTGATGCGTTGCTTCAAGCTCAACTTGTTGCCCAACAAGTTGGTGCGGCACAGAGTAGAAGTGCTTTTTATATTGAATGTGATAATCAGGGGAGACGGTTGCTCGTTTAGTTTCGATATACACATATGGTTGCGATGGCAGTGGTTTTAACGCTGGACGGTCAACTTTGTTGAACAAGTCATGTCGATTGACACCAAGCTGTTTCATCTCTCGTTGGTTTAAGTCATGCATCAGCTTTCGGATAGCCAGGTTCAGCTCAGCCATTGTATAGAACACTTGGTGGCGAAGGCGCATCATTATCCAGCGCTCTACGATGAGAACTGCGTTCTCAGCTTTGGCTTTATCTTTAGGCTTGTAGGGCCTGGCTGGCATCACAGCAACGCCGTAATGTTGTGCCAGTTTTCGGTAGCTCTCATTGAGGATAGGGCTATGACAGTCTGCTTTCGTTACAGCAGATTTCAGATTATCAGGTACAAGTAGATTCGGAGCACCACCAAAGTGATTAAAGGTATTCACATGAGCCATGAGGAAGTGTTCAAGCCCTTGGCTCTCACTCGCCTCGACATAGGTGTAATTTGACGCTCCTAAAGTGGCGACAAATACCTGAGCATGTCGGCATTCTCCTGTATCTGGATTCACAACAGGGATCGTTGGGCCACAGTAGTCAATGAAGAGCTTGTCACCAGCATGGTGAAGTTGGCGCATACTGCGTTTTTGTGTCTTTAGCCAACGTCTATACAGTTCGCAGAACTGTGTATAGCCATAGGCTTTGTCTTGATGCTGATGACAATACTCTTCCCAAAGCAAAGCTTTAGTCATCCCTTTACGCTTCAATTCTAAGTAGCAGAGAGTGAAATCAGGCATCACTTTATGCTGAGAAGATGAGCGACCATCAAACAAAGCTTGGGTGACTTGATTTTCATGATGAGTCTCTTCCAGTGGCCACGTGAGGCCACTGGATTTAAATCGGGATAGATGCTGGGATACAGTGGAATGAGCAATATTGAGGCAAGCGGCGATCTGTCGATTAGAAAGATTGCACTCGTATCGGAGGCGTAAGATTTCCTTAATTTTATTCATTGGCATTCTCTTTTTCGGCATGATTTATCCTTAGTGCTCTCAACATGAAAGACTCAGGTTAAACCTATTGATTTAAAAGAGAAAAGAGGTTTATTTCGGTAAATCGACCATCGATTTCGGAAACACACCGAAAAGTGGATGATTAAAACCGAAATGAGTGGTCGGTTAAAAACGGATTTGGTGGTCGATTAAAACCGAAATAGGCGGTCGGCTAGCTCCGAAATATGCATTTCTCAACACAGGTATAGTTAAACCATTGAGCGGCACGTTAGGCTACACTCAATATAACTATTTTGTCGGGGCTGACAAGTTAGACAATACGGTAGCAACCTTTTATGAACACGGCATAGCTGCGAAAAACCAATATCTAATATTTTTGGGGTTTGCAGGTAATGCTAGTCAACTTCGGACCGAGTTAAACTTACCCACCAAATCAACCCTGACCGCTCTTTTAACGCTTCTTGTGATGGAACACCCTCGAATAACGCCTTCTTGGTTAGCAAGATGGGAGCTATTTGATGTCAATGGCAATATGGTGGGCTACAAGCAAGTGGGAAGTCAGCACATTGCCGTAAGTTGGAAATCACGCAAAGGGTCTACTAATGCGCAGCAGGAGGTTGTACTCAATGAGTTTTCTAAATCTGTCGTTGAGTTCTTGATACAGCATACTCACATGAGCCGTGAATACCTAAAAGAAAAGGGGGATATCAATTGGAGAAAGATGATTCTAGTCGCCACCGCTACCTATGTAGTCTGCCCTGTGAGCTTGAATACTACTCTTAACTCCGCGAATGAATTCTACGATTGGTTGCGAGATGAGTCACTGCTTGATAACAGCAGCGATATCACCCTAGAGGATGCACAAGCCATTTCGGGGATACATTCATTACGCTCGATTAGACGGCACCGTGGCCTGCAAATTTATCTTGAGACGCGATCAATGGATGCGGTTGCCGAGGCGCTGGGTCATAAAAAGAAAGATACCAAACTACTGACATCTTATCTTCCCAAGCCACTGATGGACTTCTTTAATGACCGCTGGGTGCGTCAGTTACAGAGTGCTATTTTGCTTGAAGCCATGAAAGACTCCGTGCATTGCCTTGATGCCGTTAACATGAGCGCTCAAGACATTGAGGAATTCTTAAACAATCACGGTATCAGTAACATTTCAGAGCATTTCGAACACGGTTTTGTTCAAAAGGCCGCTATTGATAATGAAACCTCTGAATCCTTAGCGTTCGACCAGTTGACCTACACAATTTCCACCTCTCTTTTGCAGTTGCTAATGGCGATACGCCTTATTGTTGATAGTAGCGATGATGAATGTTCCTTTTTAGATATTGTTTTCCACTGGTATCAGTCAGCGGTGTTTATCTTAGATACACTAAATTCAGGCAAGCATAGTGCTGATACAGATTTAATGGAAATGCTTGATATCGCGATTAATAACAAGCTTGATGCTGATTTAATTAAAGGAGCACTGCTATGTTAAGTGTCGCTATCGACAATACTTCCATTGTTAGCCTTATTGAAGACATCGTTTTAGACCACTCGACACTGAATGGTCTAAGCACAGAAACGCTTGAGCAAATTATAAATTTCTCAGTAGCTAATGATGATTATCGAGTATTAGATACCATCACTCATATTCATACTGGCATCTACGGCTACGATGACAGACAACCTGAATGGTTAGAGTCCAGTTTTGACGCAGACAAATGGATACTAAAATTTAGTAAAACTCCAAAAACAATCCATTGGGATAGTGTGTATCTGGATGACGGAAAGAGGCTCACGGACATAAAGCATCTCAAGTTATTAAACAGTTTTAAATACTGGATCACAGCAGCAGATAACCCGCTTGAAAATGGTGGGAAGATTATTAGCCCCACAACGGCTTCTGCGAAAGTTGGCAAAGTTATCGCCCTCATCAATGCGATCTTGCTGCACTCGAAGGAGTTAAAATTGGCAAAATACCACCTTCTGAATGTGAATGATGATTTTTGGTTGAACATCCTGACAAAATACGCTGAGTTCGGAAGTTTCCAAGGTGTGTACGAGATTGATAAGCTCACCAAAGTATTATTGGATAATGCGTCTCAGGGTGTTTCAGATGCAGATGTGCAAACGTTTAAAGAGAAGTACCCCTGCATTTCACAACGTATTGCTCAAGATGAAACTTTCTTATCCCTAACCGAGAGGGAGAAGGCGTGTGCTTGGCTTTTTGAGCAAGGTTATTATCAAGATGCTGGGGAAGCAATTAAGTACGCTGGAAATAGCGCTGTGCTCGGCAAGTTATTGTTTGATGGCAAGATGCTTTATCATGACATTAATGCTCCCAACTATGCAGAGCTTTATCTCAAAGAGCCAACCCAAAACACAGAGTATCGTGCAGTTAACAATATAAACACTTCATCAGGCACTACTCAACGAGCAATATCGAGCTACATTGAATCAATTCGATTGATTCATACCAACCTTGAGCATGAAGATGCTGCAAGTCCCTCAATCCTGTCTGAGCGTGTCAGTACAGGTAACATTAGTCGGTTAGTTAGCTTCAAAAAAGCAGGACGCACCCGCTCTTTACCACCTAAATTTGTGTTTAATTTAATTCGTCAGTGCTATGAATTTGCCAAAGAGCATTTACCTACAAGGGAAGGCACTGTTACTTTACTAGACGAAACTTTAACTCTGCTGTCTAAAGCAAGAAGTAAATCTACTGCAAGAGGCTCCAACACACTCCGTCCGCAACAAAGCACCCTAGCGTGGAATGAAGAGTTGCATAGAGATATGTCGTCTACGGAGCGAGGATATTGGTTTCAAACGGAAGCCATCAATTGCTTGAGTAGCGAATACCTAAAAAAAGGAACAAAGCAGATTCAAGGCTTTACGGAAAGCATTGAAAAGCGCTTTGAGCGAATTAGAGCCAATGAAAGTTTGTTTGAACTGTTCTCGGTACTGCAAGGCGCTATACAGATTTTAGTGGGTGCAATCATGGCTCGGAGACAAGATGAGTTAATCAAATTGAAGCCATATGACAATCTATCACCTAATATTAACCCTTTTTCAGAAGAGGGGGCAAAAGCAGAGTACAGCCTGAAATTTAAGGTAAAGAAAACGGGCTCAAAAGGGGTAAACGCCACCATAGAAAGACCAATTCCCTTATCGATTGCTAAGTTCATCTGGCAACTGGAGCAATTTAACATTAAAGCCAGTGAGTTAAATCTATCCAAAGGAAAGCTGTCTCTGTTTAATAATGTAGACTCAATGCGTTGCCAGTTAAGTCAGGTAGGCCACACGACTTATAACGCACACTTTGATGCCTTATGTGATTACGTCGAAACGGACTTGGTACAGTATGACAACGGTGAATACCGCCGTAATTACGTTCGTCAGCACCAATTAAGACGTTTCTTTGCAATGACATTCTTTTGGTCTAAAGGGTTCGATGGTATGGATGCCCTGCGTTGGATGCTCGGACACTCTGATATGGAGCATCTGTATATTTACATCTCTGAATCAGAGACAGGGGCGGTGCTCAATGGAGCGAAAGCCAGCGTGATTGTTCGAGGTATTGTTGATTCTACCTCTGAGCTTGCCAGGCTAGACGGAATTGAAGAGGTTCGCAAAATTATTGCAGAGCGACTGACGGGTGATAGCTCAACGCCGATTACTATAGAGACAGTAAGCGAGGCAGCAGAGGATTACGATGATGAGTCTTATCTAACCGTTCCTCACATTAGCCAAATTCAAAAAGAGCAGGATATGGAAACAGAGGTTATCCGTCTTCTAGATGAAGGGCAGATCACGTTGGAACCAGAGTTTTTAACCATCGGTGATATCGATGGTAATGCTACTCAAACCTTTAATCTTATTTTAAAAATAAAAGACCTTGATTAAGGATTAGACTAATGAAAGTTTTAGAGAACAATCAAGCCAAGGTACTTGAAACAGAAAAGTTTTTGAGAGAAATAATCACATCTCCCGCTGAGTTTAAAGATGATGAAGAGCTGATAAAGGCTCTCAAATCACAATCTGGCATCGCTAAATATCAGAATCAAGAGCGGAATATCACTTCGTGTTCACTAAACACTGTCAAAAGTATCTCTGAATCATTTCTAGAGAGAGGCTTCTTATCCTTAGATGAATTGCGCATTAATGCAAAACTGGCGATTGAGGCTGCACATCACAGTGAGAAAGCTTCTAAAGGTAACAAGCAAACCGTCGTAGGTTTAAAGTACAAAGTTGCTGAGCTTGAATCAGAGCTGGATGCAGCACAGCGCAGCAATTCTTTACTAACCGTTATGGTTTCAGAGCTGCGATCTAGACTAAAGCAACTAGCGACGCATGAAGGAACAGTAGAAGAGCGACAGGAACTTTATCGAGAGCACAATCGGAAGATTGAAGCGCAGATGATTTTCACTTTGAATGGAGAGGTATGATGGCGGTTCGTAAGCTTAAAGGCTTTGAGCAATGGAGTCATCTTGGGTTTAATGGCAAGCTTGTCTTTCGTAAGCCTCTGGATATTCCTTTCGTAACCTACAGTAATCATACTCCTTGCTATGAAGCCAATGCCTACATCCATAGTTTGATGGTGAGAAACTTAAAAAGTGACACTATTCGAGGGTATGCCCACGATATCATCCACTTGGTTCACTTTATTGAAAAACAGCCACTATTGAGCAGATTTAGCCAACTTACAGACGCAACATTCACCCTTTTCGTTCAGTCACTACAGGCGGAGAGAACGCCGCTTGGCGAGCTAAAACGCAAGAATAACTCAGTTATAAAGATTGCACACACCTGTCTGGATTTTTTGGAGTTTGTCCAAGGCTTCCATGATTTAAGCGCTTTTATTGGCAAAGATAAAGGTAACTCAATTCAGATACTTGAAAAATATTACAAGCGCAAACAGGAAGGCTATAAAGGGTTCATTGAAGGCTCTAAAATTACGCACCCTGCTGTACCAACAAAAGATGAGATCAAGAAACGTCACCCTGTTTCGGAAGATGATGCCTTGCGTGTGTGGGAGTTTATAAAGACTCAGAAAAGCAAAGACAAACGCAGAAGGGATATGGCGTTATACACCGCAATGGAGCAACTAGGCGCTCGTGTATCGGAGCTTCACTTGATTAAAATGACCGATTATGAGGAAGCTAGACGCACAGGTATGCTCACTCTCACCACTCTGAAGCGTAGGGACGATAACAGCACTCGAAAGATTCCTGTGCCACACCTTTTGTTATCAATGATTGCCGATTACGTCAAAGTTCGTAAGAAAGCGATGAGGAAGAAAAAGGTTCAGCATGACTACCTCTTTATCAGCTTAACCACAGGTCACCCCTTATCTGCTGACTCATGGACAACGTACATGAACGCTTGGAAAAAAGAGTTTGGCATCGAAGGGGAGTTACATCCACACCTGTGGAGGCACGCATTCATTACAGACAAGCTTAAGGAACTTATTCTTGCCTCTAAAGAAGTGAATGATAAAGATGATTTCCGAAAACATTTGCTTCATACACAAACATTTAAAATGCAGCTTCAGCAATGGACAGGTCATACGCAATTGAGTTCTCTAGATACTTACATTGACCTTGCATTTGCTGATATTCATGGCTATACAGAGGTTTACAATGCAGTTTCTCTAAAGTCCAGTGTTAACCTAGCAAAACGTCAGGTCGAGCTATTAAGAGAACAGGTAGCAAGGAAAGAGCTGACCACTACCGCTGCGCTTAGGGAGTTCGAGGTGATGTTGGAAGCCTTTCAGTTAGATATCGATAAAAGTATTGTCTCATCGTGATAATAAATTGTGTTAGCAGGGGTAGCGCAGAAACATTTCTGGGGCAGAAATAATTCACGAAACAGGTTGTATCGCAATTGTGCAACAGGCTGTTGCACAATTAGAAGATTGGAGTTGTTGCAGAATTTGCAACAACTGAGTTTTTCCTCGAAGCCTTAGTAATTGATACTAGACAAGGATGTATCCGAGTGTTGAGCCCACAACCATTATGATGATACTGGTTAATGTCATATTGTTGTCGACCCATTCATCAAGCTTACTCATTCGAAGTTCCTCTTTCTTTGCTAATCATGTCAAAACCATGTTCAACACCATAAATTACTTCACGTAAAAGCGTCTTATTTGGTGAGTTCAAATTAGCAATGACTCGACCAATTTCATTGCCCAAGTCACAAAGTTCAATATCACCATCTGGAAGGCTATCAAGCGCTAACTTGAGGTTTGAAAGAAAAATATCAGGGTTCAGAAAATCTGAACTAGGGTTATCTAAAACCTCATTTCGATCAGCCATGAAATCATCTGTAACCCGCTCTACCTCATCGGCGAAGGATAGCCAATCAGGCTTTGTTTCACTCTTGGCAAGCAAATCACTGTGCGCATTATAAGGAGTCATTCCTTTCAACAGCTCTTTTTCGGTCAACTTTTTTTTGCTCATCGCACACAACCTGACAGGATATTTAGATTAGTTGGAGTATAGCAAAATCAGCTAGACTGCCGTTAGAACGAATGCGCTGAAACAAACTTTGGGGCATTTTCGTGTTTCATGCCCCATCAGCACGCCTTTGGACATAAATGTGCTGGTGATGATCGTGCCAGCACATCTTTAGACATTTTCATTTTAGCGGTATTGCTAATTTCGCGTTTGAACGATTAGGTCTGGTATCGCATAGCTGTGTTGATAGTGAACAGGCACTTTTATCTTTAGGTGACCAAATGACTTGAACCACTACAACTATACGTTTTTGTCTTATGAGCAAAAAACCACATAAGCGGAGTTCAAAGGCTCGGAATAATGCTTGGAGTAGCTCTATTTGTATATCCTCCCTACTATAGGTGGTAATATAACCATATGAAAATAAATGCATTATTGATAAAGATCACAATAGCTTGGTGGGGTGACATATGGAAAATGGGCTGATTACTTTTTTTGAAATCGAAGAGTGTGGGTTCTACAGAAGTAAAAAATTAGGTGACTCCAAAAAACGTTCCTCTGTACATGTTAAAGGTGATCTAAAAGAAATCCTAGATAAAGTCATTGAATGGGCGAAGCCGAGAGATTTTTGCGAGACTCTTCCTTTCGATTCAGCCTCACACCCTAACCGTTCACATGTTTACTTCAAGGACTGTGAGGTATCGGCGGAAAATGGAGACCGATTGATTGTTTTTTGTAAAGCATTCTCCAATGACGAAGGCAAGTTAAGCGGTTTTGTCCAAGATGCGAAAGTCGGCAGCGCGAGTGGTGATGTAATCCAAGTCGAAAAAAATGCGAAAGGTAAAAAGTTAATCTATGGCGCGCCTATGTATTTTTGGTACATCCCAGAACAGAACTTAATCGCTTCAATCAAGTTCCCACATGCAATCGTAAACACAGATGAAATGTGCTGGTATATAAAAAGAAGTATTGAAAACTTTATCCCTGACGAGAATAAAGTTGTACACAATTCGACTCAGTTCAATCATTTTGCTAATAAAGATATTGATCGCAAGAACGTCACTTACAAATCACCGTGTGGCAAGTACTCAACAAAATTTTCATTTAAAGCAAAAATGAGAGAGTTAAATATTGATGATATCTCCCCTGATCACTTAGCCCCTTACATTACCCACTTAGTCATCAGAGAAACTATCTCTTTAGAAAAGAAAATTGAGAAAAATCCAGTTCTGTCACTATGGAATAAAGTTAATAAGAAACGAACGTCAACAAAGCCGAAAAAGCATGTAGAAATAATTGAAGAGGCAACTGTTACTGCTGACGAGTTACGAGATATCCTTAACATCTATAATGAAGAAAATGATGGTAGTAAGAATTCTGAGGGTGTGCCTTGGAATGATATAGGCTTTAGAACAAATGATGAAGACACCACAAAGTGGTTCAGTAACTATGTTGACCGAAGAAAAATCACACTAGATCCAACTCAGAAAATGGACGGTAGTTACTACCCTGCTAAAACGGTCATGAATACTTTACAAGATGTTCGTGAGTCGCTGCTAAACTTCTCGACAACTGGAGCAGCAGAACAGTACAGTCGAAAATACGGGGGCTAAAATGAAACTGAAAGATATACTTCTTCAGATAATATACATAACAATAAGTATATTTATTGCATACTTAGGTAGAGACTTTATTACCTTAACGGATCTAAAAAATTTAACAGGTACCTTACAGAATGTTTCTGCGGCTGTTTTTACGCTAGCGGGAATCTGGGTGGCTTATAGCTACCCAGAAGCAATTGCCCGATTTACTAATCCAGAAAAATTCAGTTTAATAAAAGGCACAGAACAAACCCAAAGAATCCGAAGCCTAGTTTTAACAATATTCTCATCGGCGTTAGTGTTAGTGGGGATAGTTTTGTTTAATTTACTTACCCCGTACATTCAGAACCTATGTAAGACCTTTGATTCTTATTTCTATATCAGAATCGCAGGTATTTCAGTGATCAATTACTTAGTATTCATCCAGTTACAAGCCATAATAAAAATAATGAGTAACAACCTTGAGTTCATCTACAGTCTGATGAAAGTTAAAGCAGAAAATGAAGCTCACGATGATCTAAGTAAGTAACGATTCCACTCAGAATTGGTAGAACCTGATGTTTGTCGACAGCCTTATGAGAAACCAATGTATCCCATTAGATCGCTTACTTCATGTTACTGATAGGTTTAACTAAAAGAGAATGGGGCAAAGGTGTGTTTGGTTATACGCATACAAAGAAGGCAGACCAATGGTCTGCCTTCTTTAACTTGCCTTCCGGCTAAATTTGAATCTTGCCTCGCGGCTGTACTCATAGTCTAACAAGAATACGTTCGTGTTTGAAGTATAGCGTTGGTTCGAGTTGGGGCAAAAGTGTGTTTCATGCCCCGTTAGTACATCTCTGGATATTGGTCATTTAATGTGGTGGTCATGAGTAAGGGACAGAGCTCCACTCTCAATCAGAATTTTAGTGGCTGAATCAGTTGATTAAGTGAATATCCATTCATGAGGAGGAGTTAGAGGAGGTAGTTAGATTGAATGGATAACATAGATACTTGCTTGACTAAATACAAAAATGAACGACCTATCGTTCCGCTAGCATCTGAAGCGATGCGCTCCACTAACTCTGACAATACTCACAACTTTCCAAGCATCAAACTGACAATATTTATTACTCAAACTCGATATTAGGGAAATGCCGGAGTTTGAACGCAAGGTGCTCGATTCATTACGAGAGCCACTGGAATCAGGTGAGATCATTATTTCACGCGTGGCAGGCAAGACACGTTTCCCCGCGCGCTTTCAATTGGTGGGTGCGCTGAACCCTAGCCCGACAGGTTACTACGAAGGTAATCAAGCGCGAGCGAATCCACAGATCATATTGCGCTATCTCAATCGATTATCGGGGCCGTTACTGGATAGGTTCGATATGTCATTAGAGATCCCATTACTGCCCAAAGGGATGTTGGCTGAAGGTGGCGACCGTGGAGAAACAACTCAAGTGGTCAAACAAAGGGTCAAGCAAGCACGTCAGTTGATGCTGTCTAGAAACCATAAATCGAATGCACTGTTAGGCAGCCGAGAAATCGAAAAATATTGCCCGTTGCGACGCGAGGATGCGGAGTTTTTAGAAACAGCGCTGCATCGATTGGGCTTATCGATTCGTGCTTATCATCGAATAATCAAGGTAGCGCGAACTATTGCAGACCTAGAGGGAAACGAGCAGATTGAAAAGAAGCATCTATCGGAGGCGCTTGGCTATCGAGCTATGGATCGACTCTTGAAACAACTCTCTGCTCAAGCTGTATAGTTGTATAGTTGGAAGCAAGAAAGCCTGCTTTTACGCAGGCTTTCGTTGTTATGAACTCATGGTGATTAGCCAGCAGTGATGCCTAACTAGAACTTGTAGTTCAAGCCGACTGAGACGATGTACTGGGATTCATCGTAGAAGGTAATGTTTGACTCGCTGGTACCGTAACCTGCAAGAGAAACAAACGACCAGTTTTCCCAATCCATGAATTGATCATATTCATACGCGGCAAACAAGTTGATGTTGTCGTCGCTGCGCTTCTTACCGTAGATAGGGTTACTTGCATCGTAAGAGCGTTGGTTATAACCCGCTGTTAATGCGTACTGGTGACGACCCATACCACCGAATAAGCTGACTTCACCACCGAACTGTTCGAATGATGCTGCATCACCTTCTGCATCCGTTGATTGATAAATCAAAGACGGAACTAGCATCATGGTGCGGCTAATAGGCTGACGATACTGACCTTTTAGGTAGAAGGTGTCCGCATCGCGCTTTAGTGCGTCTTCAACCAGATCATCTTCTACATCTCTGGTCGCGAAAGCCATATCGACAGAGAACGCCGAGCCAGCAATACTATCTAGCTTTAGACGGAACGCATTACCTGTTTCGTCAGTTTTGCTTCGAGCAATACCTTCTGCGTAAGGGTTTGCCCAAGTTTCACCAGACATAATCGTTGGTAGAAGTGAAGCATCGATCACCATGCCTGAATCCAGTTGGTATTTGTAACCTACTTCAAGTACCACGGTACCCGTTGCCACGTCATCACGGGCAGTACCTGTGTAAACTTGATGGTTTAGCTTTTCACCAAAGGTGTAAGCAACGCTACCTAAAGGAGCAACCAGAAACGAGCTTTCCGAAGAAGCCTTCTGTTGGTTAGATGAAATAGTGCTGTCAGCATCGGTATTAAAATTTGAGGTTGAAGAAGTAAAACCGGTGTTGATAGAGATTTCACCACTGAAGCCTGCTTCATCAGCAAGCTTGGCAAAAGCAGGTGCTGCGGCAACGCTCAGTGCTAATAACGTATATTTAATTTTCATTCAGAGGCTCCTTGCCCCAGTGAGTGGTAGCAACAAATAGTTGTTAATAAAAGGTTATAGAAAACAACATAAACTAAAGGTTCACTTTATCGCGCACCTTATAAAGGTTTATTAGATAAATGGGAAGTAGAACCGTATCGCTGGCTAAAAATTATGTGTTTGCTGAAGATTATTAAAAAGCGTCAGGTACAAAAAAGGAAGCCGAAGCTCCCTTAATATGGTTTTTTGATTGTTTTTTACTTCTTCAGTAGGAAGTTAACCAATGCAAAATATTCGTCTAGGCTGTTGATGCCTTGTGCTTCTACCAAGTAACGGTTATTCACCACGACTGCTGGTACGCCAGAAAGACCGCTGTCTTTGAATGCTTTGTCGAAACGACGAACCATTGAATCTACTGCAAAGCCATTGTAAGCCGCGTCAAATTTCTTAGCATCAACACCTTCGTCTAGGAAGATTTGACGTAGTTCTGCTTCATCACGTGGTGGCTTGTTCATGTTGTGAATGCGGTTAAACATCACTGGCACCATTTTGTCTTCCACTTTCAGCGCAATCATTGTCGCGTAAGCTTTGCTCATTGGCAGACCCATGTTGCCACCCATGAATGAAACATGGTTTTTCTGTAGCTTAGCGTCAGCAGGTAGCTGTTGTTTTAGCTGCTGGATGATAGGCTCAAAGCTATTACAGTGTGGGCAGTAGAAAGAGAAAAACTCTGTCACCATTGGTTTCTTTGATGCTTCTAGATCGAGAACTTTGTAGTGTTCACCTTCGTTAAATTTCGCAGCGTGAGCTGAAAGGCTCAACATGATCAATGAGAAAAATGCGAATAGCTTTTTCATTTATCCAATCTCCATTATGTTTGAATTTTTATCTAGTTGTATGTTGCGATTGCGTTTACCACTGAGGCATTAACGAAAGTGGTGGCTCTTGCAGGGTAGCAATTTGCTCTTTACAAGCAAGTACTTGTTGCTCCCAATATTTAGGGTCATTAAACCATGGGAAGGCCAAAGGAAACGCCGGATCATGCCATCGCTTCGCCAACCATGCCATGTAATGCACCATACGTAGACCGCGTAGTGGTTCGATTAGTTTCAGTTGTGAAGGATTAAAATCACAAAACTCTTGATAACTCTCTAGCAGAATATCGAGTTGCATCAGCTTATCTTGGCGCTCACCGTTAAGCAGCATCCACAGATCTTGAACTGCAGGGCCATTACGCGCGTCATCGAGATCGACAAACATTGGCCCGTCGCGCCATAGAATATTACCCGGGTGGCAATCGCCATGCAGGCGGATATTTTCAGTATTGCTCGGCCATTGGCTCTCTAATTCTTTAATCAGAAGGTCGACGTCATTGAAGAACGCGTTTTCTAGATGCGTCGGGATAAACTGAGAGTTTTCTAATATCTTACGTGGCTGATACAAATACTCATCTAGGCTGATGGTTGGACGATGTTGGAATGTTTTGCCTGCACTCGCCTTATGAATTCGACCAAGGAAACGACCTACACCTTCCAATTGGTTTAAGTTATCCACTTCATACTGTCGGCCACCGACACTTTCAAACAGTGCAAACAGATAGCCTTGGTATTCGTGTAAGGTCGCACCATTGATACGCATTGGCGGTGCGATTGGCATCTCTTGTTCGATCAGCTCTAACGCGAAGTCGTGTTCTTCTTGGATCTGTGCTTTGTTCCAACGTTGTGGGCGATAAAACTTAACAACGTAGCGTTTGCGGTCTTCATCGGTGAATTGGTAGACCCGATTTTCGTAACTGTTGAGAGCGAGAAGCCCGGATTCAGCGCGAACCCCAATGCTCTCCAGTGCGTACCACATGAAGTCAGGGGTCAGGTTATCAAAGTTAAAGGCTTGCATCGTCATATAATAAAAAAGGCTCATTACTGAGCCTTTTTCCATTTATTTGGGTGTTATACCAACCGTTAAGGTGATTGGTATCAGAGCTTCTTGATAAAGCGGCTTTCGACTTCCATCGTAAACTCTTCATTATCCGAGAGTATAAACTGAATTGTCGAAACTGGTGAGCTGAGTTTTTCTGGATCGACTCCCAAACTGATAGGAAGGTTTAAAACCTCACCTGGCTCTACGGTAATGGTTTGTTTACCGTACCAGATAGAATCGGGTAGCCCGCTGACATCAAGCTTGTACTCTTGCTCCTGCTGAGTTTTGTTAATGACTTTCAAGTTGTAAGTATTTTCGACAAGCCCTTGGCTATTGATTTTAAATAGCTGGTTTCTATCACGCAGTACGCTTAACCCAGCAGGATCAACGCTCGCGATTTGTGCGAAAAACAGACCCAACATAACGATCAATATTACGCCATAGCCCAAGAGCTTAGGACGCATCACTTTGGTTGAGTGCCCTTCAAGCCTGTGTTCGGTGGTGTAGTTGATCAGACCTTTCTCATAACCCATGCGTTCCATCGTGTTGTCACAGGCATCGATACACGCGCCACAGTTAATACACTCGTATTGCAGGCCATCACGGATATCAATCCCGGTAGGACATACTTGCACACACAAATTACAGTCAATACAGTCGCCTAAGCCGAGTTGCTTGTGGTCCACTTTGCGTGAACGAGGGCCACGGTTTTCACCGCGTTCGGTGTCATAGCCAACAATGAAGGTATCTTTGTCGAACATCGCCGATTGGAAACGCGCATATGGACACATGTGAAGACAAACTATCGAGCGCATCCAACCCGCGTTGGCATATGTACAACCTGCGAAGAATAGTACCCAAAACACAGGCCAAAAAGTGGAGTTAAAGGTAAAGAAGCCAACCACTAACTCTTTGATTGGGATGAAGTAGCCAACGAAGGTGAGACCGGTTGCGATAGCAATAGCCCACCATGCGATGTGTTTGAGTGTTTTCCTGATCGCCAAATTGGCGGTGAGTTTGTTTGAATCTTGCTTCTTACGCTTGTTAGCCGCGCCTTCCAATTTCTCTTCGAACCAGATGTACATGAACGTCCAGACGGTTTGCGGGCACAAATAGCCACACCAGACACGTCCTAAGAAGGTGGTTATGAAGAACAAGCCAAACGCCGCAATCATGAAGAGGATGGCGAGTAGCGTCAGATCTTGTGGGTACAGAGTTGTACCAAAGAAGTTGAACTGTTGGCTGCCGATATCGAGCAAGATCGCTTGTCGCTCACCAAACGGGATCCATGGGATAAGCGCAAAAAGTAAAAGCAAGAACCAACCGCCATAGCGGCGTAACTGTTGGAATTTACCTTTGCTTTCTCGCACATAGATGCGGTTACTTGGGTTAAATCGATCTCCATTACCTTTATGTGTCTTGGGATTAAAGGTTTTAGGAGTCACATCTTTGATATCGATTTTATCCTGACTCATGGAATATCCTTTTGGTGGCTATACCCTTCTGCGAGAGTATTGACGACATTGCTTTAAAATATGGTGTTAGAGAACCTAAGCTTCGAGTTTGGTGCATGGGCTGACTTAGCACTGACTCTTATTATTTTAGAAGATTCTTATGGGTGGCGATTATAACGGCAATCTTGTTTTCATTTCTTTAACGCAATCAACCTTTAACAACAAAAGTGGTAACAGTTGTGACGAAAAAATAGCGAACAGAAACAAAATAAGCGACCGAGTGGTCGCTTATTGAAAGTTGGGGTGATCGTTTTAAGCCGGTTAGATGATGCCGCGCGCTTTAAGAATCGCTGTTTTGAAGTCATCTTCTTGGTCTTTTTTTAGACCTGGAATCATTTCATCTTTTTCGCTGTTACGCATTTTTAGATGATAGATAAGAACATCATCAGTCAGATCTTCAAGCTTACCTTGGTAGCCCGCTTCTTTTGATAGCTTAATGATGAACTCTAACAAGTTAAGCTCTTGATCTTTTTGCCACTCAGGCTCCATAAGATCAAGAAGTTCTTCAATGCGGTGACACTTCATACTTTAATTCTCCACAAATTTTATAATGATTTGTGGTTAAGGTATCAAATCGGATAGGGAATACCAATGTGTAAACACATTTCAGGACAGGACAGTGCAAGAAAAGAAAAAAGCGCAGTAAAAACTGCGCTTTTTGTTAAGCGGCTTTAATTACTTTGGTTGGAGTCGGTGCTAATAAAGCAGTCTTCTCTACTAAAGTCATTGTTGGAGCCAATTTCTTTGCCATTGGAGCAGCAACAAAGCCACTACGACGACGCATCGCACTACGGTTGGTGTGCGAGAACCTGACAGCTGTTGGGCGCATTCAGTAACCTAACGGTCAGGCATATCCATTGCCAATCTAATGGCCTGACTTATCATGAGCTGGGCTCCAATTGCTTGAGGCTTCACTCGTCTGGCTCTCGCCAATCCGAATAATAAATCAGGATAATGATATGCATGCATATCAAGGCTAGATTATCACTATCTCAGTTATCGATCGACGCCTGAGTGATAAATAGACGATATTAGAGCTAAAATAGTGTGAGCAGTATATTTGAGTTTGAACCTCTTTCAGGCTTAAGATGATGCTTTAAAGGAGGTGCATATGTCGTTCTTGAAGAAAACGTTAGCAAGTTTTGGAATTGGGTCTGCCAAGGTGGACTCTGTATTGCAACAGGAAGTGCTTTACCCAGGTAAGAAGGCGAGCATCATTGTGCATGTCTACGGTGGCGCTCAGCCACAGGAGATCGACAATATCGATCTCAATCTGTGTTGTCGCTATGTCAAAGAAGTCACCATGAACTCCCAGAGGCAAGAGGGTGGCCATAAACGCCGAATGCACCAAACATACTCGTTGGCCAAATGGAGCCTACCGTATGCTTTTGTTATTCAGCCGGGGGAAACTCGCGATTTTGAATGTGAGTTCGATGTGCCATTGAATACCCCAGTGACGATTGGTGATTCCAAGGTTTGGTTAGAGACAGGACTCGATATTGCGATGGCAATCGACCCTTCTGATAAGGACGTTTTAACGGTTCGTCCCGATCCGCTGCTCGATGGCATTTTTAACGAACTAGAAGCTCAAGGGCTACGTATTCGCCAAGTCGAGTGTGAAGCGGTGGAAGGTTTTGAATTACCGTTTGTGCAAGAGTTCGAATTTGTTCCAACCACAGGTCCTTATCATGGCCGTTGGCGTGAACTAGAAGTGGTTGCACACCACGATGAAACAGAGCTCAAGTTGTGGTTTGAAATCGATAGAAATCGCGATGGTGCCAAAGGTATGTTAGCGAGCTTGCTGGGTATTGGTCAGCTACAACGCCAATTGAGCGTCCCGCTTGATACCCCACCAGAAGATGCCGGTAAGATGGTGGTTGAGTATTTAGAAAGCGCCTCTTAGCTGAATCGCATGTATTTACTTAATCACATCGGTTAGCTTTATTGCGCATCTCACAAGTCATTTTGTCATAAAAATTTAAGCTTACACGTGTAAGCTTAATGTGCAATACTAGTCTAATCGAACATTTACTCTAGTAGGATAATCATGTCTGCATCATCGGCGAGCGAATACAGTGACATCGAAGAACGCGCTAATGCGATAACTCATGGCTTAGGCGTGGTGCTTGGTGTGGTTGGTTTAATCCTGCTACTGATTCGTGCGTTTGACTATCAAGCTGACATGCTGACTATTACCAGCATGACGGTCTATGGCAGCAGTATTATCCTTCTGTTTCTTGCTTCTACGCTGTATCACTCGATCACCACAGAAAAAACCAAGCGCTTACTCAAAACCCTCGATCACTGTGCGATTTACTTACTGATCGCAGGTAGCTACACGCCTTTTTTATTGGTCGGATTAAGAACCCCACTGGCAATGGGCTTGATGGCGGTTATCTGGGGAATTGCGTTGGTCGGTATTATCATGAAGATAGCATTCGTGTACCGATTTAAGCGTCTATCGCTGTTCATTTACTTAGCTATGGGTTGGCTATCTTTGATTGTGGTTTATCAATTAGCGATGAACATCGATATCGGTGGTTTGGTGTTACTGGCAGTTGGCGGGGTGATTTACTCGCTGGGTGTGATTTTCTATGTGGCAAAACGCATCCCTTATAACCATGCCATCTGGCACTTGTTTGTATTGGCGGGCTGCGCTTGCCATTTCTTCGCTATTTATCTGTACGTGACGCCGGTTTAACGAGCCAGCACCTCAACGATTTCGGCTTTGATTTGATACTCTGGGTATTGATCAACAGTTAGGTTAAGCGACGTACCTTCGGCATCTGTTTTTGGTCGAAGGTAGGTATCTGCCATACGCTTTATCGATTTCCAAACCGCTACCGTTTTCTCTTCTAATAATTCCCCACTTGGTGAATACACTCCTAATTTCAAAGACACTAAGATGACAGCCTGTGTGCCTTGGTTGGTAATCGCCGTAGGGATGATCAGCTCGCCGTCTTCATAGCGACTTGCACCTAGTACAACATCCACTCCTGATTGAGACAGCTGTAAGCTTGGCTTCTTGCTATCAACAACAATCGTAGTACCACGCACATTAGTCGCGATTGGGACGGCTACAACCGGCGCTGCTGCAACAGGAGCTGCGATTTCTGATGTCGTCGCCGTTTCTGCTTGCTTCTGTGCCACGTATTGCCATGTGAAATCGTCTTTCAGTAAGATCTCTTTACCATCAGGCAGAGTCACCATTTGGTCGGCGAATGCAGAGCTCATACATACTGAGTTTGCGAGCAGCACGCTTGCGATAAATAGGGGTGATTTCATTTGTGTTTCCTTAAATATTCGCGTAATTAGCGTCGCCAAAAGGCAGGGAAAAATAGAACAATTAGCGTCAGTATCTCAAGTCGGCCCATCAACATACCTAAACTTAATAACCATTTAGCGGCGTCTGGTAGTGGTGCAAAATTCCCCGTTGGGCCTATCACGCTACCCATGCCCGGACCAACGTTGGCAACGGCTGTAATCGCGCCAGAGATGCTTGTTATTGGGTCTAACCCCATCGCACTCAAACCACCAGCGATTAAGATAATAGTAATAAAGAACATCAAACCAAATGCGACTAATGAGCGAACAATGTCGTCACTGACTGGTCGTTGGTTGTAGCGTTGCACAAACACACCTGATGGATGAATCAGCTTCATCATTTGTTTGTGGAGCATGGTCATCGCGATCTGGAAGCGGAATATTTTTATACCACCTGAGGTTGAGCCTGAACAAGCACCTGCCATCATTAGGAAGGCAAACAGTGTGGTTGGTAGTGCGCCCCATGCGGTGAAGTCTTCTAAGCCAAAACCGGTTGTGGTGACGACTGATACGATGTTGAACATTGAGACACGCAGAGCATCCATCACGCTATACCCATCTCTCATCACCAACCATGTGGAGATCACAGCGCTGGTGACTAAGAATAGGTAAGTGAAACCTCTGACTTGCGCGTCTTTATAGAGTAATGAGAGCTTTCGGCCTCGAAGTGCACTGACAAACAGTAAGAACGGTAAGCCACCAAGGAACATGAACGCAGTTCCGACCCAATGTGCGCTGTTCGAGAAGTGATTCATTGATCCATCTGAGGTCGAGTAACCGCCAGTCGAGAGCGTTGTGAATGCATGATTGATGGCATCAAAGACGCTCATTCCGGCAAACAGGTAACTCACCAAGCACAAGCCTGTCAGTACCAGATAAACCGCCACAATGTTTTTTGCGACGGTTTTCGCTCGTGGGCTACTTTTATCTGACCAATCGGAAGACTCAGTTTGGAAAAGGCGCATGCCACCGACGTTGAGCATTGGCAGAACAGCTACCGCCATTACGATAAAGCCAATACCACCGAGCCACTGTAAAATTGAACGCCACAATAGAATGCTTGGTGCCATGCTGTCTAAGCCGCTTAATACGGTTGATCCTGTCGTGGTGATTCCAGACATGGTTTCAAAGTAGGCGTCAGTGAAACTGATGTGGTTGATGAAAACAAAGGGCAGTGCAGCGAAGGCGCTGGCAATAGTCCATACCAAAGAGGTGATCAGGAACATGTCCCGCACCCCTAATCGAAACTTAGCGGAACGGCCTAAGCTCAAGCAAATGAACGCCACAATGTGCGTGATCACTACCGATTGACCAAACTCGAGAAAGCCACCGGTGCCGGTAAAGAAGGCAACCAATGTGGGGATGTACATGAAAAGGGCGAGTTTTGATAATACTAACCCTATTACTAATAATATCGGACGAAAGTTGACCATAGCTTAATAGACCATCGCTTTGTGCCGGAGCGTCGTTCTCACAAGAAGAAAGTTGTGAGAAGAAGCTTACGAGAACAAGGCTATAAGAAGAACGGGCTCGGTTGGAATAGAGACTCAACATCAGGTACGTATTTTTTGTCCACTAGGAACATAACTACGTGGTCATCTTGTTCGATTACGGTTCTATCGTGCGCGATAAGTACCTCTTCTCCGCGAACAATTGCACCAATGGTGGTGCCCGGTGGCAGTTTGATGTCGCCAATCGCTCGGCCAACAACCTTAGATGTGGTTTCGTCACCGTGCGCAATGGCTTCGATCGCCTCTGCAGCGCCACGACGTAGAGAGGATACGTTTACAATATCGGCACGACGAACGTGAGTAAGCAGCGCAGAAATGGTCGCTTGCTGTGGCGATATCGCAATATCAATCACGCCACCCTGAACAAGGTCGACATAAGCGCCACGCTGAATCAGCACCATTACCTTCTTGGCACCCATTCGCTTCGCCAGCATCGCTGACATGATGTTGGTTTCATCTTCATTGGTTAGGGCAATGAACACATCTACCTGATCGATGTTCTCTTCGGTCAGCAGTTCTTGGTCGGCTGCATCACCACAGAAGACGATGGTGTTTTCTAATTCTTCAGATAGCTTCTCGGCACGAGTGTAGCTGCGCTCGATAAGCTTGATGCTGTAGCTCTGTTCAAGGCGTTTTGCCAAGCTTGCACCAATGTTACCACCGCCCACAATCATGATGCGGCGGTATGGTTTCTCGAGGCGCTGCAGCTCACTCATTACTGAGCGGATATGGTTACTCGCTGCCACAAAGAAAACCTCATCATCGGCTTCAATGATGGTAGTGCCTTGTGGGCGAATAGGGCGACCTTGACGGAAGATAGCCGCAACACGAGTATCAATGTGAGGCATGTGCTCACGCAAAGCAGACAGTGCATTACCAACCAGTGGGCCACCGTAGTAGGCTTTTACTGCTACTAGGCTCACTTTCTGTTCTGCAAAGCTCACCACTTGTAGTGCACCTGGATATTGAATCAGGCGCTCGATGTAACTGGTGACGAGTTCTTCTGGTGCAATCAAATGATCGACCGGAATCGCACCTGATTTGAAGAGTGCTTCTTTCTCTTCTAAATACTGTGGAGAGCGGATACGGGCAATTCGGTTTGGCGTATTAAACAGAGAGAAGGCAACCTGACATGCGGCCATGTTGGTTTCATCCATGTTGGTTACGGCAACCAACATGTCGGCATCTTGCGCGCCCGCTTCACGTAGTGTGTTCGGGTGGCTGGCATAACCGTTTACAACCCTAAGGTCGTATTTGTCCTGAAGTTCACGAAGTCGGTCGGCATTACGGTCGACGATCGTGATGTCATTGTTTTCACCCACTAGGTTTTCAGCAAGGGTACCGCCAACTTGTCCAGCACCTAGAATAATGATCTTCATAGCCTTTCTCTTATTTTTTGCCGTTGTAATTCTAGTGAACTCATTTCGCTTTGATAATGCACTAGAAAGAAACAGCGGCTAAGAAATAAATTCTTAGCCGCTGTTAGTTGTTATGCCTGTTTTACTAGAACTGCGTAGTAGAAGCCATCCATATCTTCTTCACCAGGCAGTATTTGACGACCCGGTTTTTCGATATCAGACCCAACCAGCGTTGCGTTCTCAGTACGCTCTAAGAATGCTTTCACTTGCAGCACGTTTTCTTGCGGCGTGATAGAACATGTCGCATAAACCATGGTGCCGCCTTCTTTTAGCTGGCGCCACATTGCATCCAAGATTTCGCTTTGTAGTTCTGCTAGTGCATCGATATCAGAGGCACGACGTAGCCACTTAATGTCAGGGTGACGGCGAATTACACCAGTCGCTGAACATGGAGCATCAAGTAGGATGCGGTCGAACTGACTGCCAGTCCACCACTCTTCAGGGTAGCGAGCATCACCACAGATTACGTCGGCACGTAGTTGTAGGCGTTCAAGGTTATCGTAAACGCGGTCTAGGCGTTTAATATCACTGTCGATTGCAACCACTTCAGTGTCTTGAGTATGTTCAAGAATGTGTGCAGTTTTACCGCCAGGAGCAGCACAGCAATCTAGGATTAGCTCACCATCTTTTGGTGTTAGGTAATCAACAGAAAGTTGAGCTGCAGCGTCTTGTACTGATACCCAGCCTCGGTCAAAGCCAGGAAGCAAAGTAACGTCACAAGGTGAGGCTAATTTTATGGCATCAGCCGCTTCTGGGTGCAGTGTGTATTCAATGTTTTCGTTTTTAAGCAGTTCAACATACTCGTCACGAGTGTGGTGCTGGCGGTTTACGCGTAGCCACATTGGTGCCTTGCTGTTGTTTGCTTCAACCAATTGCTCCCACTGATCTGGGTAGCTTTCTTGAAGCATTTTTAGAATCCAGCTTGGGTGGCTGTATTTGCCTGCATTGTGGCTAACGGCTTTCTCATCTAGCTCTTCTTGATCGCGCAAATAGCTGCGAAGCACTGCATTGATCAAACCACTGAGGCTTGGGCCGCGCAGTGTTTTGGTTGCTTCAACTGTTTCAGCAACGGCAGCATGCGAAGGAATGCGCATAAAGCTCAACTGGTAAATGCCTACTAAAATAAGATGGTGGAATACGCGCTTTTTACCTTTAAGCGAGTTTTCCATCAGTTCGTTAGCGATTGACTCTAAGCGAGGCAGGTAACGAAGTGCGCCGTAGCAAATCTCTTGCAATAGAGCATGGTCTCGTGGACGGATCGTTTTTTGAGCCGCAGGGAGAGCGTGTGAAAGAGAGTGGCCTTTATCGACAACTTGGAATAGGACATTTGCAGCAGCAGCGCGAACATTCATGAGGGGTACCGAATATTTATTTGAATACATGAGGGCATCTCTGCCCTCGTAAAGGTTTTCTAAACTGTGTTTTTTATAAGCTACGCGTTTTTAAGGACATATTGAGTAGCTTTAAAGCGGTTAAGAAAGTTGAGTACCAACTTCAAACCAGCTTGCACGTGAGTTCAAGATGTCCTGAACTGACATGGCTTTTTTACCTGGAACTTGCAGCTGTTCCAAAACCAGTACTTTGTCGCCAGTCGCAACATAAATACCAGTCTTATCTGCTTTGATGATTGAGCCAGCTGGCGCAGATGTCGATTCTTCATCAACACGTGTCTGCCAAACTTTAATGCTTTTTTCATCATTAGAGCTGCTATCAGTAATCGCAAAGTGACTCATTGGCCATGGGTTGAAAGCGCGCACACAACGTTCGATGTGTTCTGCACTGTCATTCCAGTCAATCTTCGCTTCTTCTTTGCTCAGCTTCTTCGCGTAGTTAGCAAACTCGTCATCTTGCTTCTCAGCAACTGCCTTACCAGAAGCGATGTCAGCTAAACATTCAACAAGAGCATCAGGACCAAGGCCAGCCAACTTCTTGTACATTGACGCGCTGGTGTCTGTTGCTTCGATTGGTAGCGTCGCGATACTTAACATATCACCGGTATCTAGGCCGATATCCATCTGCATGATCGTTACGCCAGTCTCTTTATCGCCCGCCCAGATAGAGCGTTGGATCGGAGCAGCACCACGCCAGCGCGGTAGGATAGAGCCATGCACGTTGATACAACCCAAGCGAGGCGTATCTAATACAGCTTGTGGAAGAAGCAAGCCGTAAGCGACAACAACCATGATGTCAGCATTCAAATCTGCTAGCTCTTGCTTAGCTTCATCTGACTTGAAATTTTCTGGTTGGTAAACCGGAATATTGTTTTCAAGTGCGATGTTTTTTACTGGGCTCGCAGTCAGTTTTTTACCGCGGCCTGCTGGACGATCTGGCTGTGTGTAAACAGCAATAACTTCATGCTCCGAAGACAACAACGCCGCCAAGTGACGGGCGGCGAAATCCGGAGTACCTGCGAAGACAATTCTTAAAGATTGACTCAAGGTAGACTTCCTTCTTAATTTAGTAATAGCAGCGGTTATTAACCTTGTTTCTCGTTGAAACGTTTAATCTTCGCTAGCTTATCTTGAATACGTTTGCGCTTTAGTGGCGATAGGTAATCAACAAACAACTTGCCTTCTAGGTGGTCAAGTTCGTGCTGAACACAGATAGCCAGAAGGTCGTCAGCGTCGAATGTGAATTCGTTGCCTTCACGGTCTAAAGCTTTAACCGTTACTTCTGCAGCGCGAGGAACTAGAGCTCGAGCGCCTGGTACAGATAGACAGCCTTCTTCGATACCATCTTCGCCACGTTTGTCGGTAATTTCAGGGTTGATCAGAACCATAGGCTCGTCACGTGTTTCTGAAATATCGATAACAACGATGCGCTGGTGGAAATCTACTTGCGTTGCCGCAAGGCCGATACCTTCTTCGTCGTACATGGTTTCAATCATGTCATCAACGAACTTTTGAATCTCTGGGGTAACTTCTTTTACCGGTTTCGCCACGGTACGTAGACGATCATCTGGTAATGTTAATACTTGTAATACAGACATATACACTCGAAATATTGAACTGTGCCGAAACAGCTTAAACCTTGTTGGCTCAATTCTAGACATTTTAGAGGCCAAATGACAGCATCCTGAAGGTAATTCTCTAATCAGATGTCATATATTCAGACCAAGGAACCTAGGTCATGCGTCATTTTTTCCCCGCTTTATCTCTTATTTGTGCCTCGCTTTCGTTCGCCGTTATGGCTGAAAATAGTGAGCAACCTTTAACCATAAAACAAGGCGCACCCGAGGCGTATGTGGTGGTTAAGGGGGATACCTTATGGGATATCTCCGCGATGTATCTCGATAGCCCTTGGTTGTGGCCAAGGTTATGGCAGGTAAATCCTGAAATAGAAAACCCTCATCTTATTTACCCTGGAGACAAGTTGTCTCTGGTTTGGATTAATGGCGAGCCTGTATTGAGCCTCAAACCCGTCATCAAACTAAGCCCTAAGATTCGTGTCTCTGAGAAGAAAGCAGTCCCTACCGTGAATGAGGGGCTGGTTTTGCCGTATCTACAGTCTGATCGCTTGGTGGAGCAGCAAGATATCCAATCTGCTCAACGAGTGTTGGGGACCAGTGATGGTAAACGTTTCTTATCAGGTGAAGACCGACTATTTATCTCGGGCAATCAGCAACATCAAAAATGGGGCATCTACCGTTCTGTCGAAACTTACCAACGACAGCAACCTCAAGCGAGTATGACTTCTTTGCGTTTGGTCGCCACGGCGCGCTTGAAAGAGGTGGATGCTGAGTTCAGTAGTTTGCAGATCGAGACTCAGCTGCAAGAGGTGTTACTTAATGACCTCGTGTTACCCGAACTTGGCGTTGATCAGGTGAAGCTCTCAACCACATTTTATCCAGCGCCTAGTGCTGCGGGGCAGTTTGCTAATATCTTGGGTTCATTAGACGGCAGCCAATACAGCGCAAAGAATCAGGTGGTCGTTATTAATAAAGGTTCACAGGACAATCTTCGCCAAGGATCTATGTTTACGCTTAGTGAAAGCGGCGCGGTGGTGTTTGGTAAGCAGGGTGAATATAGCTATAAAGAGTCGGCAGCGAGCGATAAGGTGCAGTTGCCAAGTACCTCACTCGGTAGTTTGATGGTCATTCGTCCTTATGAGTATTTTAGCCTCGCGTTGATCACTCAGAGCTCTAAGCCGGTTAGCAATGATATTCTGGCGGTATCGCCTTTGGACCTTGCTTTGACGGAAGAGGTTAAGGACACCGAGTGAATGAGCAACAACTGAGTGCTTGGTTAACTCTAAGTTTTGTTCCGCAACTGGGTGGCAAGCGCCTTGCTCGTTTGCTGAGTATTGATTCTCCTTCTAATATTGTTGGCTACTCAAGTCATCAGCTGCAAGCGATTGGCTTGTCTGCCAAGCAAATTGCCTATCTAAGAGAGCAAGCCCCAAGAGAAGTGGAGGCTTGCCTAGAGTGGCAAGCAAGACAACCCAACCATCACATCATTACCCCGAATTGCTCGCATTATCCCAAACTGCTGAATGAGATCGCCTCTGCACCAAGTGTTCTTTTCGTTAAAGGTCACGTTGAAAAGCTGATCGAGCCTCAAATCGCGATGGTCGGCAGTCGCAATGCCAGTATTGAAGGGCTACAGACAGCGAAGTCCTTTGCCAAAGAGTTTGTGCAAAATGGCTTGATCGTCACGAGTGGATTAGCGTTGGGCATTGACGGCTATGCTCATGATGGTGCTTTGGATAAAGGAGGGGAGACTTTCGCGGTGCTGGGCTCTGGTTTAGATTCCATTTATCCTGCGCGGCACAGAAACCTAGCGGAGAGGATCTGTGAGAATGGGGCACTGATTTCAGAGTTTCGTCCAAGCGCAAAACCAAGACCTGAACATTTCCCTAGACGTAACCGTATTATAAGTGGATTGTCGCTCGGAACCTTGGTGGTTGAAGCTGCTGAGAAAAGTGGCTCTTTGATTACGGCTCGCTATGCCATGGAGCAAGGTCGAGAGGTGTTTGCGCTGCCCGGTTCAATTCATAGCCCAACCAGTCGCGGAGGTAACAGCTTAATTAAAGCTGGAGCATGTTTAGTACAAAATGCTCAAGATGTTCTGATTGAAATAAGGAGTCTGTTAGACTGGTCTATAGATCAGCAGCCCAGTTTGTTCGAGCCTACGCCGAATGAGGGTGAAAATGAGCAATTGCCATTTCCACAGCTGTTAGCTAACGTAGGATTAGAGGCGACACCCGTTGATATTTTGGCACAGAGAACCCATATACCTGTGCATGAGGTCATGATGCAGCTTTTAGAGCTTGAGCTCTCAGGGCATGTTGTTGCAGTTTCCGGTGGCTATATTCGAAAGGGGAGAGGCTAAGCTATGATGATGGACATACTGATGTACTTGTTTGAAACCTACATCCATAGCGATTCTGAATTGCAGGTGGATCAAGATGAGCTGGAAGATGAGCTTCTTCGAGCAGGGTTTCACCAAGATGATATTTATAAGGCCCTCCATTGGTTAGAAGATCTTGCGGCATTGCAAGATACCGAGAACCAAGCGGCGATTAGTGTGTGTTCTAATACTTCGATGCGTATTTATACCAGTCGAGAGATTTCACGTATTAATATGGAGTGTCGAGGTTTCTTGCTGTTCCTCGAACAGATCAACGTACTCACGACAGAGATTCGTGAAATGGTGATTGATCGTGTGATGGGGCTTGAGACAAACGAATTTGAATTGGATGATCTGAAATGGATTATCTTAATGGTGCTATTTAATGTGCCGGGTAATGAAAGTGCTTACACGCAAATGGAAGAGCTGTTGTACACCAAAGAGCAAGGTATCTTGCATTAATACAGGCTTGTCATGAGTAGTAAGATTGATAATCAGCTTTTTTCAGCACATGAACATGCATTAGAGCATGAACCATGTCCACAGTGTGGTGGAGAGCTTCAGCTTCGCCATGGTAAGCACGGCCCATTTTTAGGCTGTAAGCAGTATCCGAGCTGTGATTACATCAAGCCTTTGCATCAAAACGATGGTCACGTGGTGAAAGAGTTGGGTGTACCGTGTCCTAAATGCCAAAATGAATTGGTACTAAGACAAGGTCGCTTTGGGATGTTTATTGGCTGTAGCAGCTATCCAGAGTGTAATCACATCGAATCTTTGGACCAACCAAAAGAACAACCTGAAGAGCAGCCACTGGTTGCTTGCCCGGAGTGTGGCAGAGGTCATTTGGTTGAGCGTAAATCTCGCTATGGCAAAACCTTCTATGCGTGTGATAACTACCCTAAGTGTAAGTTCGCAGTTAACCAACCACCAGTTATAGGTCGTTGTGAAGAGTGCCAGTTCCCGTTGTTACTTGAGAAGAAAACAGCCAGTGGTACCAAGAAACAATGTGCTGATCGCAAGTGTCATCACATTCAATCTCAATAACTCGATATTATAGCTACAAAAAAACAGCGCTCACTGAGCGCCGTTTTTGTATCCAATGAACCTTTTATATCAATAAGCCAATGTAGGGCTTACTTCATCTGCTCAGCAAACTCATGGACAGCAGGGTAGGCTTTTTTATCGAGAATATCTGCTAGTGAACATAATGTTCTTTGCAGTTCTGCGTTGTAATCAGCGCTCACGTTAATGTGGCCCATCTTACGATCTGCACGCTTCTCTTTACCATACCAATGAACATGACAACCACCTTGAGCAAGAATTGCTTCAGGAAGAGTATCTTCACCAAGAATGTTGATCATTGCGGTTGGACGAATCAGTTTAGTGCTACCTAGTGGCATACCACACACTGCACGCAGGTGGTTTTCAAACTGACAAGTCTCTGCGCCTTGCTGCGTCCAGTGGCCCGAGTTATGAACACGTGGTGCAATCTCATTAACAAGCAGTGAACCTTGAACGTCAAAGAACTCAAGTGCTAGCACGCCAACGTAATCTAAACGTTCAGCAATGGCAGTGAACATGGCTTTCGCTTGCTCTTGCAGTTCAATGTCATCAATCGCTGTCGATAAGCTCAACACGCCGTCGGTGTGAACATTTTCAGCCAGTGGGTACACCTGAATCTCACCATTGGCGCCACGAGCACCAACCAGTGATACTTCACGGTCAAACGGAACGAACTCTTCAGCCACAATCGCTTGGTTGTCGGTCGCGGCAATGCACTCAGCCATTTCTGCCCAAGTCGCGTCAACATTGTCTAATGTCTTTAAGCGCCATTGACCTTTGCCATCGTAGCCGCCAAGTGTGCTCTTCAACACCATTGGTAAGCCAACGTGAGCAATTGCAGCGTCAAAGTCTTCGCGAGAGTTAATCACGTAGTACTTAGCATTCTTCACGTTCGCTTCGTCTAACAGGGCTTTTTCAAGACGACGGTCACCGCCAGCTTTGATTGCTTCTGTTGTCGGTAAGAACTTACCGCTGCGCTCACACACTTCAAGTACATCGTAAGGGATGTGTTCGAACTCTGCAGTAATGACGTCCGCACGCTCAATCGCATTGTCTAAGCCGTTGCCTAGAATTGCTTGCGTTAATGGGTGAACAATATTTTTGCTGCCAACATCAAAAGCAGAAATTTCAATATTCAGCGGTGCCCCAGCTAGGGACATCATGCGAGCAAGTTGGCCCGCGCCTAACACAAGAACATGCATGGGAATTAGTCCTCTGCAGGGTTTGGATTAGCAAGAACCGTTTCTGTTTGCTCAGAGCGGAACGCTTCTACTTTCGCCATTACTTCTTCATTGTGTGTACCAATGATTTGAGCGGCTAGGATACCAGCGTTAGCAGCGCCAGCTTCACCTATAGCAAGAGTACCTACCGCGATACCTTTTGGCATCTGTACGATAGAAAGTAGCGAGTCCATGCCTTTCAGTGCTTTAGACTGAACAGGAACACCAAGAACTGGGACGCTTGTGAAAGCAGCCGCCATGCCCGGGAGGTGAGCTGCACCGCCAGCACCAGCAATAATCACTTTAATACCGCGCTCTTTCGCACTGGTTGCGTAGTCTGCTAGCAACTGAGGTGTACGGTGAGCAGAAACCACTTTTGTTTCGTACGCCACGCCAAACTGATCCAACATTTCTGCAGCTAGCTTCATTGTTGGCCAATCAGATTTAGAACCCATGATAATACCGACAGTCATCTCAAACTCCTTCAGGTACGATTTAATTAGTGATTAGATATTTTGCGCGCATTATACGGGTAAAATTGCTTAAGGAAAACGTTTGCGTCAGTCTAAGTTGTTAATTGATACATTTTATAAACAAATAGCTTTAGTCACAGTGAATGATAATTTGTACACTTAGCGAATTCGATAACAGAATTAATGAGGCAACCCGTGGATAACTTTCAACATACATTGCAGGCATTACAGCAAGGTGAAGTCATTGCTTACCCGACTGAAGGCGTTTTTGGGGTCGGTTGTGATCCCGATAATCCACAAGCCATTAAGAAATTGCTCGACTTAAAACAGCGACCGATGGAGAAAGGGTTGATCTTAATAGCAGCAAGTTACGAGCAATTGTTGCCTTATATTGACGAAAGCCAACTGACTGAAGCACAGTTAGCGACAGTGAAAGCAACATGGCCGGGTCCGGTCACTTGGATCATGCCAACCAGTAGCAAAGTAACTGATTGGGTCAGCGGCCAGTTTGATTCCATCGCGGTACGAGTGACGGATCACCCTTTGGTTCAAAGAATGTGTAATGAGTTCGGCAAGCCGTTAACCTCTACCAGTGCCAACCTGACTGGCGAGCCGCCTTGTATGACGACTGAAGAAGTTCAACAGCAACTGGGTCAACACTTAGTCGCGATTCTAGAAGGTCAAACGGGTGGCCGTGAGAAGCCAAGCGAAATTAGAGATGCAAAAACGTCGAAAATATTAAGACAGGGTTAAACCCTGCAAAGGAAGTAAGATGTCAGCAATTGATAAAGAAGCAGTAAAGCAGTTTTTACTGAGCCTACAAGATTCGATTTGCCAGCAGCTTGAGCAGGCTGATGGTGTAGCGTTGTTTGAAGAAGATGCATGGGAGCGAGAACCTGGCGATCGTCTAGGTGGCGGTGGTCGTACTCGCGTGATGACCAATGGTGCTTTATTTGAACAGGGTGGAGTTAACTTCTCTCACGTCGCTGGTAAAGCGATGCCTGCCTCTGCAACCGCTCACCGTCCTGAGTTAGCCGGACGAAAGTTTGAAGCGATGGGTGTGTCGTTAGTTATCCACCCTAAAAACCCTTATATCCCAACCTCACACGCCAACGTACGCTTCTTTATTGCTGAAAAGGAAGGGGAAGACCCTATCTGGTGGTTCGGTGGTGGTTTTGATTTAACTCCATTCTATCCTTTCGATGAAGATTGCCAATCTTGGCATCAAACCGCTAAAGACCTGTGTGCACCATTTGGTGATGACGTTTATCAAGAACACAAGGAATGGTGTGACAAGTACTTCTATTTGCCTCACCGAGACGAAACACGTGGTGTTGGTGGTCTGTTCTTTGATGATCTGAATGAGTGGGGTTTCTATAAGAGCTTTGCTTATATGCAGGCTGTCGGTGAAGGCTTTGCAGCCGCCTATCTACCAATTGTAGAACGACGAAAAGATACGTCTTACGGTGAGCGCGAGCGTGACTTCCAACTTTATCGTCGTGGCCGCTATGTTGAATTCAACCTAGTTTACGACCGTGGTACCTTATTTGGTCTGCAAAGCGGTGGGCGCACAGAGTCTATATTGATGTCGATGCCGCCGTTGGCTCGTTGGGAATATCGCTATGAACCGCAAGCGGGCTCACCAGAAGCTCTGCTTTATAGTGACTACCTCAAACCTCGAGTTTGGTAGTTCTTCCTTCCTTATAGGGATAGTGATAGGGTCATCTACATAGATGACCCTTTTTATTATTTCTGTTAGGTAAGGATATGACACAGCAAGTAGATCGTTATGCCGTTTTCGGTAATCCTATTGGGCAAAGCAAATCGCCATTCATTCATACATTATTTGCTCGCCAAACCAGCCAACAACTTACCTATACAGCACTTCAGCCAGAACAAGGTGAATTCATCACTGCTGCCCAAGCGTTTTTTAGTGAAGGTGGTAGAGGGTGTAATGTCACAGCGCCATTTAAAGAAGATGCTTATCAGTTCGCTAATCGCCTGACTGAAAGAGCTGAACTAGCAGGTGCTGTAAACACACTGAAGAAGCTCGATGATGGAGATATTATTGGTGATAACACCGATGGTGAAGGTTTAGTTCAAGATCTTCTTCAACATCAAGTAGTCCTAGAAGGGGCTCGCGTTCTTCTGCTTGGTGCTGGTGGTGCTGCTCGAGGAGTGATTCAACCTCTACTCGACCAAAAGCCACAGCAGTTGGTAGTCGCTAATCGAACCAGTTCAAAGGCTCAACTTTTGGCTGAGATGTTTTCTTCACATGGAAACATAAAAGGAATGGGGTTAAGCGATGTTAATGAAGGGTTTGATGTCATCATTAATTCGACCTCGTCTGGTTTAAGTGGTCAGCTCCCTGAAATTTCTGAGGTTATCTTCAATTCGAATAGTTCCGTTTATGACATGGTTTACGGATCTGGAACCACAGTATTTAATCAATGGGCATTAGATTACGGTGTTTACGCTGCTTATGATGGTTTGGGTATGTTGGTAGGGCAGGCTGCTGAGAGCTTTATGCTGTGGCGTGGTCTTCGCCCAGGAACAAAACAGATTTTAAGAGAATTACGCAAAAATCTAGAGATGTAACAAGGTATTTATAAAAATGAATCAATCAATTCTATTTCCTGATATCCAAGATTGGGATGAAGAGAATCAATCAATCACCTTCCCAGCACAGCAGTCGGGCGCACTGATTGAGTGTGTTATGTCTATTGAAGAGTTGTCTCGATTGGCAGGCAAAGATATAGAAGAAGGCGATCAAGCTTTAGTTATCTTTTCAGAGTTACGTTTCGATATTGAAGAGCTAGCGGAAGAGTTAATAGAAGAAGAGGAGTATGACTCCTCTAATCGGATCCAGATCAAAGCGCTTTAGACTGGCAACACAGAGTCTAGATAGTCGTTTTTATTCTGAACATAGTTGTCAGCTGACTTCTGTAAAAAGGCACGCTCTTTATCATTTAATAGGCGTGCTTGTTTTACTGGGCTTCCTACATAGAGATAACCGCTTTCGAGTACCTTATTCGGTGGCACCAAGCTACCAGCACCAATCATCACATCTTCTTTAATAACCACGCCATCGAGCACGATAGCTCCCATGCCAACAAGTACACGATCTTCAATGGTGCAGCCATGCAGCATTACTTTATGACCGATAGTGACATCATTACCTATTAGTAGAGCATAACCGTCAGGGTTTTCAGCATTCTTATGGGTGACGTGTAAAACGCTGCCGTCTTGGATATTCGTTCTCTCTCCAATATGAATGTGATTCACATCTCCTCGAGCTGCAACCAAAGGCCACACACTAGAGTCGTCACCGATTTTGATATCCCCAACCAGTACAGAACTTGTATCTATATAGACACCTTGCCCAATCTGAGGGGATATTCCTTTATAACTGCGTATTGAACTCATAAATCCTCCTTTATATAGGCACCTTAAGCCCTTAATTAAGGGGAATACTAGTGGAAATGGGGTGTTTTGAACAAAAAACGCTCGAACAATCAAAAAAGTAAGAAAAACTTCAAAAAGGGCTTGCCAGTGTGATCGAAATCTCTATAATGCGACCTCGTTGAAACGGGAAGGCTTCGTAAGAAACCAAAACGAATCAGCAGGTCAAATTAGCCAAGCTAAGCGCTTGAAAAAAGTTTTGAAAATAGTGGTTGACACTAAAACTTAAATCGCTAAAATGGCCGTCCGATTTGAGCGAAGCTCAAAAAGGAAAAGCTCTTTAACAATTTAAACCTATCAATCTGTGTGGGCACTCGTTGATGAATATCAAAACGTTTTATCGTTAGATAAAACAGATTCTTCGGAATCAAAATTGATTTCAATGAACTGAGTGACCAATACGTTTAACTACTTGTAGTTAATCGGCACAGTCAATTCATTACCATTCTGTTGGAATGGTAATAGCTTTAGAATTACATGTTCATTTTCGAATGAATATTAGTTTTGAAGTCAGTATTCGTTGAGTCACAAAATCTTAAATTGAAGAGTTTGATCATGGCTCAGATTGAACGCTGGCGGCAGGCCTAACACATGCAAGTCGAGCGGAAACGACAACATTGAATCTTCGGAGGATTTGTTGGGCGTCGAGCGGCGGACGGGTGAGTAATGCCTAGGAAATTGCCTTGATGTGGGGGATAACCATTGGAAACGATGGCTAATACCGCATAATGCCTACGGGCCAAAGAGGGGGATCTTCGGACCTCTCGCGTCAAGATATGCCTAGGTGGGATTAGCTAGTTGGTGAGGTAATGGCTCACCAAGGCGACGATCCCTAGCTGGTCTGAGAGGATGATCAGCCACACTGGAACTGAGACACGGTCCAGACTCCTACGGGAGGCAGCAGTGGGGAATATTGCACAATGGGCGAAAGCCTGATGCAGCCATGCCGCGTGTATGAAGAAGGCCTTCGGGTTGTAAAGTACTTTCAGTTGTGAGGAAGGGTGTGTAGTTAATAGCTGCGCATCTTGACGTTAGCAACAGAAGAAGCACCGGCTAACTCCGTGCCAGCAGCCGCGGTAATACGGAGGGTGCGAGCGTTAATCGGAATTACTGGGCGTAAAGCGCATGCAGGTGGTTCATTAAGTCAGATGTGAAAGCCCGGGGCTCAACCTCGGAACTGCATTTGAAACTGGTGAACTAGAGTGCTGTAGAGGGGGGTAGAATTTCAGGTGTAGCGGTGAAATGCGTAGAGATCTGAAGGAATACCAGTGGCGAAGGCGGCCCCCTGGACAGACACTGACACTCAGATGCGAAAGCGTGGGGAGCAAACAGGATTAGATACCCTGGTAGTCCACGCCGTAAACGATGTCTACTTGGAGGTTGTGGCCTTGAGCCGTGGCTTTCGGAGCTAACGCGTTAAGTAGACCGCCTGGGGAGTACGGTCGCAAGATTAAAACTCAAATGAATTGACGGGGGCCCGCACAAGCGGTGGAGCATGTGGTTTAATTCGATGCAACGCGAAGAACCTTACCTACTCTTGACATCCAGAGAAGCCAGCGGAGACGCAGGTGTGCCTTCGGGAGCTCTGAGACAGGTGCTGCATGGCTGTCGTCAGCTCGTGTTGTGAAATGTTGGGTTAAGTCCCGCAACGAGCGCAACCCTTATCCTTGTTTGCCAGCGAGTAATGTCGGGAACTCCAGGGAGACTGCCGGTGATAAACCGGAGGAAGGTGGGGACGACGTCAAGTCATCATGGCCCTTACGAGTAGGGCTACACACGTGCTACAATGGCGCATACAGAGGGCAGCAAGCTAGCGATAGTGAGCGAATCCCAAAAAGTGCGTCGTAGTCCGGATTGGAGTCTGCAACTCGACTCCATGAAGTCGGAATCGCTAGTAATCGTGAATCAGAATGTCACGGTGAATACGTTCCCGGGCCTTGTACACACCGCCCGTCACACCATGGGAGTGGGCTGCAAAAGAAGTGGGTAGTTTAACCTTTCGGGGAGGACGCTCACCACTTTGTGGTTCATGACTGGGGTGAAGTCGTAACAAGGTAGCCCTAGGGGAACCTGGGGCTGGATCACCTCCTTATACGAAGATACCACGATGAGTGTCCACACAGATTGATTAGGTTTAGAAAAGTAAAGAGACGAAGAACTCCCAAGTTCTTCAATATCCAGTGTCCCGTTCGTCTAGAGGCCTAGGACACCGCCCTTTCACGGCGGTAACAGGGGTTCGACTCCCCTACGGGATACCATTGGGTCGTTAGCTCAGTTGGTAGAGCAGTTGACTTTTAATCAATTGGTCGCAGGTTCGAATCCTGCACGACCCACCATTCTTTCTCCGCGTAAAGGATGGCTTTTATTTTCACTTTTATTAAAAGTGAAGACAAAAGAAACTATCGTGGGCGATTAGCTCAGTTGGGAGAGCACCTGCCTTACAAGCAGGGGGTCACTGGTTCGAGCCCGGTATCGCCCACCATTCTCTAAATATTCTTGGTTATTATCATATCCAAACCACTTCTTTTGTCGTTGGTTGGTGTGTTTGACCCTGAGAGTCTTTAGAAAATGTGAATTTTAGAACATTGGTTCTTAAAGTCTCATGCTCTTTAACAATTTGGAAAGCTGACTGATTTGATTACTTACGAGTAATTAAAATCAAATTTAAAAGTTCTCAATGTTTATCTTTCATTAGATAAACACAACAAACACATTCAAGTGTCTTGTATTCGAATCAAACTTAGTTTGATTCACAATTGAGTCCGGCAAACAGTCATTGAGAATTAACCCTTCTTAATGACAACCAAAAACCTTGGTTAGTTGCCATACACTAAGACCCTTTCGGGTTGTATGGTTAAGTGACTAAGCGTACACGGTGGATGCCTTGGCAGTCAGAGGCGATGAAAGACGTAATAACTTGCGATAAGCCCAGATTAGGTAGTAATAACCTTTTGAGTCTGGGATTTCTGAATGGGGAAACCCACGTGCATAAGCACGTATCCTGTTGTGAATACATAGCAACAGGAGGCAAACCGGGGGAACTGAAACATCTAAGTACCCCGAGGAAGAGAAATCAACCGAGATTCCGAAAGTAGCGGCGAGCGAAATTGGATTAGCCCTTAAGCTTTTAATGATGCAGGTGAAGCCTCTGGAAAGTGGCGCAACAAAGGGTGATAGCCCCGTAACCGACACATCATAATCAGTGAAATCGAGTAGGGCGGGACACGTGATATCCTGTCTGAATATGGGGGGACCATCCTCCAAGGCTAAATACTACTGACTGACCGATAGTGAACCAGTACCGTGAGGGAAAGGCGAAAAGAACCCCTGTGAGGGGAGTGAAATAGAACCTGAAACCGTGTACGTACAAGCAGTAGGAGCACCTTCGTGGTGTGACTGCGTACCTTTTGTATAATGGGTCAGCGACTTAATTTTAGTAGCAAGGTTAACCGTTTAGGGGAGCCGTAGGGAAACCGAGTCTTAACTGGGCGTACAGTTGCTAGGATTAGACCCGAAACCAGGTGATCTAGCCATGGGCAGGTTGAAGGTTGAGTAACATCAACTGGAGGACCGAACCGACTAATGTTGAAAAATTAGCGGATGACTTGTGGCTAGGGGTGAAAGGCCAATCAAACCTGGAGATAGCTGGTTCTCCCCGAAAGCTATTTAGGTAGCGCCTCGGACGAATACTACTGGGGGTAGAGCACTGTTAAGGCTAGGGGGTCATCCCGACTTACCAACCCTTTGCAAACTCCGAATACCAGTAAGTACTATCCGGGAGACACACGGCGGGTGCTAACGTCCGTCGTGGAGAGGGAAACAACCCAGACCGCCAGCTAAGGTCCCAAAGTATAGCTAAGTGGGAAACGATGTGGGAAGGCTCAGACAGCCAGGATGTTGGCTTAGAAGCAGCCATCATTTAAAGAAAGCGTAATAGCTCACTGGTCGAGTCGGCCTGCGCGGAAGATGTAACGGGGCTAAGCTATACACCGAAGCTGCGGCTACGTACCTTAGGGTATGTGGGGTAGGGGAGCGTTCTGTAAGCCGTTGAAGGTGGTCTGTAAGGGCTGCTGGAGGTATCAGAAGTGCGAATGCTGACATGAGTAACGATAAAGGGAGTGAAAAACTCCCTCGCCGGAAGACCAAGGGTTCCTGTCCAACGTTAATCGGGGCAGGGTAAGTCGACTCCTAAGGCGAGGCCGAAAGGCGTAGTCGATGGGAAACGGGTTAATATTCCCGTACTTCTTACAATTGCGATGGGGGGACGGAGAAGGCTAGGTGGGCCTGGCGACGGTTGTCCAGGTTCAAGTACGTAGGCGGAAAGTTTAGGTAAATCCGGACTTTCTTAACGCTGAGATACGATGTCGAGCTACTACGGTAGTGAAGTCATTGATGCCATGCTTCCAGGAAAAGCCTCTAAGCTTCAGATTGTAAGGAATCGTACCCCAAACCGACACAGGTGGTCGGGTAGAGAATACCAAGGCGCTTGAGAGAACTCGGGTGAAGGAACTAGGCAAAATGGTACCGTAACTTCGGGAGAAGGTACGCTCTTATCAGTGAAGTCCCTTGCGGATGGAGCAGACGAGAGTCGCAGATACCAGGTGGCTGCAACTGTTTATTAAAAACACAGCACTGTGCAAAATCGTAAGATGACGTATACGGTGTGACGCCTGCCCGGTGCCGGAAGGTTAATTGATGGGGTTAGACTTCGGTCGAAGCTCTTGATCGAAGCCCCGGTAAACGGCGGCCGTAACTATAACGGTCCTAAGGTAGCGAAATTCCTTGTCGGGTAAGTTCCGACCTGCACGAATGGCGTAATGATGGCCACGCTGTCTCCACCCGAGACTCAGTGAAATTGAAATCGCTGTGAAGATGCAGTGTACCCGCGGCTAGACGGAAAGACCCCGTGAACCTTTACTACAGCTTGGCACTGAACATTGAACCTACATGTGTAGGATAGGTGGGAGACTATGAAACCGCGTCGCTAGATGTGGTGGAGTCGTCCTTGAAATACCACCCTTGTAGTTTTGATGTTCTAACGTTGGTCCCTGAATCGGGATTACGGACAGTGCCTGGTGGGTAGTTTGACTGGGGCGGTCTCCTCCCAAAGAGTAACGGAGGAGCACGAAGGTGGGCTAAACACGGTTGGACATCGTGTGGTTAGTGCAATGGCATAAGCCCGCTTGACTGCGAGAATGACAATTCGAGCAGGTGCGAAAGCAGGTCATAGTGATCCGGTGGTTCTGAATGGAAGGGCCATCGCTCAACGGATAAAAGGTACTCCGGGGATAACAGGCTGATACCGCCCAAGAGTTCATATCGACGGCGGTGTTTGGCACCTCGATGTCGGCTCATCACATCCTGGGGCTGAAGTCGGTCCCAAGGGTATGGCTGTTCGCCATTTAAAGTGGTACGCGAGCTGGGTTTAGAACGTCGTGAGACAGTTCGGTCCCTATCTGCCGTGGGCGTTGGAAAATTGAAAGGGGCTGCTCCTAGTACGAGAGGACCGGAGTGGACGAACCTCTGGTGTTCGGGTTGTCATGCCAATGGCATTGCCCGGTAGCTAAGTTCGGAATCGATAACCGCTGAAAGCATCTAAGCGGGAAGCGAGCCTTGAGATGAGTTTTCCCTGGCACTATAAGTGTCCTAAAGGGTTGTCGTAGACTACGACGTTGATAGGCAGGGTGTGTAAGTGCTGCGAGGCATTGAGCTAACCTGTACTAATTGCCCGTGAGGCTTAACCATACAACACCCAAGGGGTTTTGTGGACTCAGATGTACCAGACCTTGAATGCGTTTGAAGAGAAATACTTTTAGATTAGCTTTCCGAATTTTAAAATTTGCTTGGCGACCATAGCATTGTGGACCCACCTGATTCCATGCCGAACTCAGAAGTGAAACACAATAGCGCCGATGGTAGTGTGGGGCTTCCCCATGTGAGAGTAGGACATCGCCAGGCTTTAAATTAAATCTTTAGGTTGACCGACCTGGAGATATGGACGCTCACTTAGTGAGTTGACCACTGCGGAGTGGTAGTTCAGTTGGTTAGAATACCGGCCTGTCACGCCGGGGGTCGCGGGTTCGAGTCCCGTCCACTCCGCCACTTATTCGATAACCTCGCCTAGTGCGAGGTTTTTTCGAATCTGAAGTAAGATAAAGTTTTAGGGGTGTAGCTCCAATTGGCAGAGCAGCGGATTCCAAATCCGCGTGTTGGGAGTTCGAATCTCTCCACCCCTGCCATATTTAAGGCTCTAGCAGAAATGCTAGAGCCTTTTTGCTTTATGAATCTTATAATACAACATTAGCAGAGCAGCGGATTCCCCGACTTACCAAAACAGCGCGTGTTGGGAGTTCGAATCTCTCCACCCCTGCCATATTTAAGGCTCTAGCAGAAATGCTAGAGCCTTTTTGCTTTATGAATCTTATATATACACCATTAGCAGAGCCGCGGATTCCCCGACTTACCAAAACAGCGCATGTTGGGAGTCTAAACCTCTACTCCTACCATATTTAAGGCTCTAGCAGAAATGCTAGAGCCTTTTTACTTTCTGAATCTAATATAGCTATTAGCAGAGCTGCGGATTTCCCGACTTACCAAAACAGCGCGTGTTGGGAGTCTAAACCTCTACTCCTGCCATATTTGAAGCCTTAGCAGAAATGCTGGGGCTTTTTTTATACCTGTTACTTTTTACACCAGTCCGATCGAGTATTCTGAGTGCCGTCTCATCCCACCTTGCCAAATTTAAGGCTCCAGACTACGCATCCTGGTAGAAATGTTGGAGCCTTTTTACTCGCTTCTACTTATTAATGGTTTCACTTAATTCTTCTAATTTGGATATGCTGATATTAGAACTATAACGCTTCCTTAATATCTGAATAGCTAGTCGAAGAGGGAGGTCTTTGGGCTTTCTATATTTGGGATATTTCAACGATTATTTGTTACTTTGGATGATATTTGACCTTAAAAAGGTAAGTACTCACTTATCCCAGCCTCTTTTATAAACAATCAACAGCACAATCCCCACTTCTTTATGAGAATTATTCTCAATATTTTGTTACATTTTGGTCGTTATTACTAAAAGGCAACAAATATGGATATTTCCCGTCGTAAGTTTATTCAATCATCCCTCGCTATATCTGCACTAACAGTCCTACCTGCTTGTTCAATGAAGCGGTCTGTTGATGAACAAGGAAAGTATGTTTATGACTTAACTGCTGAACCTTCAATGGCTGAGTTAGTCGCGGGATTTGACACCAATGTTTTAGCCTTTAATGGTCAGATTCCGGCTCCGACGATTCGATGTCGACAGGATGAAAAGGTCACAATTCGTTTTACGAATAAGTTATCAGAACCGACGACTATCCATTGGCATGGTTTAAGAATTCCTATCGAAATGGATGGAGTTCCCTTCTTAAGTCAGCCACCGATCATGCCAGGTGAAACATTCATTTATGAGTTTACGCCGCCAGATGCTGGCACATTTTGGTATCACCCACATATGAATAGCGTTAAACAACTTGGTATGGGTTTGGTTGGGCTAATTATCGTAGAAGAAAGTACTCCAGTGCAGTTTGACGAAGAACATGCATTGATGCTGAAGCATTGGCATATCGATCAAAAGGGTCAATGGAAAGACTTAATGATTCCCCGACTCAGTGCGCGTATGGGCACTCCTGGTGAGTGGAGTAGTGTGAATGGAGTTCATGAACCTGTATACCACTTGAAACAGTATGCAACGACTAGATTGCGTATCGCGAATGTCGATAATACGATCACTTACCCTATTGCTATCGAAGGGGCTGAGGCATGGGTCATTGCCATTGATGGTAATCCTGTAAAGACGCCATATATACTTACTCAACATAAAATTGGTCCAGGGATGCGTGTAGATATCGGACTGATCGCTCCTAAAGCTGGTGAGCGAGTTAACGTTCTCCAAATGAAGGGGCGTTTCCCATTTTCTTTGTGTGAATTTGAAGTCGTAGGTTCAGAATTTACTCAAGATCGAGCATTACCAGTATTACCATTGAATCCAGTACCTAACCTAGATCTTGCTAACGCTGAAGAGATCGATTTTGTGTTCGAGTGGGAAGGCGCTGTTTCTCCAGTATCCAAAGATGGAAAATCGATGCCTAAGTTTTGGCTTACTAATAAAAGAGCATGGGAGGGGATGAGCAAAGACAATATTCCTGAACCGTTGGCGACTTTAGAGTTGGGTAAGACTTACATATTCGATCTTAAGAACGTCACTCAATATCATCACCCGATTCATATTCATGGTCATACATTTACGGTATTGGAACTTGATGGTAAAAAAATTGAAGAGCCTTTCCATACCGATACAGTGTTACTTGGAAAAAATGGCCGAGCTAAAGCTGCATTTGTTGCAGATAACCCAGGACGCTGGATGTACCACTGTCATGTAATTGAGCACATGAAAACAGGATTGATGGGATATATTGAAGTTAAGTGACACCTGTAACGTTTAATATTTACGCATGCATTCTTAGTTTCTACCCTCGCTTTTATCGGCGTTAAAGCTAGAATATAGGGATTATTGTTTGGGAGGATTCATGGGTCAGTTATCTATTTTAGGTTTTATTGCCATTGGTGGTGCATTTGGTGCTTGTTCGCGCTATTTGATTTCAGAGTTATGTGTAGTGATGCTAGGACGTGGTTTTCCTTACGGTACGCTAACCGTTAACGTAATTGGCTCTTTAATTATGGGTTTGCTCATCGCTGCATTTGAGAATGAGATGGTGGCGACAGAACCATGGAGACAGATTATCGGTCTTGGTTTCCTTGGAGCACTGACTACATTTTCTACATTTTCGATGGATAATGTGCTTCTTATGCAGCAGGGCGCTTTCTTTAAGATGGGACTCAATGTGTTACTCAACGTGGTTCTCAGCATCTCAGCAGCATGGATCGGCTTCCAATTTTTGATAAAGTCTTAAAACTTTCTTACGATTTGTTAACAACTCGGCTTGGTTTATCCAAGCCGTTTTTATATACTCGATCGAACTTGTCGGAGTGCCATATGGCTGAGACCGTTAACTCGGGATCCGTTGAACCTGATCAGGCTAATACCTGCGAAGGGAACAAGAGTAGATATCTAACTAGAATCCTTCTAGAGATCTATCTCCAGATCACAACTGTATTTCTTACCGTGATCCCTCTTGTAGCATCTAATCCGTCAAGCATTTTTATCCCTATAGATAATGGCTAAAAGCCAAGGAAAAATGCTATGTCGAGTCGTAAACAAGCAAGACTGGAAGCGAAGAATTTTATTGATTCTTTATCCGTACAACCTTACCCAAATTCGAAAAAGGCTTACATCCAAGGATCTCGAGAGGACATTCAAGTCCCTGTACGAGAAATATCACTCGCTGATAGCCTAGTTGGTGGCAGCAAAAAAGAGCCTGTATTCGAACCTAATGCACCCATTCAAGTTTACGATACCTCCGGTGTTTACACAGATCCTACACACGAAATAGACCTGTATAGCGGTCTTCCTAAGTTGCGAGAGCAATGGATTGAAGAGCGTGGTGATACGGAACTGTTAGACGATGTAAGCTCTGTTTACACCAAAGAACGTTTAGAAGATGAAACCCTAGACGACCTTCGCTACGGCAACCTACCTAGAATTCGCCGTGCTACAGATAACCAATGTGTTACCCAATTGCATTATGCTCGTCAGGGCATTATCACGCCTGAGATGGAGTACATTGCCATACGTGAGAATATGGGACGTCAGAAGTTCGCTGATGAGCAGCTTAACCATCAACACCCTGGCCATAACTTTGGCGCGAACCTACCGAAAGAAATTACCCCTGAGTTCGTACGTAAAGAGGTTGCTGAAGGTCGAGCTATTATCCCTTCAAACATCAATCACCCAGAATCAGAACCGATGATTATTGGCCGAAACTTCTTAGTGAAGGTCAACGCTAATATCGGTAACTCTTCAGTAAGCTCTTCGATTGAAGAGGAAGTTGAGAAGCTAGTATGGTCAACCCGCTGGGGCGGCGATACCGTAATGGACCTTTCTACTGGCCGTAATATCCACGAGACTCGTGAATGGATCCTGCGTAACAGCCCAGTACCAATTGGCACGGTTCCTATGTATCAAGCGCTTGAAAAAGTGAATGGTGTAGCCGAAGACCTTAACTGGGAAGTGATGCGCGATACCTTGATTGAACAAGCAGAGCAGGGTGTTGACTACTTCACTATCCATGCTGGTTTGTTGCTTCGCTATGTTCCGATGACGGCTAAACGTGTGACCGGCATTGTTTCCCGTGGCGGTTCTATTATAGCGAAATGGTGCCTTGCTCATCACCAAGAGAGCTTCCTTTATACCCACTTCCGCGAGATCTGTGAGATCTGTGCGAAGTACGATGTTGCTCTATCATTGGGTGACGGCCTGCGTCCGGGTTCTATTGCAGATGCCAATGATGAGGCTCAGTTCTCAGAGTTACGTACTCTAGGTGAGTTGACTAAAGTCGCTTGGGAATACGACGTTCAGGTGATCATTGAAGGCCCTGGACATGTGCCAATGCACTTAATCAAAGAGAACATGGACGAGCAGTTAGAACACTGCCATGAAGCTCCTTTCTATACTTTAGGCCCACTGACGACAGATATTGCCCCTGGTTACGATCATATTACCTCAGGTATTGGTGCAGCCATGATTGGTTGGTACGGTTGTGCGATGCTCTGTTATGTCACCCCTAAAGAGCACCTAGGCTTACCAAACAAAGAAGATGTGAAGACTGGACTGATTACTTACAAGCTCGCTGCACACGCTGCTGACCTTGCGAAAGGGCACCCGGGCGCACAAATCCGAGATAATGCATTGTCTAAAGCACGTTTTGAATTCCGTTGGGAAGACCAATTTAATCTAGCTTTAGATCCGGAAACCGCGCGTTCTTTCCATGATGAAACTTTACCACAAGAGTCGGGCAAGGTTGCTCACTTCTGCTCTATGTGTGGTCCTAAGTTTTGCTCGATGAAGATTTCTCAAGAAGTTCGAGAGTATGCGAAAGACACTGAACAAGTGGCGGCTGATCAGGCTATCGAGATTAAGATGTTGGATAACCCGTTGGAAGGGATGCGTCAGAAATCACAAGAGTTTCGTGATACTGGCTCTGAACTTTACCACCCAGCAGTAGGTGCAAAAGAAGCTCAACTAGAGGAATAATGACAGTGAAGATACTCATCCCATCTCAAAATATTGAGTTAACGGGAGAGGTGCAGAACTGTCTATTGGTTGCTAAGCGACAAGGCTTAGCAACCGATGCAGTTGAGTTGGGCGTAAGTTCAACTCAATACTTCTCTATCGTTGATGCTCAGCAGGCGTTATCTATTGGCTTTGCCCATGATGTTGATTCATTGGCGGAGAGTCAGCTAGCGGAATTGAACCATGTTGTTGATTACAGTAATTCAGTCGCGCTAACTGACGTTTGTGACGCCTTTATACAAACTCCGAATATCATCTATATCGGTGTCTCAGATGATTCAGTTGTACTGGATATCTGGTCACACCTAGATGCTAATCGTGCTATCAAGAGTGAAACTACAGCTCATCGGGAGTTGGATAATCGCGGCCACTTTGCTTGGTTACTTACTTTGTTGGCGCTGGAATTCCCATTAGAAGACGCACTGGTTTTAGCTCGCGCAGCATCGAATGTTTCACGTGGAACATGGCCAGCACATTACCAAAACTTTCCAATTCCAGTTCTGGAAGATGAGCGACTGGATATTAGTGTTGGTTGGGCGCATCAAGGAACATCACTTTCGTTCCCTGAGTTGAGTAAGAATAGCCTAGGGCTATACCCAGTGGTTGATGATGTTGAGTGGATCGAAAGGTTGCTCAAGCTTGGCATCAACACTGTTCAGCTACGTATTAAAAACCCGCAGCAAGCGGACTTAGAACAACAAATCGAACGATCAATCGAGCTTGGTCGAGAGCATAACGCTCAGGTTTTTATCAATGATTATTGGCAACTTGCACTCAAGTATGGTGCTTTTGGTGTTCATTTAGGGCAAGAGGATATTGAAGAATCAAACCTCTCACAGTTGAGCCAAGCGGGTATAAAGATCGGTCTCTCGACTCATGGCTATTACGAGTTGCTGCGCATTGTTCAAATCAACCCAAGCTATATTGCGCTGGGGCACATCTTCCCAACAACAACTAAACAGATGCCATCGAAGCCTCAGGGTTTAGTTCGCTTATCTCTGTATCAACAGCTGATTGATACTATCCCATACACAGAACAACTCACCGGTTATCCGACGGTTGCTATTGGCGGTATTGACCAATCGACAGCTGCGCAGGTTTGGGATTGTGGTGTATCGAGCTTAGCGGTGGTACGCGCGATTACATTGGCGGAAGACCCACAGAAAGTGATCGAATTTTTCGAAAAACTGATGACCCCTAAATCTCCAATTATCAAAGAAGAGGTTATGCAGGAGCCTAGCTATGCTGAGTGACTTTGAATTTATTCGTTATCAACGACAAATTGCGTTACCTGAAGTGGGTGAACAAGGGCAACGTAACCTACTAAATAGTCATGTGCTGCTGATTGGTTGTGGTGGCTTAGGTAATGCTGCGGCTCTTTACCTCGCAGCTTCTGGTGTTGGAAAGATCGTGCTGGTCGATGATGATTGTGTAGATTCATCGAACCTGCAACGACAGGTCGCGTTCAGGGAAAGTCAGTTAGGTTTTCCTAAGGTTGAAGCTCTCAAGCAACAATTGAGTGAACTCAATGGTCGCAGCCAAGTAAGAACTATCAATCAACGAATGAGTGAAAGTCAGCTTGAACTTGAAGTGATGCTAGCTGACTTAGTGTTGGATTGTACTGACAACTTCGAGTCACGCCAGCAGGTTAACCAAGCATGTTTCAGCACGAAGACCCCTTTGATTTCGGGTTCTGCAATCGGCTGGAAAGGCCAGTTTATTGTATTTGATTATCAGAATCAGAAAGGGTGCTATCACTGTTTGTTCCCGTTCAGTCATCATCCACAAACGACTCGTTGTAGCGATAGCGGCATCATAGGCCCAGTTGTTGGCACCATAGGTAACCTCCAAGCTCTTGCTGCTATTCAACGTCTAACTCGTGGTGAGTTTCAGGTCGCAACACATCAACTCAAACTGTTTGATGGCCAAACGATGAATTGGCAAAACCTTATGGTTACTCAAGATAGTGAATGTCCCGTGTGCACTGCGTCGGTAGTTAAGCATTTAGAAGAAGAAATCCAATGAGCCATATAACCATCTCGATAAACGAACAACCAGAACAGGTAGCGCACTCTTCGTCTCTAGCGGACATTATCCAAGCTCTATCACTACCTGATCTAGGTTGTGTATTTGCAATCAACAATGCGGTTGTCCCGCGTAGCCAGTGGCAACAAACGGTCGTTAATGAAGGCGACGCTATATCTCTTTTCCAAGCCATTGCAGGAGGCTAACCATGTTAACTATCGCTGATAAAACGTTTCAATCTCGACTCTTTACTGGAACTGGCAAGTTCGCTAACAAGCATTTGATGGCGAGTGCTATCGAGGCTTCAGGTTCGCAATTGGCAACCATGGCGCTGAAGAGAGTCGATATTCGCTCTGAGCAAGACGATATCCTACAACCGATCATGGATGCTGGCGTGAACTTACTGCCGAATACCTCTGGTGCGAAGAACGCAAAAGACGCCATCTTTGCTGCGCATTTGGCTCGTGAAGCACTGGGTACAAACTGGCTTAAACTAGAAATCCACCCAGATCCAAAGTACTTGATGCCGGACCCAATTGAAACGCTTAAAGCTGCTGAGCAACTGGTCAAAGATGGCTTTGTTGTGTTGCCTTATTGCCACGCCGACCCGGTTTTGTGTAAGCGCTTGGAAGAGGTGGGTTGTGCTGCAGTTATGCCGTTGGGTGCGCCGATTGGTTCAAATAAGGGTATTGCGTCTGCAGACTTCTTAGAGATCATTATCGACCAAGCGAATGTCCCTGTGATTGTTGATGCGGGCATTGGTGCGCCATCTCATGCTGCTCGTGCAATGGAAATGGGCGCAGACGCTGTGTTAGTGAATACGGCGATTGCGGCTTCCCAACAACCCGTTGATATGGCGATTGCCTTTAAGCTGGCAGTTGAAGCGGGTCGAATGGCTTACCTTGCTGGACTTGCAGGAAAAGTATCTCACGCGGTTGCTTCGAGCCCGCTAACTTCATTCCTAGACGAGTAGTATTGTTATGACGTTTGTTGATCGATTTAAACAGCTCAACTGGGATGACATTGGTATGTCTATCTTCAGTAAAACGGCAGCGGATGTTGAGCGCGCTCTGAGTAAACCCAAACGCGACTTAGAAGACTTTAAGGCGCTGATCTCTCCAGCGGCAGAACCTTACTTAGAGCAGATGGCACAACAATCGTTGGCACTAACTCGCAAGCGGTTTGGCAATACGATGTCGCTTTATATTCCTTTGTATCTATCTAACCTGTGCGCTAACGCGTGCACGTATTGTGGTTTTTCAATGGAAAACCGTATCAAGCGCCGCACGCTTACTTTGGATGAAATCGATGCCGAAAGTGCGGCGATCAAAAAGATGAAGTTTGATAGCGTTTTGTTGGTCACCGGTGAACATGAAACTAAGGTCGGGATGAATTACTTTCGACAGGTGCTGCCGAATATCAAAAAGCAATTCAACTACCTTGCGATGGAAGTGCAGCCACTTGATCAACAAGATTACGCCGAACTTAAAACTCTCGGTTTAGATGCGGTGATGGTTTATCAAGAGACCTATCAACCAAGGACCTACGCTGAGCATCATCTACGTGGCAATAAAATGGATTTTGAGTATCGTCTTGAAACCCCCGATCGCCTAGCAAAGGCGGGGATCGATAAGATAGGTATAGGTGCTTTGATTGGCTTGGAAGATTGGCGAACCGACTGCTTCTTTGTTGCTGCTCATTTAGATTACCTAGAGCGTACTTATTGGCAGACACGTTACTCGATTTCATTCCCACGTCTTCGCCCGTGTGAAGGTGGGGAGTCTAGTGGAGGCTTACAGCCTAAGTCGGTTATGAACGATAAACAGTTGGTTCAGCTTATCTGCGCATATCGACTCTTGAATCCTGAGGTCGAGTTGTCTCTATCTACTCGTGAGTCGGCAACCTTCCGTGACAACGTGCTGCCATTAGGGATCACGAGTATGTCTGCCGCTTCTAAAACCCAGCCTGGTGGTTATGCTTCCGGTGAAGAAGAACTCGAGCAGTTTGAGATTAGCGATGAGAGAAGTGCAGCCGATGTTGAGTCGATGATCCGACAGCGAGGGTTCGACCCAGTATGGCGTGATTGGCACAGTGCCTATTCTGGTTAATCAATGTTTGGTTTATGTTCCACGTGAAACATCTTAATGATACAGGCAAATAAAAACGGCTACCTTTGGGTAGCCGTTTTGCTATTTGCTATTTAACTTATTAACCTAGCAGGCTCGTTTTGGTTCAGTTAATAGCTTAACGAAGCATTATGCGTGAGCTAATGGCGCCGTTGATTGGCGTAGCCATTCCAGCGTATCACCTTCAACTAATGGGCTAACATCGTTCCATACTTTCTGATGGTAGTCGTTCAGCCACGCCAGTTCAGGTCGTGTTAGTAAATCAACATTGATGTTGCGCTTATCGATAGGACAACGTGTTAGCGATTCGAACGTTAGTACTGAGAAATCACCTTGAGTTGGAAGTTCAACAACCAGTTCTAGGTTCTCGATACGGATACCAAATTCATCAGCACGGTAGTAACCCGGCTCGTTTGATAACACCATACCTTCAACAAGAGGTACGTCGATTAGCTTCTTAGAGATGCTTTGCGGTCCTTCATGAACACTTAGGAAATGACCAACACCGTGGCCAGTACCGTGGTCGTAATCGAAGCCTTCTGCCCAAAGGTGCTGACGCGCTAGGATATCCAGTTGGAAACCACGAGTGCCTTGTGGGAAACGAGCTCGTGCGATGCCGATGTGACCTTTAAGCGCTAACGTGAACTGCTGAATCATTTCGTCGCTTGGTTGGCCAATCGCGATAGTACGAGTGATGTCGGTTGTACCATCTAGATACTGGCCACCTGAATCGACTAGGTACAGAGTATTCAGTTCTAGTTGACCGGGTTCAGGTTGATTCTCATGGTTGTAGTGACACATAGCTGCGTTTCCGCCTGCTGCTGAAATCGTGTCAAAACTTAGGTCCATCAGCGTTGGGTCTTGCTCGCGGAATGACTGTACTTTGTCAGCCAAGACCGCTTCGTTGTGCAGGTTACCTTGCGCGACTTCGGCATCAATCCAAGACAAAAACTTCGCCATAGCAACGCCATCACGAATGTGACACGCTTTCATACCTGCAATCTCAGTTGCGTTTTTAGCAGCTTTTGGCATGAGACATGGGTCTGCTGCTTCAATGATGTGAGCGCCAGCGTTTTGTAGAACAAGCGTGTACCAAGCATTGCTTGTACCTGAATCGACAGACACATTGTTACCCTCTAGAGACTGAAGGCGCGCTTCAAGCTCTGATGGGTGAGAAACACGAATACCATTACCAACGTGCGCTTCAAAGCCAGCAGGGATACGAGCCGGGTCTAGGAAGAAGTCGACGCTTTCATCGGCGTGGATGATCGCGTTGGATAACACAACAGGTAGGCGAGATACGTCCAAGCCACGAATGTTAAGCAACCAACAGATTGAGTCTAGCTCGGTAAGGATAGCGGCGTCCGCACCTTTTGCTTTTAGTAAGCCAGCAATCTCAGCGCGTTTGCTCTCGCTTGATTGACCAACGGCGTCTGTTGCCATTAGGCGAACATCAGACACGACAGGCTCAGGGCGATCAGACCAAAGCTCATCAATTGGATTAGAAGAGAGTGTCGTTAGCTCAACTTTCTCTGCTAGTTTTGCTTGTGCGCCTTTCAACCAAGCTGCGGTGTGCATGCGTGGGTCGAATGCAACCTTACTGCCTTGTGGCAATGAATTGATGATCCAATCTAAAGCCGGTTCTTCAATAAGGTGGCGATACTCAAATAACTCTGCTGGTACTTGCTTACGAACCTGAACGGTGTAGCGACCATCAACAAAAATAGCAGCAGTTTCACGAGTGATAACAGCGGCACCTGCAGAGCCAGTGAAACCTGTTAACCAGTGAAGTCGCTCGTTATGAGCTGGAACGTATTCACCTAGATATTCGTCTTCATGTGGAATGATAACGGCATCTAGGTTGTTTGTTTCAAGCCAAGCTCGAACCGCAGCGACGCGTTCAGCAGTGATATTGTGCATCTGTGTTTATCCTTATTGTTAGGGTCCTTGTTAACACTCACAGTCGATATATATGCGAGGGGACTTATTAGGTCAATAAGCTAGCGCTTTTGTTCGTTTGCTGCAAACGCTGTACGCCATTTTTATCTAAGGTGCAGAGTTTTTTCTTTGATGATATCTCGCAGCCAAGTTAACGCTGGGTCATTTTCTCTGTCACGGTGCCAAAACAGAGTGTATGCCATCGGTGGGAATTCCATCGGTAAAGGCACAACCACTAAGTCGAGTTGCTTGGCGACGAGGTAAGTAAAATGACTTGGTGCGGTAAACACAAAGTCGGTGTAGGTACATAGGCTTGCGGCGCTATTGAAGTCTGGAACAGAAATAGCGATATCTCGCTGATGACCAAGATCAGCCAGTTTGTAGTCGAGCAGCCAGCGGTCGTTACCATCACACCTTACTTGTACATGACGCTGCGCAAGGTAGGTTTCCAGATCCCATTTACCGCTCAGAGCAGGGTGGTTGCGTCTTAGTACACACATCTGTGCATCGCGGTAGATCTCTTGTTCGCAGATGTCATCTGGCGGTAGCATGGTTAAGCGCGCATCGTTGATGTCGATGTCTTTACCGGTGAGTCCGATATCTAACTCACCAAGCTGCAGCTTCTTAAAGGTTTGTTCGGTCCACGCATGGGTGTTGATATTGACCTTAGGCGCTTGTCGAAATATTGCTGGTAAGAAGTGGGGAAGAATCAGCGGGTAAACACTTTCAACTGCAGCAATGTGAAAACTATGGTCGCTGTTGTTGGGAATGAATGTCTCTGGTTGGGTAAGCACATCAAGTTGATTGATCAGCGTTTCTAATCGAGGCTTGAGAAATACAGCCTTAGGTGTTGGTCGTAGGCCATGAGCACTTCGCGTAAAAAGGGGATCATTAAATTGCTCACGAAGCTTGGCTAGCGACTTACTCACAGCCGATTGGCTCAAGCATAATCGGTGTGCGGTGCGAGTGACACTCAGCTCTTCCATCAGCACCTGCAAGCAAACCAATAGATTGAGGTCGAGGCGTGATAGTTTCTCGATATTCATGTGAGTTTCCTATTTGGAATAATGCTAATGAGTATATGCCATTTTTGTTCATATCTTTAGTTGGTTATTATGCACCGAAATTAACTCATTCGGAGAATCTTGTGCCTTCTAACGCGCTTCCAACCCCTAGTAAACTGCAGGTTGCTTTATTGGCAATGCTGGTTCTATTTAGCCCTCTGGCTATAGATATTTATCTTCCAGCTCTGCCACAAATTTCAACAGCGTTTCACGTGGAACACGCATTAGCACAAGATACGATTACTTGGTTTTTATTCGCCATGGGTGTCGGGCAATTATTTGCAGGCCCTTTGGCTGATAAGTTAGGACGTCGAACCGTTGCATTGGGAGGTGTTAGTATCTATGCATTGAGTGCTTGCTTGGCGTGGGCAGCTCAATCGATTGATATGATGCTAATAGCTCGGCTGCTACAAGGCTTAGGAGCTTGTGCGACTTCTGTGGCAGCCTTTGCGACGGTTCGCGATCTATTTGGCCCTGAGAAAAGTGGCCGTATGATCAGTTACCTCAATGGTGCAATTTGCTTTATTCCTGCACTAGCACCGATTCTTGGTGCTTGGTTGACTCAACAGTTTGGCTGGCGCTCGAACTTCAGCTTTATGGCTGTGTTCGCTGTCGTGGTTGGAACCATTTTGTTTTTCCAAATGAAAGAGTCCAATCCAGCGACAGAAAAGGTCGCGGTGTTCAAACTTGAGCGTTACTGGTCGGTACTGAAAACACCATCATTCATCTTCCATGCGACATTGTGCTTGATGGCGATGGCAGTAATCCTTGCTTACGTTACCTCAGCACCTGTTGTGTTGATGGAAAACCTAGGTTTGACGATGAACGAGTTTACCTTCTGGTTTGGTATTAACGCGGTTATCAACATCACGGCTGCATTCACTGCACCGAAGTTCATGGACCGTTTTGGTACTTACAAAGCATTGGTTGTTGGTATTTCAACGCTTGGCTTAGCGGGCGTGGTTATGCTGGTGCTTGCTGAGCATGCAAGCGCGATTGCGTTTATGTTACCGATCTTCTTATCTTCAGTTGGTTTCGCTTGGATTCTAGGTGCTGCTGCAGGTAAAGCTCTAGAACCTTTCGGTGACCGTGCGGGTACCGCTGCTGCACTACTTGGCTTGTTCCAAATGAGTGGCTCAGGGTTACTGGTTGGTACCATGCAACGTCTTGATTTAACGTCTCAAGTGATGATAGCTCTGCAAATGTTCCTGATTGTTCCAGCATTGTTAGTGCTTGCGAGTAAAGCAGGTAAGTCGTGGCACACGACGTTTGCCAAGGCGTAAATCTCAAGGGTGACAAAATATACAAATGGCGGTTTTCGAAACCTTAAAACATGCTATATTTGTCACTCATTGAAACGTTAGTCCCCAACGGAAAATACTGTAATGTCATTAACAACCTACGAAATGGCGCGCATCTTAGAACAAATGGAAGATGCACCTGAAAAGGTCATGTTTGGTAAATTGCTTAAAGAGCTAGGAAACCAAAGTGAAGAGCGTATTCGCAGTGCGGCAAAACAAGTTCCAATCGACACTTTGCGAGATATCATTTACCAATTTCAACGCGTGGTTGAATCTCGTAAAGGTGAACAAGTTCAGCTACTAGCAAAAGAGCTAGCTGAGCAAGGTATCTCTGCTGAAGAGCTACAAGCTTTTTTAAACAAGTAGTTTATTCTAGATAAAAAGAAACCACTCAATTGAGTGGTTTTTTGCGTTTTGGATTTGCGATGAGGACTAGTTGCTAAATTGCTTCTTCAAGATTCTATCCAGTGAAAATGGTCCAGCGCCCCATACAACGACGATAAGAATCATTAATCCCCAAAGCTGATGATCGTAAAAGCCTTGCGCCCACAATACAGGGTATGACACGACGGCCATGATATTGAAAACGAATAGAACTGCGGCCATAGGTCGTGTTAATAAACCAAGCGCTAAGAACACCGGTAGAATCAATTCAGCGGCAGTCCCCATGTAGGCTGCTAACTCCCAAGGTAACAGTGGCACTTGGTATTCCAATTCAAACAAGTAAAGAGTGCTATCCCAAGTTGCTATCTTGGTGAGCCCAGAGTTAAAGAAGACCCACGCCACCCATAGGCGGCAAAACAGAAGTAAGACAGGAACAAAAAGTGCCTGTGATTTCTCAATCAAATTGTCGTATTGAGCCATCATGTTCGTGACTGTGTTGTTATCCATATTATGTCTCCAATTCGGCATCGATTGAAAAACCTGAGATGACGTTAAGCGCCATGACAGCATTCAGATGTTGTAATAGTGAAGGGTCAATCTCAGCGAGCGCTTGACCCGATTGCAATTCAGTTAATAGTTGGTGGCATTCTTCTGTCAAACGATGGCTCTCAATCTGTGAATTCTCGGCTCGGATTAACACCCCAAATTCAGGTTGGTTGATGTCTAACCCGTCGAGTTGTTGCTGATAGATAGCTTGCTCAAGCGCGATCATCGTATAGCTAGAATTGACTAGCGTTATTGAATCTTTGAGATGGAAGACCAAAGCGCCTTGCTGTTCTTGTGGCACATCCGCTAAACAAGAGAGAGGGCGTTGGTCGACATGTGATTCTGAAATACATCTCACCAAGCTATCTTTTTTCCATTCATACAAAGCCACTTCAGCGAGATAAGGAGCAGCCTCAATAACGGCAGGAAAGGTTTGGATAGTCTGTTCAAAGTGTTCCCCATAACCGCTGACATCACCAGAGGTTGATGGATAACTTAAGACATGTTGGCGAGCCATTTGTTGGAAGCACTCTTCACCAACCAGCATTTCAGTAAGTGGGTAGGTTGCTGCCAGTACTTCGCTCAAGCTGATCACAAAGTTATTACGGTAAATCTGGATTCGTTGCTCATCAGTAAAATGGTCGCTCACTATGTCGCAATGCTGACCATTATTTTGGTAGCGTAGGGCGTTAGCAAACTCTGATTGAACATCTGCTAGGGAGTGGCTCATGATGCGCGACTCCTTTGGTTGAACTTGTCGTGTTGATACAAGATATCACTGGCTTTGGTTGCTTCAGCCAATAAGACCTGTGGTTCTGGGATATCTAGATCCCACTCAATCAAGGTATGGCGCAAACCATGTTGTGCAATCCAGTCAGTATATAGTTTCCATACTTCGTCACAGACAGGTTTACTGTGGGTGTCTATCCAGATCTCACCTTGTTCGAGTTTCTTTTTGGTAAAACCTGCCAAGTGAATCTCTTCCACTTTGTTTGCAGGTATTCCGCTTAAGTACTCTTCACAGCTAAAGCCATGATTAAAAGATGAGACGAAAATATTATTGAAATCGAGTAATAGTCGGCACTCAGTGCGCTTTTGTACCTCGGCCAAAAATTCCCATTCTGGGATGGTTGAATGCTTGAATGCTAGGTAACTCGATGGGTTCTCAATCAACATAGGGCGTTGCAGGCTGTCTTGAACCTCGATGACATTGCGACAGAAGACTTCTAACGCTTCTTCTGTGTAAGGCAGTGGTAACAAGTCATTGAAGTAATGACCTCCGGTCTGACTCCAGCTGAGATGGTCAGAAACCAAGAACGGCTCGATGTCATCGATGAGTTCTTTCAACTGCAGTAAGTGATTTGGGTTGATGCGCTCAACCGAACCGAGAGACAAACCCACACCGTGGCAACTGATGTTGTGGGCGTTACGAATTTCTCGGAGTTGTTGACGTTGCGGTGATTGAGTTAAAAAGTAGTTCTCGCTGTGAACCTCTAACCAACTCACGAGAGCTGGATTTTGGCTAAAGAAGTCTAAGTGCGGTGTTCTAAGGCCAACCCCTGCGTTGGGGTGAAGAGTTTGAGTCACAACGATTCTCCTAATCGGAAGTGGAGGTGAGCTGAATATCAGCTCACCATACTAAGCAGCTCAATTATGATGATTGAGTGTCACCACCTGATAATTTGCCACACAGTCCTTTAGGAACGACCACGAATGCATCGGATTGGTTGTCTTCTTTTGCTGTACCCGCACATGAACTTGTTTTAGTTGCACAATCATTTTGGCCAGCTTTTGCCACGCCGTAGCATTTTTCTTTTGCTGCTGCTTCCGCAGGTGCTGATGTAAGAACTGCACCGCCGAACGCTAGTACACTTGTGATTGCAGCTGTAACAGCAAGATTAGAATTTTTCATAGTCATTCCCTCTAGGACTTAATAGTATTTTTATATCGCAGGTTAATGAATTGTTAACTTGCTTACTAAAAAGGATAGGAAGAACCAGGAAATAATTTCACGGCATTATAAGAAATATCAATATTAATGATGAGTTATCTTTTAAGTAACTGATTTTATGATGTTAATTTTTGATTATTTTTTCTTCTTATTATCCTAAACGCAGCCTAGTGTTTAGGTTATAATCGACTTTTATGTATAAATACCCAGTAGTGAGCATATCCAATGATAGATCCTTCGCTTTTACTCGATGGCCTAAACGACAAACAACGTGAGGCGGTCGCAGCACCTTTAGAAAACCTACTTATTCTGGCAGGTGCTGGCAGTGGTAAAACGCGAGTGTTGGTGCATCGTATCGCTTGGTTACAAAGCGTAGAGCAAGCATCACCGTTCTCTATCATGTCGGTTACCTTCACCAACAAAGCGGCAGCAGAGATGCGTGGTCGTATTGAAGAGTTGATGATGGGCAGCTCGTCAGGCATGTGGAACGGCACCTTCCACGGTATTTGTCACCGCATTCTTCGTGCTCACTACCTAGATGCAAAACTGCCAGAAGACTTCCAGATCATTGATTCAGATGATCAGATTCGCTTACTACGTCGCTTAATCAAGGCGCAAAACCTTGATGAAAAGCAGTGGCCAGCCAAGCAAGCTTCTTGGTGGATCAATGGTAAGAAAGACGAAGGGTTACGCCCAAGTCACATTGACGCCTACCATGATCCAATAACTCAAACGTGGTTAAAGATTTACTCTGCTTACCAAGAGGCATGTGATCGTGCTGGCTTGGTCGACTTTGCTGAGATCTTGTTGAGATCACATGAACTATTGCGCGATAAGAAACACATCCGCGAGCACTACCAAGCTCGCTTTAAGCACATTCTTGTCGACGAATTTCAAGATACCAACAACATCCAATACGCTTGGCTACGTATGATGGCAGGCCCGGATTGTCGTGTGATGATCGTGGGTGATGATGACCAATCTATCTATGGTTGGCGTGGTGCGAAAATTGAAAATATTCAGAAGTTCTTGGATGAATTCCCAGGTGCTTCAACGGTTCGACTCGAACAAAACTACCGTTCAACCAAAACCATTCTGCAGGCGTCGAACGAGCTTATCTCGAACAACACCGAGCGTATGGGTAAAGAGCTGTGGACCGATGGCAACGATGGTGAGCCAATCTCTGTTTACTCGGCTTATAACGAGTTAGATGAAGCGCGTTTCACAGTCAGCAAAATCAAAGAGTGGCAAGAGAAAGGCGGTGCGCTAGAAGATACCGCGATGCTTTATCGTAATAACGCCCAGTCTCGTGTTCTTGAAGAAGCTTTGATTCAAGGTGGTCTACCTTACCGAATCTACGGCGGCATGCGATTCTTCGAGCGTCAGGAAATCAGAGATGCCTTGAGCTACCTGCGTTTAATGAGTAACCGCAGCAATGATGCGGCGTTTGAACGTGTCGTCAATACGCCAACGCGTGGCTTGGGCGATAAAACCCTAGAAACGATTCGTCTTGCAGCGCGTGATCGTGGTGCAACTATGTGGGAAGCCAGTGTTGCTCTGATAGAAGAGCAAGTGTTACCAGGCCGTGCTGCAGGTGCTTTGAGCCGCTTTATTGAGCTTATCAATGCACTTGAAGATGACACCATAGAACTGAGACTTCATGAGCAAACCGACCACGTGATCAAATCGTCGGGCTTGTTTGCGATGTACGAGCAAGAGAAAGGCGAGAAATCGAAGGCTCGAATTGAGAACTTGGAAGAATTGGTAACGGCAACGCGTCAGTTTGAAAAACCAGAAGAAGCAGATGAAATGAGCATGCTAACAGCATTCTTAACTCATGCGGCTTTGGAAGCGGGTGAAGGTCAGGCTGATGAGTTTGATGATGCGGTTCAGCTCATGACTCTGCACAGTGCCAAAGGCCTAGAGTTCCCAATGGTATTCATGGTTGGCGTTGAAGAAGGCATGTTCCCAAGCCAGATGTCTGCAGAAGAAGCGGGACGTTTAGAAGAAGAACGTCGTCTGTGTTACGTAGGCATGACTCGTGCGATGGAGAAGCTTTACATCACTTACGCTGAGATGCGTCGTTTGTACGGTCAGGACAAGTACCACAAACCATCACGCTTTATTCGTGAACTTCCAGAAACCTGTCTGGATGAAGTTCGTATGAAAGCACAAGTGAGCCGCCCTGCAAGCAGTGGCCGCTTTAGCCAAACCGCCGTGAAAGAGAACTTTAACGAAACAGGCTTTAGCTTGGGTTCTCGCGTTAAGCACCCTAAGTTTGGTGAAGGTACCATCATCAACTTCGAGGGCAGTGGCCCACAGAGTCGAGTTCAAGTCGCGTTTAACGGTGAAGGCATCAAGTGGTTAGTAACGGCTTACGCTCGACTTGAGCAGCTTTAATCTGCTACTTCGGCATCTAAACATCGTTTATTATTAAAAACCAAAAGAGCAGCCAATGGCTGCTCTTTTTATTGCTCTGTACCGACCTAAATTAGGTTAATACAAGCTGAAGACATTGCTGTCTCAAAGTGAGACTTACAGTGATGCAAGTGCCGCTTCGTAGTTTGGCTCTTCAGTGATCTCTGCAACTAACTCGCTGTGTGTTACCACACCTTTTTCATCAACAACGACAACTGCACGTGTTGTTAGACTTGCTAGTGGGCCTTCAGCAATCGCCACACCGTAGTCTGATGCGAAAGCAGGAGAACGGAAAGTTGAAGCGTGTTGAACGCCCTCAATGCCTTCTAGTTCGCAGAAGCGACCCGCAGCAAACGGTAGATCAGCAGAAATACAAACAACAACCGTGTTCTCAAGCTCTGCCGCTTTTGCGTTGAACGTGCGTACGCTTGTCGCACAAGTTGCTGTGTCGATGCTTGGGAAGATGTTTAGAACTACTTTCTTGCCTTCAAGAGAAGCAAGAGTCAGTTCAGAAAGATCGCCTGCAGTCAGTGCAAAGCTTGGTGCTTGTTCGCCAGTTTGTGGGAATGTGCCTGTTAGCGGTACAGCAGCGCCTTTGAAGGTAACGTGTGACATGAATTTGTCCTTAGTTTTATTATGGTTATGAAGCTAGTTGAGCCTAGTTCGACTTACGTTACTCGGAAGTGGTTAAGAAGTGAATGGTTTAAATGTCAGAATTGTAATCAAAGGTCTTTGATTTATTTGTTTTAGGGGAAGAAAAGGTGGGACGACAGATAAAGAAAAACCCCGAGAGCTTGCGCTCATCGGGGTCTATAGTCTTACTCGCAGCAATCCGGCTACTAAGTGTGCTCCATGCATCAAATCCATGATAGTGTGCTGTTATCCCTCAGCGTATTCCTTTCGTCGCCTTCCTAGCGGTGTCCTTTACATCATCCTGATGTTCAGTCCTTTCCTCGTCCAGAGGTGTCCATTGTCTTTCCTTAGTAGCAACCATCCTAGTTACTATTGCGTCCATTCAATGTCCATTTCGCTATCCATGCCGATTATTCATCCTGAGTAATCGAATCTTCATCCTGAAGATAACCAAATCCTTGGCGTTTCCTGTTCCGTGTCAGCATCCTTCCGACACCATTCATATTACCGATTCCTTATTTATCAGCAATGGTGCATAAGCGAATTTCTATATAATTATTTGAATGATAAATGTACGTATCTTTTTATTTCAATTAGTTACGATGTGTAGGTGACTAATTTCGTCATCAAATATCGATATTTACTCACTGCCTTGTGAGAGATCTCGCACAAGGCCGCGAGTAAAAAGGGAGGATTATTCCCTATTGGCCAATCGCAGCACCTTCACGGCGAGGGTCTGCTGCACCTTCTAGACCATCTTTTGTGATGCGAATCGCGTGTAAACCTGAGTTAAGATCGCGAACGTTAACCTCAAATCCCATCTTTTCTAGCTCAGGTTTGAAGTTTTCCGCCGATGTTCCTTTTTCCAAATCTAAGGTACCGAAACGGTTTAGGAAGTGCGGTTGGTTGATGGCTTGCTGAATATCCATGTCCCATTGGGTGTGCGCAATGATTGCTTGTGCTACATAACCGATGATACGGCTGCCACCGGGAGAGCCAATCGCCATGTAAGGTTTATCGTCTTGCATGATGATGGTGGGTGCCATTGAAGAACGTGGGCGCTTGCCCGGTTCAAGTCGGTTGGCGATAGGTTTACCATCGTTGTGGGTCTTGAATGAGAAGTCCGTTAGTTCGTTGTTGAGTAGGAAACCTCTAACCATCAAGCGTGAGCCAAAGGCATTCTCAATGGTGGTGGTCATCGACACGACATTGCCATCGCTATCAACAATATTGAAGTGGCTGGTGGACGGCAATTCAATAGAAACATCTTGACTGCGCAGCATGGCGTGATCCCACGGTGGGGTACCTGATGATGCACTGTCTAATGCCTTACCTGCGGTAATTAACTGAGCACGTTCCTGCAAATAGTCAGTATTCACTAACCCTTGGGTTGGCATTGGCACGTAATCTTGGTCTGCCATGTACATACCACGGTCAGCAAAGGCTAAACGAGAAGCGTCTGCTAACACTTGCCAAGATTTTGCGTCGTTTGGCCCCCATGATTTAAGATCAAACTGCTCGGTCATCGCTAAGATTTGCCCAACGGTTAATGCACCTGAACTTGGTGGTCCCATTCCACATACATCGTAACTCTCATAAGCAGAACAAACTGGCTCACGTTGCTTAATTGAATACGCGTCGAAATCTTTCTGTGCCAATACGCCAGGATTACCTTTGGCAGTCTGCACAGTATTAATGATGTCGGCAGAAATTTCGCTTTGATAGAAAGCTTTAGCGCCATCCTTTGAGATAGCGTTTAACGTGGCCGCGTATTCTGGGTTCTTAAGTTGAGTACCTGCGGTTTTCGGGCTGCCATCGGCATTAAAGAAGTAGGCTTTGGTCGTGGCAAAGCGGCTTAGACGTTCTTGGTCGTTTTCGATCAAGGTCGCTAAGCGTGGGCTGATGGTAAAACCGCTTTCAGCGAGTTGAGCAATGGGCTTGATCAGTGATGCCCACTCTAACTTGCCGTATTTCTGATGAGTATCCCATAGCAATTGCACCGTACCTGGTGTCGCAACGGAGCGACCGCCAACAACGGCATCATAAAACTTAAGCGGTTGGCCGTTTTCGTCTTGGAACAGACGTGGTGTGGCATCTAGTGGCGCCGTTTCACGACCATCGTAGGTTTTGAGTTGCTTGTCCTTGCCATCAAAATAAACAAGGAACGCGCCACCACCAATACCTGATGACTGAGGCTCAACTAAGCCAAGCATAAGCTGCACGGCAACCATGGCATCAATAGCGTTACCACCACGAGCAAGCACATCAGCACCAGCTTGTGTTGCTAATGGGTTGGCTGCGGTGACCATCCAATCATTGGCTTTAACGAGTTGTTTGGTTTCTAAACCACTACTTTGTTCGGGTGCGACGGAATCGGCAGCTTGATTTGCCCAACTGACGTGAGAGGCAAAAAGTAGGGTAGAAGTGGCGAGGGTTGTTAGTTTTGTTTTCCACTGCATGATCTTCTCCTTTTAATATGCAGAGCTAGATTGGCAGTGGAAAGATAAGATAGCCAGTGCGTTGTTAACGAATTGTAATATTGATTCGAATTTAAGCGATTAAACCAGACAGCGACTGCCAAAGAATACTTAAGCCGATAATGGTGAATACCGCGCCACACAAAGCATCGATGTAAACGGTCGCTTCATGCAGTTTTTTCTGCAGTGCTTTGGTTGAAAGCATCCACGCCAACAGTGAGAACCAAAAGAGTGATAGGCCAAATAGAATGATTAGGGCAAAGCCTTTGCCTGACAGTGACATATCAGCAGGGACTAAGCTCGACATTAAACTAACAAAGAATACCAAAGCCTTAGGGTTGAGAATATTAGTCATAAACCCTTTAGAAAATGCATCACGTTTGTTGGTGAGAATCAGATCCTTTGAGTTAACGACCTCTGAGTCATCGTCATGATGTTGGATGATCTGCCACGTGGCTTTTAATGCACCAAAACCGAGGTACAACAAGTAGCTGCCGCCTGCCAACTGCATGATCGCAAATAGAGTCGGTTGCTGGTGGACGAGGTAACTGATGCCCGTCAGGCTGAGCAGTGAGTGCAGCAAGATCCCGCAAGATAAACCAAGCGCAATGTACAAGCCGGTCTGGCGTCCGTGACGTGTTGCATTTTGTACGACGAGCGCAAAGTCAGGGCCTGGGCTCATCAAGGCGATAAAGTGGATAGAGGCAAGGGTGACTAAGATGGTGACTTCATTCATATCTGTTCCAGTAACTCGATTGTTCTGTTTGATTGTGTTGTTGAGCGCAGCTTACCGCGATTTCAAACCAGCCAATTGTAAATTATCAACATCTAGTTAATTTTCGAGGGAGAAACGCCAAATGCGGTCTTAAATGCCTTCGAGAAATGGGCTTGATCGTAAAACCCAACTTGATGAGCCACCTCTGTCCCGCCAATGCCTGACTTAATCAGTCGCATACCTTGCTCCATTCGTAAACGACTCAACCAAGCATAAGGCGTGATGCCCATCTTGTTCTTAAAGTGGCGTTGAAACTGAGTGGTGGTGAGATCGCACAGTTCAGAGAGCTGTTCGAGTCGTACCGGTTGGTCGAGGTTTGCCATCAAATAGTCTTTGAGCGTATACATCGATTGGGTACCAAGCTGCACCTCTGTTTTCGATCCAAATTGCGCGTAACGATCAACAATCGTCGAAAAACCTTCGAATGGCAGGCAATCTTGAGCAAGTTGACTGATGTTTGGGTTGATAAGCAGTCCGTGTAGGTTACGCAATTGTAAAAAAGTCGCTTGATCGGAGAGGATCAACTCGGAAAAGCTCAAAGCGCGACCATTTTTACCGTGATCGGCAAGATCGCCCAGCCATTGTGGGGAGACAGCAAAGACACTGACTTGATAGCCAGATTCTAGCTTTGAGTGGCCGTCATGCAGTTCATCAGGTGGCATCATCACTACTTGTCCTGCGCCAGCGTGGTAGCTTGTCCCTTTATAGACAAACTTTTGCTGACCCTGAGTGATTAGGCCGATGTGGAAGTCCAAATGATAGTGGCGCTGAAAGGCAAACTCTTGGTATTGAGCTTGGATCAGGCTGATATCTTGGCTAGGTGTCGAGTAGTAGTGGACTTTATCCATGGCATAAAAAAGCTTGGTCAAATTATCATCAATTCAACCAAGCTTATATTCGTATCTAGAAATTGTCTTGTAAAAAACGATCAGTGCTACTGTTTCGCTCGTTTGTTCTTTTTGTTGTTACGCAGGCCGTCAAAGCTAAATACCACCAAGGCACCCCAGATAAAGGCGAAGGTAATCGCTTTGTCGCTGGTAAACGCTTCGCCGTAAATAAGAACCGCGAGCAAGAACATCAAGCTTGGACCTATGTACTGGAAGAAGCCGAGTGTAGATAGCTTCAAGCGAGTTGCTGCGCCAGTAAAACAAAGCAATGGAACCGTGGTGATCACACCGGCTGCAACCAGTAATAGATTGAGCTGCATTGGGTTCATCGAGAAGTCTGACGTTGCGCTGTCTGCGATAAACAACAAGTACGTTGCGGCGATAGGCAGCATCACCAGCGTTTCAATGAATAAGCCAGTTTGAGCTTCCAAGCTAACCTTTTTACGTAACAAGCCATAGAAACCAAAGCTGAAGGCTAGGGCAATAGCAACGATCGGCACAGAGCCAAACGCGATCAATTGAATGATCACGCCAATTGCAGCAAGACTAACGGCAAACCATTGAAGCTTGCGTAAGCGTTCGCCAAGGAAGAACATCCCGAGTAAGACGTTGATCAACGGGTTGATGTAATAGCCTAAGCTGGCATCGAGCATGTGATTGGAGTTCACCGCCCAAATGAAAATAAGCCAGTTGGCGCCCACTAAAATCGAAGTGGCGACTAAATAAAGCATTTTTGGCTTGGAGGTGAGGGTGTCTCGAACCTTACGCCAGCCACGACTCATGTGCAGTAGAAAAGCGAGTAGGAAAAAAGACCATACTACACGGTGGCTAAGAATCTCAAATGGGGATACTTCACTTAAAGATTTGAAATATATGGGAGCGATTCCCCACATGGTGTAAGCGGCAACGGCAAGCAAAATTCCCTGTCGCGTACGTTGTTGTTCGTCTTGTGTCATGTAACTTTCTCTAGCACTGAGTGCTTATTAATAAGATTTATAAAGAGAGTTGGTCAGTATAGGAGCGTTAACCCTTTTCACCTAACAATTTGCGGTTTAATTCGCCAGCGTTCCCCTCTACAATGTGCGCCTTGCTTGCCAATGCTGCACGCTGACTTTATACCTTGATTAGGAACCACAATGACCGCCACTCTGATTGCTGAGCAAACACCAACTCCCGCGAATGATGCGCAAGATATCTTACAAGATGTCTTTGGTTATCAAAGCTTTCGTGATGGTCAGCAAGAGGTCATAGACCTAGCCGTTGAAGGCAAAGACAGCTTGGTGATTATGCCAACCGGTGGTGGTAAATCTCTGTGTTACCAGATCCCGGCTTTAGTGCGTGATGGGCTGACTTTGGTTATCTCACCGCTCATTTCTTTAATGAAAGACCAAGTTGACCAGTTGAAAGCCAATGGTGTGGCGGCTGAGTGCATCAACTCATCGATGCCACGCGATCAATTGTTGAGCGTGTTCAACCGCATGAACTCAGGCCAATTGAAGATGGTTTATGCTTCGCCAGAGCGTGTGTTGATGCGTGACTTCATCGAGCGCTTGCAAGGCTTGCCGCTTTCGATGATTGCGGTGGATGAGGCGCACTGTATCTCTCAGTGGGGACACGATTTCCGTCCTGAATATGCTTTGCTAGGCCAGCTTAAACAATATTTCCCACATGTGCCTTATATGGCGCTAACCGCTACTGCCGATGATGCGACGCGCAAAGATATAATCTCGCGTTTGCAGCTGGTGGAACCGCACACTTACTTAGGCAGCTTCGATCGCCCTAATATTCGCTACAACCTAGTTGAGAAGCATAAGCCCGTGTCTCAGGTGGTTCGCTACCTAGAAACACAGAAAGGCAATTGTGGCATCATCTATTGTGGTAGCCGTAAGAAAGTGGAAATGGTGACCGAGAAGCTGTGCAATAACGGTATTCGCGCAGCGGGTTACCATGCCGGCATGGACACCGACGAACGTGCTTACGTTCAAGAAGCTTTCCAACGTGATGATATTCAGATCGTTGTGGCGACCGTGGCATTTGGTATGGGCATCAATAAACCCAATGTACGCTTTGTGGTGCACTTTGATATTCCACGTAATATCGAATCTTACTATCAAGAGACAGGCCGTGCGGGTCGTGATGGCTTACCAGCGGAAGCAATGATGTTGTTTGACCCTGCTGATATGGGTTGGCTGCGTCGTATGCTGGATGAGAAAGAAGAAGGCCCGCAAAAACAAGTTGAGATGCACAAACTGAACGCGATGAGTGCCTTTGCTGAAGCGCAAACCTGTCGTCGTCAGGTTCTGTTGAACTACTTTGGTGAATATCGCGAGAAGCAATGTGGTAACTGCGATATCTGCTTAGATCCACCGAAACACTTTGATGCGACCCAAGAGGCGCAGAAGGCGTTGTCTTGCGTGTACCGCGTTAATCAGTCATTTGGTATGGGCTACGTGGTCGAAGTAATGCGTGGCATGCAGAACATCCGTGTGCGCGATAATGGTCACGATAAGTTGTCTACTTACGGTATCGGCCGCGACCACAGCCATGATTACTGGATCAGTATCTTCCGTCAGTTGATTCACAAGGGTTTGTTGTTCCAGAACATCACCCGTAATTCGACATTACAGTTAACCGAAGAAGCCCGCCCGTTACTGCGTGGTGAGATGTCTTTGGAGCTGGCTGTACCTCGTTTAGATACCGCAGTTCGTAATGCTAAGTCCGATAAGCTAAGCAGCAAGAACTACGATAAGAAGCTGTTTGCCAAACTGCGTAAGCTGCGTAAATCGATCGCTGATGAAGATGGTTTGCCACCTTATGTGGTCTTCAGTGATGCGACTCTGATTGATATGGCCGAAATCCTACCCACATCTTATGGCGAGATGCTGGCAGTAAACGGTGTTGGTCAGCGTAAACTCGATAAGTACGCTGATCCATTTTTAGATTTGATTCAAGAACACATCACCACACACGGCTAATTGGCTGATTGCTAGTTTTCAGAAGTGTTTAGCTTATAAAAACAATTAGCTCATAGAAAAAGAATAAGGTTGATAGGGACATGACAACACCAACAGAATTTGGCTTAAGAGAGTATTTGGCTGAAGAAGGACGTTTATTGATTACGTCTCCAAGTTTTGATTTTGATTCTTACGAAGTGTTAGGTGAAAAGCTGGTGGTATTGCTGTCCGCTTCTGTGGTTGAAAAACAATGGGACGCTGACATGCACTCTTGGTTGATTGATTTTGAAGACTGTCGAATGTTCTTAAAGTCTGAACATTACAGTGAGTCAATCTGGTTTGAGTCGTTGAACGCTGAAGAAAGCCGAGAAGAGTTTGATTATCTCGCGACCCTTTTTAAGCGCGGTTTTTAACTTCAAGCGTGGTTTTTGATTTTAAGCATCGCTTCTAAAACGTAGCTTTTAAACCGGCTTTTAAAACTTGATTTCTAACGCCATTCACCAATAAAAGTGAGGATAAACGATTGCGTCTGTTCTCACCGTTGCAGCTAATATTGATTAATGTATAATCGCCCGCCGCTCAATAGAGCAAATTATAGAAACATTTTTAATTCACATTATTGGTAAGAGCTTTCTTGGATTATTCGAAGAAATGACTCGATTTGGGTTCCCTCACCCCCAAACCAAACTAAAAAGGTACAGCATGAGTAACTTTACCCCTGCGCAACAGCGCAAAGCCCTAGCACTATTAGTTTTGTTCCATTTGATCATTATTGCATCAAGCAATTATTTGGTTCAGCTCCCTTTTACCGTCTTCGGTATGCACACCACTTGGGGTGCTTTCACATTCCCATTTATCTTCTTAGCGACCGATCTGACCGTACGCATCTTTGGCGCGCAGCTTGCTCGTAAAATCATTTTCTTAGTGATGTTGCCTGCACTGGCCGTTTCTTATTTATTGTCTGTGGTGTTCTTTGAAGGTTCATTCCAAGGCTTTAGCCAACTCGGTGAGTTCAACTTGTTTGTTGCACGTATCGCTGCAGCAAGTTTTATGGCTTATCTGCTTGGTCAGATCTTAGATGTGCATGTTTTCAACCGTCTGCGTCAGCTTAAACAGTGGTGGGTAGCCCCAACGTGTTCAACGCTATTCGGTAATGCTATCGATACCATTGCGTTCTTTGCGATTGCTTTCTACCAAAGCCCAGATCCATTCATGGCTGAGCACTGGACTGAAATTGCGTTAGTTGATTACGGATTCAAGCTTATCATCAGCTTAGGTCTGTTTGTGCCAATGTACGGTGTACTTCTAAATTACGTGGTGAAGAAGCTAACCGCTGTGAACCCGGACTTCAAAGCAACGGGCGTTAACGCCTAATCTGCTAAGACCTAGTCCTTATAAAAAGGGCTTCTAGTAAGGCAGTACTAATGAAACACGCGGTTACTCTTCTCTGCTTGAGAGTAACCGCGGTAAAATCCTTATCCTTATCCTTATCCTTATCCTTATCCTTATCCCTGATCACCTCACGCTTTAACTTCAACAATACTCTCGATATCAACACCTTCATCTTTCACCGTTCTCTTGGGCGTTGATGCCGCATATTTCAAATTCTTGCTAGAGACTTTAGTGACGCTTTTTTGCAGCAATAGCGAGTTCGGGTAAGTAATGAGGTTTCCTTCAGGATGTCGGATAAGTGTGTGAAACATCTTTATGTCCAATATCGTTCCTTCAATGCCGTCGCCATCCGACACAATGATCGAGTCTCCAATGCGATAAGGAAACACAAAGAAGATCAGAAAGCTGGCGGTGATGTTGCTTAAAATTGACCACTGAGCAATAAAACCTACGCCTATGACGGTAAACACCGAAGAGATAAAAATCGAAAAGTTGCCGTAACCGATGCCACTGACAATCAAATACGTCGCAAATAAGAACCCAAAGTAAATAATGCTAAAACAGCGATTGATAAACGCGGTACGCGTTGCGTCGACAGTCTTCTTTTGAGCTAAGGTGATGATGGCCTTTTCAGTCGAGTGTTTGAGTAACCAGTAGATGAAAATGAACAGCAGGGCGAGCAACAAATCATACTGCTTCAACGTCGTAAAAATAATATCGATATAACTTGGCATAAGGACCTCTGAATAATTGAAGCGCCATTATTCAGGGCTTAGCCTTTCAATACATCATTAAACCATTACCTTTTTATTCTCCTTACTCTTTCTGCAATTCCTAATGGTGAAAATAGAGCCTGATTGGTCGTGTTGTCCATGTAACTGGCTAATTTTAATAACCTTATATTTTTGTTATATCATTTTTATCTATAGGTGACGCTTTGGTGATGAAGTGGCTTGGCCAATTTGTAGAATGGCTGGCCATTAACTATTTAGTTCGATTACTGATGATACTGATTACTTTAAAACTGGCTGTGTTCTGCTTTATGAAGCTAAGAAAGCAAGGCTATTTAGATGGCATTTTAGGTGCTCGCAACAATGTGGAGCCTTCATAGAAATGCTGACTCTATTTATTGCTCAACTCATACTTTTTTGGTTGATGGTTGAGCCCTTGGCTTCGATGGCTTGGTTGAACATCACCAGAAGAAGAGGTTGTCATGTACGTTGATTATCTTGCTTCATTCAGCACTCTATTGCTCCTCGAAGTTATTCTCGGTGTCGACAATATTATCTTCATTTCCATTTTGGTCGAGAAGCTACCTGTCAGGCTCAGAAGTCGTATTCGTAACCTTGGCATCGGCTTAGCTGTGCTCTCTCGTATTGGGCTGGTGTTCTCTGTTACCTGGCTTATGTCGTTAACTGAGCCTTTGGTCTCGGTTTTTGATAAAGGGCTGTCGGGCAAAGATTTAATCTTAATTTTTGGTGGTGGCTTCTTACTGATTAAGAGCTTTAAAGAGCTCTTGAGTTGGTTGGTGGCTCAAGAGAAAAAACAAAAAGGCGCAATCGAAACCAGTGTCACGATGATCGTGTTGCAGATTATCGCAATTGATGCGGTGTTTTCGTTCGACTCTGTAATTACTGCCGTTGCATTGGTGCATGACGTAGAGATTATTATTGCGGCGATCGTGATATCGGCCATCATCATGTTAGTGGTTGCCGAGAAAATTCAAATAACAATTACGACTTACCCTGGCTTAAAGCTATTGGCGTTGCTGTTTCTGATTTTGTTGGGTGGGTTGCTACTGGTTGAAGGGTATGGGTTACATGTGGACAAAAGCTATTTGTACGTTGCATTGGCCTTTGGTTTAACTTTAGAGGTTTGCCACATCTTGTTGGATCGACAGCTAAACAAAGAACAACGCCTATTGAGCACTGAACCTAGTGAGCGATTGGTTGAGGCACAGTTTCTATCTGATACAGAGCTTGATTTCCTCCAAAACCGTGTGTTATCAACCAAGAAATGATCGATAACGGTGAGTGTTTTATTCGAGCTCTTTTAGAAGGGGCTCGAGGTTACTGTCGAAGAAGAGAGGCGAGGCCAGTTGTATTGCTTTAAGCGAAGAGTTGCCTTGAGTCGCTTTGATGTAGAGCTCTTTCGCAGCACTGGCATTACCACGAGACTCTTCAGCCTTCGCGAGCAACAAATAGGTCAGTATTGATTGGTTTTGTGGTGGCATCGACAATAATATCTTCATCGCTTTTTCTGGGTCGTCTTCAGAAAGGGCGATGATGGCGTTGGCATCATAGGCGCGCGCCAACTTACCTTCAGCCAATAAGCGCTCTAGCCTAGGCTTCGCATCTTGGTTCAGTTGGGCGATGGCCTGCTTTTTACTGCCTGATGAAGCGTAAAAGGTATTCATTATCTTACCGATGTAGTTCGCCACGAACACAAAGTCATTACTAGGGTCTAGTTCCTGTGCTTTTTCGAAGTAATCCATCACCATTGGCAGTTCTGCTCGGTTATACAAAACACCTAAGCCGCTGAGTGTGTACTTGAGAGCTTCGGGTTCTGTCGGCAGTTGGCTAATACTTTCTGTAATCTCTTCCTTGGGTACTTTGATGTACAGCGAATCTAAGACGTCATCTACCATGCGATAAAGCGTGTGATGAAGCTCTGGCAGTTCTGTTGGGTAACGACGGTTGAGGTGCGATCTATCCGATATGTTGTTGTGATAACGCATCGTGAGTCGAGTATGTTTACCGTCTCGACTCGGGCTTGTGCCGAAGGTCAGCTTGATCGCAGCAATCTTCTGTAAGGGTTCACTGTGTACAATGCGAATACCACTGTACGCGCTTACATATTCAATGAACTTAGTGACGGTGCCGTAAAGTACCGGATCGTTTCTAACATCATCGCTGATCTCCAAAACGACATAACGAAACTCATAATGTCGGAGTTGTGTTGTTGGGGGGCTGTCTATACTGCCAGCCTTGTTCGAGGCGGAGTAGAGAATATAGCCAGATTCTAAAACAACAATGGTGCCAAGCAATAAACCAATCATCAGGTTTCGTTTGTTCGGTTTGGTTTCTTTTGTTGGTATTTCAGGAGTAGGCACAGCGGCTGATGGTGAGGATTGTGCGCTATTGTCGATACTGATTGGCTCGGCGGCTTGTTCGGTTTCGATTTTGCTTTGGATAACATCGGCTTCGAACTTATAGCCACGTTTCGGTACGGTAATTATGTAGCTATTGTGTTGTTCCGAGTTCTGCTTGAGAACTTTGCGGAGTTCAAACACGGCTTGATCGGTGAGAATCATACCGCTCCAGACGTTATCGATGAGTTCGTCTCGGGTATGGGTTTGCCCAGGATTAAGGCAAAGGAACTCCAGTAGCTTGGTTAATCGCTTATCGATCGTGACCGTTTTGTTGGCAAACAGAATCTGACCTTCATTGGGTATGAATAGCCACTCATCAACACTAAAGCACGAGTTCTTCTCCAGCATATCCTTCTCCTGCATACCAACAACACTCCCTGTGTTTATCGCCACCTATTAACTCTATTACATAATGTAATGAATTTGTTGTAATTATCTAGTGGATTTTGAGATGTACGTGACAGGTTTAGTATTTGAAACGGTAAATGAAGTCGCACTGGTTTGTTATTGACGAAAAAAAGCTCTCAAGGTTGAGAGCTTTTTAGATTTGAATGCTTGTGGGCTACTTACTTATGGGCCAATTATGCAGCGAAGCGTTATTGCTCAGCGATAACGAGTGGCCAACCAATATCAGTTTGTCTATTGGATTCGATTTCTAGCTCTGCGGCTGTGAGAGGGTTGTCTTGCAGCCATTGCTTGGAGATCGTAAGTGTCAGGTTGTCGCCTTCTGTCGTCAGTTGAACTTTAGGTTCAAGTTCAGGAGTACGACGATGGGTAAGCAAAATAGCTAAACGCAGAATACGTAAAATACGTTTGCTGCTCGTACCAGAAACGGCGTGTTGCTCTGGTAGTGAGGTTAATTGCTCACGGTAGCGACGAGCTAACTCACCCAAATAGTGCTTTTGAGCTCGGGTAAAGCCTGGCAAGTCTAAGTTCTGTAGCAAGTAAGCGCTGTGCTCACCGCCTTTTTTGAAATCAATGGTTAAACCGATTTCATGAAGCTTCGCGGCAGTTTGCAACAATACGCTAGCTTGAGGCTCTGAAACCCAAGTTTCGGCTCCTGCTTGTTCAAACAACGTTTGTGCTAGTACAGCCACTTGTTCACCGTAGTTCACGTCCATTTGGTAGCGAGATTGAACGCTTGTCACGGTACGTGCACGGATATCTTCTTGGCGTAGTTCGTCAACCATCTCGTAGGCTAGGCCTTCACGTAGTGCGCCGCCAGCGAGTGTCATTGAATCAATTTCAAGCAGCTCAAAAATCGCGATAAGAATAGAAAGACCACTTGGGAACACTAATGCACGTTCAAGGGTTAAGCCTTCTATTTCTAGCTCTTCTAAGCGCTCTGTAATCATCGCTTGTTTTTGTAGACGCTTAAGTTTGGCATGAGTAATCACTTCATCCATGCCTTGCGCCAACATGATTTCTTGCAGTGCTTGAACAGTACCACTTGCACCCACACACACATCCCATCCGATATCAGTGTAGCTATCAAGAATAGGAGCCAACGTAGACTTAGCCGCTTCAATGGCGTTGTCAAAGTTGGTTGCGGTTAATTGGCGATCTTTAAAGTGGCGTTCAAGCCAAGTAACGCAACCCATCTTTAGGCTGGTTAAGGCTTTGGCAGAGAAACCTTCACCGATGATCATCTCGGTACTTGCGCCACCAATATCAACCACTAGTCGGCGGCCGCTGCCACCAGAAGTGTGTGCTACGCCTTTATAGATAGTCGCAGCTTCTTCTTCACCAGAGATAACATTGATGTCGTAACCGAGTATCTGGTTCGCTTTCTCTAGAAAGATATCCACATTAGTCGCTGTACGCAGGGTAGCGGTACCGACAATGCGGATATTTTCTTTTGGAATATCTTGCAATCGCTCTGCAAAGAGACTCAAACAGTCCCAGCCGCGCTGCATAGCTTCTGTACTAAGCGCATTATTTTCATTTAAGCCTGCAGCTAAACGCACTTTGCGCTTAATCTTAGCCATGGTTTGAACGCTGCCATCGATATGACGCACAACGAGCATATGAAAACTGTTCGACCCGAGGTCGATTGCAGCGTAAAGCGGGGGTGACACTGTTTGACTCATAAGCGACTAAGCTTCCTTGTTATGACGCGGTTGGCGTGGGCGACGGTTCTGGTTTGGTTTACGGTTACCGTTGCGTGGACCATTGTTGTTTGAGCGACGTTGTTGCGGGTTACGTGTACGTAAGCGCATTGGTGCTGGCAGATCTTCCAGTAGTGCAGAAGCATCGTAGTCAGACATTGGAATAGCGTGCTCAATGTATTCTTCGATTGGTGGCAAGTTGATTGCGTAATCTTCACAAGCAAAGCTGATCGAGTGACCGCTTTCACCAGCTCGACCTGTACGGCCGATACGGTGAACGTAATCTTCACAATCGTCTGGTAGGTCAAAGTTGAATACGTGTGTTACTTGAGGGATGTGTAGGCCACGTGCTGCAACATCAGTTGCGACAAGCAGGTCAACATCACCTTTAGTGAATTGCTCAAGAATCTTTTCACGTTTCTTCTGAGGAACATCACCCGTTAGCAAACCAACACGGTGACCATCGGCAGCCAAGTGGCCCCAAACTGATTCACATTTGTGCTTAGTGTTAGCGAAGATGATTGCGCGATCTGGCCACTCTTCTTCGATTAACGTTTGTAGAAGAGCCATTTTGTGTTCGTTAGAAGGGTAGAAAAGCTCTTCTTGAATACGGTGACCAGTCTTACGCTCAGGTTCAACAACAACATGCTCTGGGTTGTGCATGTGTTCGAATGCAAGTTCTTGTACGCGGTAAGACAGCGTCGCAGAGAACAGCATGTTCAAGCGATCTTTAGGTTCTGGCATACGACGGAACAAGAAGCGGATGTCTTTGATGAAACCAAGATCGAACATGCGATCAGCTTCGTCAAGAACAACAGCTTGAATGTGGTTAAGGTTAAATACCTTTTGTTTGTAGAAATCGATGATGCGACCAGTAGTACCAATTAAGATATCTGCGCCTTCTTCGATCTTACCTAGCTGCTTGTCGTAGCTCTCGCCACCGTAAGCTAATGCTGCTTTGATACCCGTGCTTTCAACCAGAGAGTCAGCATCGTTGTAGATCTGAATCGCGAGTTCACGCGTTGGTGCCATAATAATCGCACGTGGCTGATTAGGCTTGCGGCCTTCATGCTCAGGTGTTTTTAGCAGGTGGTTGAATGTAGCAGTAAGAAACGCTAGCGTTTTACCAGTACCCGTTTGGGCCTGGCCTGCGATGTCTTGGCCGGTGAGCAGTACCGGGAGCGCCAAGGCTTGGATAGGGGTACAGTAATCGAACCCTTTTTTCTCCAATCCTTCAATGACTTGCGGGAGTAAATCCAAGTCGGCGAACTTTTGCTCTGTGATATGCGTCTTTTTCATTGGTATAGAATATCAGCTTAAGCTTGCAATACGAAAGTAAATACATTCCAATAGGGCATCTATTTACTGGTTATCATCCAACCAGTTCTAAAAAATACATTGGAGTGGAAGATGAGTGATAAGATTTTGCAGCTAACTGATGACGGTTTTGATAACGATGTGATCAACGCTGCAGGCCCGGTTCTTGTTGATTTTTGGGCAGAATGGTGTGGTCCATGTAAAATGATTGCTCCGATTCTTGATGAAATCGCAGACGAGTACCAAGGCAAACTCACTATCGGTAAATTAAATATCGACCAGAATGCTGGAACTCCACCAAAGTTTGGTATTCGTGGTATTCCAACGCTACTTCTTTTCAAAGATGGCGGCGTAGCAGCAACTAAAGTTGGTGCATTGTCTAAAACTCAACTTAAAGAGTTCCTAGACGCTAACCTTTAATTAGGTGAGCCTTTGAAAAGAAACCGCGCAGTTAACAAATGCGCGGTTTTGTTTTTTCTAAGCTATGGACTAGTCTTAGTTTTAGTGCTAATTTATCGCACGTTAATTGAACGAATTTCTCTTCTTGGTCGATCCTGTGACCAACTCCTTCTTAACTTAAGAAAACAGATCCTATTTTGACTAAACAAACTTCCACCACTATGAATCTTACTGAACTGAAGAACAGACCTGTGTCTGAACTTGTTAAACTTAGCGAAAGCCTAGGTCTTGAAAATCAAGCTCGTCTAAGAAAACAAGACATTATCTTCTCCATCCTTAAAGCGCATGCAAAAAGTGGTGAAGACATCTTTGGTGATGGTGTTCTAGAAATTCTTCAAGACGGTTTTGGTTTCCTGCGTAGCGGCGACAGCTCGTACCTTGCTGGACCAGATGATATTTACGTATCACCAAGCCAGATTCGTCGTTTTAACCTTCGCACAGGTGACTCGATTGGCGGTAAAATCCGTCCACCTAAAGATGGCGAACGTTACTTTGCACTGCTTAAAGTAAACACGGTTAACTACGACAAGCCAGACAACGCTCGTAACAAAATTCTTTTTGAAAACCTGACTCCTCTTCACGCCAACGAACGTATGGTGATGGAAGCGGGTAACGGCGCGACTGAAGATATCACAGCTCGAATTCTTGACCTTGCTTCACCAATTGGTAAAGGTCAGCGTGGTCTGATTGTTGCTCCGCCTAAAGCCGGTAAAACAATGCTTCTGCAAAATATTGCACAAAGCATTGCACGCAACCATCCTGAGTGTGAACTAATGGTTCTACTTATCGATGAGCGTCCAGAAGAAGTAACAGAAATGCAGCGCCTAGTTAAAGGCGAAGTAATCGCATCGACTTTTGATGAGCCAGCATCTCGCCACGTACAAGTAGCAGAAATGGTAATCGAGAAGGCGAAGCGCCTTGTTGAACACAAAAAAGACGTGGTTATCCTACTGGACTCAATCACTCGTCTAGCTCGTGCTTACAACACTGTGATTCCTTCATCAGGTAAAGTTCTTACTGGTGGTGTTGATGCGAATGCTCTACATCGTCCAAAGCGTTTCTTCGGTGCGGCACGTAACGTAGAAGAAGGCGGTAGCTTAACTATCATCGCAACAGCACTGGTTGATACTGGTTCTAAGATGGATGAAGTTATCTACGAAGAATTCAAAGGTACAGGTAACATGGAACTGCACCTTAACCGTAAGATTGCTGAAAAGCGTGTATTCCCTGCGATTGACTTCAACCGCTCTGGTACTCGTCGTGAAGAGCTTCTTACGAAGAACGATGAACTACAGAAGATGTGGATCCTGCGTAAGATTGTTCACCCAATGGGCGAAATCGATGCAATGGAATTCCTTATCGATAAGCTAGCAATGACTAAAACGAACGATGAGTTCTTTGACGCGATGCGTCGTCAGTAGTCTTGATTAGCTGATAGTTATTAAAAAGCGCTGCCTTCGGGTGGCGCTTTTTATTTGCATTTTGTGGCGACAGCTTGCAGAATGACCAAAAGTGTTACAAGGAAGTTAAAATGCAACATGGACTGTTGTCATCATTACTCCTGTCTACTTCACTGTTACTTTCCCCGGTCGGTATGAGCTATGCCACCGAGATGTCTCCAACTACAGTAGAGTCTTGGCTTGAGAATGATCAAGTAAAACTGAAAACTGCTGAATTACTCGAATTTGTCGTACGTGACGAAGTCAATTCGCTGCGCTTCGCACTCGAGCGTCTGACATTTCCTCAGCAAGAGGTGGCTCGTTACCAACTCTTGAAAAAGCTCGAACAGCAAAAAGTCGTACTCACGCCTAAGATGTCTATCTTCATTGAGCAGCAACTTGCTATTACGCCAACTTACCAAGTATTGGAACGTGGCGATGGCTATGAGTTTACGGTACCTGCCTTTAATTACCCTTCGATTGCTAACCGATTAATCAAACAATGGCGCCAAGACCAAAAGACACTGGTTTTTGTGTTAGATGCTGAGAAGCAACAACTCGATCTAAAAGAGTGGTTATCTGGTCCTGAGCATCAAGCCCAGACTCGAGAAGCGCTGTTAATCAGAGAGCTTGATAGTTTGTCCCCTGAAGCCGTTGATTATCTGACTAAGCAACTGACCAATTCTTCTATTGTAAGCTGGTTACCCTCAACAGAGGTGGTGGTTCGACTGGCACAGGTCAGTGAAGACCCTGAAGTCTACAAGATTTTATGGCGCATGAAGGCTGACTACCATAGCCAAGCAGAGTTGGTACGTCTTGCCGATACTAAGCAAGCGTTCGCGCTTGAACAGGTTATGGCTGCGACCAAGAACCCGCGTTTGAAAGATGAAGCCATCATGTTGTTGACCAAGGTGAACCCGCTCTCAGAAGAGGTGAAACAGTTTCTTGTCTCTAGGATGGCGATAGCCGATGAAGCCTCATTAGTTGCTCGTGAACTGGCAAAACAAGGTCACACTCGCTGGTTGCAAGATCTTGTGAATGATAACCCTCAGGTTAAGAGTTCTTTGATCGAGCAAGCATTACCTTAAAGTGGATTTTAGCTCTCAATAACCTTACTAAAAAGGGGGATCTCAGTGTCGCCCTTTTTGATATACTGAGCGCAGAATAATCAGCATGTAGAAGCCCTATGAGTTTTAAAGATTTACGTGATTTTGTCGACCATCTTGAAAGCATTGGTCAGTTGAAACGCATTTCTCACCCTGTCGACCCAGACTATGAAATGACCGAGATTAGCGACCGTACTCTACGTGCTGGTGGCCCGGCTCTTTTATTTGAAAACCCCGTAGGCTATGACATGCCTGTTTTGACCAATCTATTCGGTACTCCTGATCGCGTAGCCATTGGTATGGGGCGTCAAGAGGTCAAAGAGTTACGCGAAGTAGGTAAGTTGCTTGCTTACTTAAAAGAACCTGAGCCACCGAAAGGTTTTAAAGACGCTATCGATAAGCTGCCTGTGTTTAAGCAAGTCTTAAACATGCCAGCTAAGCGCCTTCGTAAGGCGGCCTGTCAGCAAATTGTATGGCAAGGCGATGACGTCGATCTTGATAAAATCCCGGTGATGAGTTGCTGGGCTGATGATGTCGCACCATTGTTAACATGGGGTTTGACCGTTACGCGTGGTCCGAACAAGAAACGCCAAAACTTAGGTATCTATCGCCAACAAAAGATTGGTAAGAATAAAATCATCATGCGTTGGTTAGCCCACCGTGGTGGCGCGCTCGATCTACGTGATTGGATGGAAACCAACCCTGGCAAGCCATTCCCTGTATCGGTAGCGTTTGGTGCAGATCCTGCCACGATTCTTGGTGCCGTTACACCCGTTCCAGATACTTTATCGGAATACGCGTTTGCCGGCTTATTGCGTGGCAGTAAAACTGAGGTCGTTAAATCAATCAGCAACGACTTAGAAGTTCCTGCAAGTGCAGAAATCGTGATGGAAGGTTATATCGACCCGAATGAATTCGCGGATGAAGGGCCTTACGGAGATCATACTGGTTACTACAACGAGAAAGAAAAGCACCATGTGTTTACTATTACTCATGTAACCATGCGAGAGAACCCTATCTATCACAGTACTTATACTGGCCGTCCACCTGATGAGCCTGCGGTATTGGGTGTTGCGCTAAATGAAGTGTTTGTTCCTATTCTTCAAAAGCAATTCCCGGAGATAGAAGACTTCTACTTGCCACCTGAAGGTTGTTCGTACCGAATGGCGGTAGTGACCATGAAGAAGCAATACCCAGGTCACGCTAAGCGCGTGATGATGGGTGTATGGTCTTTCCTACGCCAATTCATGTACACAAAATTTGTCTTGGTATGCGATGAGGATGTTAACGCACGTGATTGGTCTGAAGTGACCGCTGCCATGTGTGAACATATGGATCCGTCTCGTGATAGCTTGATGATAGAGAACACACCTATCGATTCACTAGATTTTGCATCGCCAGTGGTAGGTTTAGGCTCAAAAATGGGTTTAGACATTACTAAGAAGTGGGATGCGGAGCTAGCACTATCACCTGATGCTAAATCTTTACCTATAGATAGTCAGCATATTGAAGGTTGCCTAGCTGAGCTAACCGAAACCTTCCCTGAAATTATTGATATTCACTTACAGAATGACAATGCTTGCATGGTCGTTGTGTCTATCGATAAACAAGCAGCAGGCAATGGTAAGAAAATCATTGAAGCGGTTTGGTCTAAGTTCGATGAGAACAAGTTTGTCATCGTGTGTGATAGTGACGTTAATGTCAGTGACTGGAATGACATCATCTGGGCGGTGACTACAAGAATGGATCCGGCCAGAGATACGTTCTTCCTGAAAAACCAAACTGGACACTCAAAAATGGGCCTAGATGCGACGAACAAGTTTGAAGGTGAGTGCCTGCGTGAGTGGGGTGTTCCAATCACTAAGAACCCAGACGTCGTTAAAAAAATTGATAGCATCTGGGAACAACTAGGAATCTCATGAGCTTCCAAGTAGTCTTATACCCAGAAAATATCAGTTTTACCGTAGAAAAAGGGCAAACGGTTTTGGATGCTGCGCTCAACAGCAATGTCAATTTTCCAAACCGCTGCCAAGTTGGTGCATGCGCTATGTGTATGTGCAAAAAATTAGAAGGCCAAGTGAGTTACCACCTTGAACCCATGCTCACAGAGAAAGAGCAGCTACAAGGTTGGATTTTTGCTTGCCAAGCATTTGCAGAAAGTAATTTAGTTCTAACCTTTGCCGATTAAGGGTTAGTGAGAGGAAGAACATGACTATTAAATGTAAAGTGAAGTCTATCGAGCCATTAGCTTGTAACACTTACCAAATCCTACTTCACCCAGAAACACCAGTAGCTTTTAAAGCGGGCCAATACTTGATGGTTGAAATGGGTGAAAAAGATAAGCGTCCATTTTCGATTGCAAGCAGCCCTTGTCGCCATGAAGGCGAGCTTGAGTTACACATTGGTGCAGCGGAGCACAATGCTTACGCTTCAGAAGTTGTTGAGGCAATGAAGAAAGCGCAAGCAGAAGATGGCGACATAGCTATTGATGCTCCGCACGGTGATGCGTGGGTTAAAGAAGAAAGCGATCGTCCTCTATTACTCATTGCTGGTGGTACTGGCTTTAGCTACGTGCGTTCTATTCTCGATCACTGCATCGCGCAGAACAGTAAAAAAGAGATTCATCTATACTGGGGCGCAAAAGATGAGTGCCAGCTATACGCGAAAGAAGAGCTTGTCGACATTGCAGAAAAACACAGCAATGTACATTTTGTACCAGTAGTAGAAGAAGCGCCTGAAGTTTGGCACGGTCAAACGGGTAATGTACTTGAAGCAATCACGCAAAGTTTCGAATCATTAGCTGATTTCGATATCTACATTGCGGGTCGTTTCGAAATGGCAGGTGCTGCAAGAGACTTGTTTACTCAGAATAAAGAAGCAAAGCGTGACCATATGTACGCAGATGCTTACGCATTTATCTAAGAATACTTTTAGATTTAGAGTAAAAAGAGAGCAGAAATGCTCTCTTTTTTCCGTTTAGGTGAACTATTAGGCACTTAACCTCTATTTATTCATTTTTCATGAAAAAGTAGTTGCTAAGCTGAGTGGGTTCCCTATAATGCGACACCACTGAGACGGCAGACGCCACAAGGCTTCAGCAAGAATCAGTCAGACGGAAAGCGACAAAAATTAATTTTCAAAAAGTGTTTGACACTGAATGTTAATTCGCTAGAATGGCCGTCCACTTCGAGAGGCTCCTTACTTAAAAGGAATGCTCAACAAGTGAAGCTCTTTAACAATTTAAACCTATCAATCTGTGTGGGCACTCGTTGATGAATATCAAAACGTTTTATCGTTAGATAAAACAGATTCTTCGGAATCAAAATTGATTTCAATGAACTGAGTGACCAATACGTTTAACTACTTGTAGTTATTCGGCACAGTCAATTCATTACCATTCTGTTGGAATGGTAATAGCTTTAGAATTACATGTTCATGTTTACATGAATATTAGTTTTGAAGTCAGTATTCGTTGAGTCACAAAATCTTAAATTGAAGAGTTTGATCATGGCTCAGATTGAACGCTGGCGGCAGGCCTAACACATGCAAGTCGAGCGGAAACGACACTAACAATCCTTCGGGTGCGTTAATGGGCGTCGAGCGGCGGACGGGTGAGTAATGCCTAGGAAATTGCCTTGATGTGGGGGATAACCATTGGAAACGATGGCTAATACCGCATAATGCCTACGGGCCAAAGAGGGGGACCTTCGGGCCTCTCGCGTCAAGATATGCCTAGGTGGGATTAGCTAGTTGGTGAGGTAATGGCTCACCAAGGCGACGATCCCTAGCTGGTCTGAGAGGATGATCAGCCACACTGGAACTGAGACACGGTCCAGACTCCTACGGGAGGCAGCAGTGGGGAATATTGCACAATGGGCGAAAGCCTGATGCAGCCATGCCGCGTGTATGAAGAAGGCCTTCGGGTTGTAAAGTACTTTCAGTTGTGAGGAAGGGTGTGTAGTTAATAGCTGCACATCTTGACGTTAGCAACAGAAGAAGCACCGGCTAACTCCGTGCCAGCAGCCGCGGTAATACGGAGGGTGCGAGCGTTAATCGGAATTACTGGGCGTAAAGCGCATGCAGGTGGTTCATTAAGTCAGATGTGAAAGCCCGGGGCTCAACCTCGGAACTGCATTTGAAACTGGTGAACTAGAGTGCTGTAGAGGGGGGTAGAATTTCAGGTGTAGCGGTGAAATGCGTAGAGATCTGAAGGAATACCAGTGGCGAAGGCGGCCCCCTGGACAGACACTGACACTCAGATGCGAAAGCGTGGGGAGCAAACAGGATTAGATACCCTGGTAGTCCACGCCGTAAACGATGTCTACTTGGAGGTTGTGGCCTTGAGCCGTGGCTTTCGGAGCTAACGCGTTAAGTAGACCGCCTGGGGAGTACGGTCGCAAGATTAAAACTCAAATGAATTGACGGGGGCCCGCACAAGCGGTGGAGCATGTGGTTTAATTCGATGCAACGCGAAGAACCTTACCTACTCTTGACATCCAGAGAAGCCAGCGGAGACGCAGGTGTGCCTTCGGGAGCTCTGAGACAGGTGCTGCATGGCTGTCGTCAGCTCGTGTTGTGAAATGTTGGGTTAAGTCCCGCAACGAGCGCAACCCTTATCCTTGTTTGCCAGCGAGTAATGTCGGGAACTCCAGGGAGACTGCCGGTGATAAACCGGAGGAAGGTGGGGACGACGTCAAGTCATCATGGCCCTTACGAGTAGGGCTACACACGTGCTACAATGGCGCATACAGAGGGCAGCAAGCTAGCGATAGTGAGCGAATCCCAAAAAGTGCGTCGTAGTCCGGATTGGAGTCTGCAACTCGACTCCATGAAGTCGGAATCGCTAGTAATCGTGAATCAGAATGTCACGGTGAATACGTTCCCGGGCCTTGTACACACCGCCCGTCACACCATGGGAGTGGGCTGCAAAAGAAGTGGGTAGTTTAACCTTTCGAGGAGGACGCTCACCACTTTGTGGTTCATGACTGGGGTGAAGTCGTAACAAGGTAGCCCTAGGGGAACCTGGGGCTGGATCACCTCCTTATACGAAGATACTTACGATGAGTGTCCACACAGATTGATGGTTTAGATTTAGTTAAAGCCAGAGCTTTAATTAATAACGTAAGTTATTGATTAAAGCTTTTTGCTTTATGCTCTTTAACAATTTGGAAAGCTGACTGATTTGATTACTTACGAGTAATTCAAATCAAATTTAAAAGTTCTCAATGTTTATCTGCTCTTAGTTAATAAGAACGGTATAAACACAACAAACACATTCAAGTGTCTTGTATTCGAATCAAATTTATTTGATTCACAATTGAGTCCGGCAAACAGTCATCAAGAATTAACCCTTCTTGATGACAACCAAAAACCTTGGTTAGTTGCCATACTAGTTTGTTTTCGCTTTTCAAAAGCGAAAGTAAAACAGAGACCCTTTCGGGTTGTATGGTTAAGTGACTAAGCGTACACGGTGGATGCCTTGGCAGTCAGAGGCGATGAAAGACGTAATAACTTGCGATAAGCCCAGATTAGGTAGTAATAACCTTTTGAGTCTGGGATTTCTGAATGGGGAAACCCACGTGCATAAGCACGTATCCTGTTGTGAATACATAGCAACAGGAGGCAAACCGGGGGAACTGAAACATCTAAGTACCCCGAGGAAGAGAAATCAACCGAGATTCCGAAAGTAGCGGCGAGCGAAATTGGATTAGCCCTTAAGCTTTTAATGATGCAGGTGAAGCCTCTGGAAAGTGGCGCAACAAAGGGTGATAGCCCCGTAACCGACACATCATAATCAGTGAAATCGAGTAGGGCGGGACACGTGATATCCTGTCTGAATATGGGGGGACCATCCTCCAAGGCTAAATACTACTGACTGACCGATAGTGAACCAGTACCGTGAGGGAAAGGCGAAAAGAACCCCTGTGAGGGGAGTGAAATAGAACCTGAAACCGTGTACGTACAAGCAGTAGGAGCACCTTCGTGGTGTGACTGCGTACCTTTTGTATAATGGGTCAGCGACTTAATTTTAGTAGCAAGGTTAACCGTTTAGGGGAGCCGTAGGGAAACCGAGTCTTAACTGGGCGTACAGTTGCTAGGATTAGACCCGAAACCAGGTGATCTAGCCATGGGCAGGTTGAAGGTTGAGTAACATCAACTGGAGGACCGAACCGACTAATGTTGAAAAATTAGCGGATGACTTGTGGCTAGGGGTGAAAGGCCAATCAAACCTGGAGATAGCTGGTTCTCCCCGAAAGCTATTTAGGTAGCGCCTCGGACGAATACTACTGGGGGTAGAGCACTGTTAAGGCTAGGGGGTCATCCCGACTTACCAACCCTTTGCAAACTCCGAATACCAGTAAGTACTATCCGGGAGACACACGGCGGGTGCTAACGTCCGTCGTGGAGAGGGAAACAACCCAGACCGCCAGCTAAGGTCCCAAAGTATAGCTAAGTGGGAAACGATGTGGGAAGGCTCAGACAGCCAGGATGTTGGCTTAGAAGCAGCCATCATTTAAAGAAAGCGTAATAGCTCACTGGTCGAGTCGGCCTGCGCGGAAGATGTAACGGGGCTAAGCTATACACCGAAGCTGCGGCTACGTACCTTAGGGTATGTGGGGTAGGGGAGCGTTCTGTAAGCCGTTGAAGGTGGTCTGTAAGGGCTGCTGGAGGTATCAGAAGTGCGAATGCTGACATGAGTAACGATAAAGGGAGTGAAAAACTCCCTCGCCGGAAGACCAAGGGTTCCTGTCCAACGTTAATCGGGGCAGGGTAAGTCGACTCCTAAGGCGAGGCCGAAAGGCGTAGTCGATGGGAAACGGGTTAATATTCCCGTACTTCTTACAATTGCGATGGGGGGACGGAGAAGGCTAGGTGGGCCTGGCGACGGTTGTCCAGGTTCAAGTACGTAGGCGGAAAGTTTAGGTAAATCCGGACTTTCTTAACGCTGAGATACGATGTCGAGCTACTACGGTAGTGAAGTCATTGATGCCATGCTTCCAGGAAAAGCCTCTAAGCTTCAGATTGTAAGGAATCGTACCCCAAACCGACACAGGTGGTCGGGTAGAGAATACCAAGGCGCTTGAGAGAACTCGGGTGAAGGAACTAGGCAAAATGGTACCGTAACTTCGGGAGAAGGTACGCTCTTATCAGTGAAGTCCCTTGCGGATGGAGCAGACGAGAGTCGCAGATACCAGGTGGCTGCAACTGTTTATTAAAAACACAGCACTGTGCAAAATCGTAAGATGACGTATACGGTGTGACGCCTGCCCGGTGCCGGAAGGTTAATTGATGGGGTTAGACTTCGGTCGAAGCTCTTGATCGAAGCCCCGGTAAACGGCGGCCGTAACTATAACGGTCCTAAGGTAGCGAAATTCCTTGTCGGGTAAGTTCCGACCTGCACGAATGGCGTAATGATGGCCACGCTGTCTCCACCCGAGACTCAGTGAAATTGAAATCGCTGTGAAGATGCAGTGTACCCGCGGCTAGACGGAAAGACCCCGTGAACCTTTACTACAGCTTGGCACTGAACATTGAACCTACATGTGTAGGATAGGTGGGAGACTATGAAACCGCGTCGCTAGATGTGGTGGAGTCGTCCTTGAAATACCACCCTTGTAGTTTTGATGTTCTAACGTTGGTCCCTGAATCGGGATTACGGACAGTGCCTGGTGGGTAGTTTGACTGGGGCGGTCTCCTCCCAAAGAGTAACGGAGGAGCACGAAGGTGGGCTAAACACGGTTGGACATCGTGTGGTTAGTGCAATGGCATAAGCCCGCTTGACTGCGAGAATGACAATTCGAGCAGGTGCGAAAGCAGGTCATAGTGATCCGGTGGTTCTGAATGGAAGGGCCATCGCTCAACGGATAAAAGGTACTCCGGGGATAACAGGCTGATACCGCCCAAGAGTTCATATCGACGGCGGTGTTTGGCACCTCGATGTCGGCTCATCACATCCTGGGGCTGAAGTCGGTCCCAAGGGTATGGCTGTTCGCCATTTAAAGTGGTACGCGAGCTGGGTTTAGAACGTCGTGAGACAGTTCGGTCCCTATCTGCCGTGGGCGTTGGAAAATTGAAAGGGGCTGCTCCTAGTACGAGAGGACCGGAGTGGACGAACCTCTGGTGTTCGGGTTGTCATGCCAATGGCATTGCCCGGTAGCTAAGTTCGGAATCGATAACCGCTGAAAGCATCTAAGCGGGAAGCGAGCCTTGAGATGAGTTTTCCCTGGCACTATAAGTGTCCTAAAGGGTTGTCGTAGACTACGACGTTGATAGGCAGGGTGTGTAAGTGCTGCGAGGCATTGAGCTAACCTGTACTAATTGCCCGTGAGGCTTAACCATACAACACCCAAGGGGTTTTGTGGACTCAGATGTACCAGACCTTGAATGCGTTTGAAGAGAAATACTTTTAGATTAGCTTTCCGAATTTTAAAATTTGCTTGGCGACCATAGCATTGTGGACCCACCTGATTCCATGCCGAACTCAGAAGTGAAACACAATAGCGCCGATGGTAGTGTGGGGCTTCCCCATGTGAGAGTAGGACATCGCCAGGCTCCAAATTTATTTTCACTTTTTTAAAAGTGAAGACAAAAGTTCGACTTTGTCTATTAAATAGACAAGTCACCATAGAGTTCTAAGTTTTCTTAGTATTTTATGTTGACTTTCAAAGTGGAAAGCGTATTATACGCGTCCTGCTTACGTGCTAAGACACTGAAAGCAAAGCTCTTTAACAATTTAAACCTATCAATCTGTGTGGGCACTCGTTGATGAATATCAAAACGTTTTATCCTTTGGATAAAACAGTTACTTCGGTAACAAAATTGATTTCAATGAACTGAGTGACCAATACGAATAACTTCGGTTATTTGGCACAGTCAATTCATTACCATTCTGTTGGAATGGTAATAGCTTTAAAATTACACTCTTTATTTATAAAGAATAGTTTTGAAGTCAGTATTCGTTGAGTCACAAAATCTTAAATTGAAGAGTTTGATCATGGCTCAGATTGAACGCTGGCGGCAGGCCTAACACATGCAAGTCGAGCGGAAACGACATTATTGAATCTTCGGAGGATTTAATGGGCGTCGAGCGGCGGACGGGTGAGTAATGCCTAGGAAATTGCCTTGATGTGGGGGATAACCATTGGAAACGATGGCTAATACCGCATAATGCCTACGGGCCAAAGAGGGGGACCTTCGGGCCTCTCGCGTCAAGATATGCCTAGGTGGGATTAGCTAGTTGGTGAGGTAATGGCTCACCAAGGCGACGATCCCTAGCTGGTCTGAGAGGATGATCAGCCACACTGGAACTGAGACACGGTCCAGACTCCTACGGGAGGCAGCAGTGGGGAATATTGCACAATGGGCGAAAGCCTGATGCAGCCATGCCGCGTGTATGAAGAAGGCCTTCGGGTTGTAAAGTACTTTCAGTTGTGAGGAAGGGTGTGTAGTTAATAGCTGCATATCTTGACGTTAGCAACAGAAGAAGCACCGGCTAACTCCGTGCCAGCAGCCGCGGTAATACGGAGGGTGCGAGCGTTAATCGGAATTACTGGGCGTAAAGCGCATGCAGGTGGTTCATTAAGTCAGATGTGAAAGCCCGGGGCTCAACCTCGGAACTGCATTTGAAACTGGTGAACTAGAGTGCTGTAGAGGGGGGTAGAATTTCAGGTGTAGCGGTGAAATGCGTAGAGATCTGAAGGAATACCAGTGGCGAAGGCGGCCCCCTGGACAGACACTGACACTCAGATGCGAAAGCGTGGGGAGCAAACAGGATTAGATACCCTGGTAGTCCACGCCGTAAACGATGTCTACTTGGAGGTTGTGGCCTTGAGCCGTGGCTTTCGGAGCTAACGCGTTAAGTAGACCGCCTGGGGAGTACGGTCGCAAGATTAAAACTCAAATGAATTGACGGGGGCCCGCACAAGCGGTGGAGCATGTGGTTTAATTCGATGCAACGCGAAGAACCTTACCTACTCTTGACATCCAGAGAAGCCAGCGGAGACGCAGGTGTGCCTTCGGGAGCTCTGAGACAGGTGCTGCATGGCTGTCGTCAGCTCGTGTTGTGAAATGTTGGGTTAAGTCCCGCAACGAGCGCAACCCTTATCCTTGTTTGCCAGCGAGTAATGTCGGGAACTCCAGGGAGACTGCCGGTGATAAACCGGAGGAAGGTGGGGACGACGTCAAGTCATCATGGCCCTTACGAGTAGGGCTACACACGTGCTACAATGGCGCATACAGAGGGCAGCAAGCTAGCGATAGTGAGCGAATCCCAAAAAGTGCGTCGTAGTCCGGATTGGAGTCTGCAACTCGACTCCATGAAGTCGGAATCGCTAGTAATCGTGAATCAGAATGTCACGGTGAATACGTTCCCGGGCCTTGTACACACCGCCCGTCACACCATGGGAGTGGGCTGCAAAAGAAGTGGGTAGTTTAACCTTTCGGGGAGGACGCTCACCACTTTGTGGTTCATGACTGGGGTGAAGTCGTAACAAGGTAGCCCTAGGGGAACCTGGGGCTGGATCACCTCCTTATACGAAGATACTTACGATGAGTGTCCACACAGATTGATTAGGTTTAGAAAAGTAAAAGAGACGATATTGGGTCTGTAGCTCAGCTGGTTAGAGCGCTCGCCTGATAAGCGGGAGGTCGGTGGTTCGAGTCCACTCAGACCCACCAATATCGACTAGAAACAAAGATGGGGCTATAGCTCAGCTGGGAGAGCGCCTGCCTTGCACGCAGGAGGTCTGCGGTTCGATCCCGCATAGCTCCACCATCTTTAAGTGTTTTTATCTGAAAATATTTAAAAATGGTTTCGAAAGAAATCTAGCTCTTTAACAATTTGGAAAGCTGACTGATTTGATTACTTACGAGTAATTCAAATCAAATTTAAAAGTTCTCAATGTTTATCTTTTATTAGATAAACACAACAAACACATTCAAGTGTCTTGTATTCGAATCAAATTTATTTGATTCACAATTGAGTCCGGCAAACAGTCATTGAGAATTAACCCTTCTTAATGACAACCAAAAACCTTGGTTAGTTGCCATACACTAAGACCCTTTCGGGTTGTATGGTTAAGTGACTAAGCGTACACGGTGGATGCCTTGGCAGTCAGAGGCGATGAAAGACGTAATAACTTGCGATAAGCCCAGATTAGGTAGTAATAACCTTTTGAGTCTGGGATTTCTGAATGGGGAAACCCACGTGCATAAGCACGTATCCTGTTGTGAATACATAGCAACAGGAGGCAAACCGGGGGAACTGAAACATCTAAGTACCCCGAGGAAGAGAAATCAACCGAGATTCCGAAAGTAGCGGCGAGCGAAATTGGATTAGCCCTTAAGCTTTTAATGATGCAGGTGAAGCCTCTGGAAAGTGGCGCAACAAAGGGTGATAGCCCCGTAACCGACACATCATAATCAGTGAAATCGAGTAGGGCGGGACACGTGATATCCTGTCTGAATATGGGGGGACCATCCTCCAAGGCTAAATACTACTGACTGACCGATAGTGAACCAGTACCGTGAGGGAAAGGCGAAAAGAACCCCTGTGAGGGGAGTGAAATAGAACCTGAAACCGTGTACGTACAAGCAGTAGGAGCACCTTCGTGGTGTGACTGCGTACCTTTTGTATAATGGGTCAGCGACTTAATTTTAGTAGCAAGGTTAACCGTTTAGGGGAGCCGTAGGGAAACCGAGTCTTAACTGGGCGTACAGTTGCTAGGATTAGACCCGAAACCAGGTGATCTAGCCATGGGCAGGTTGAAGGTTGAGTAACATCAACTGGAGGACCGAACCGACTAATGTTGAAAAATTAGCGGATGACTTGTGGCTAGGGGTGAAAGGCCAATCAAACCTGGAGATAGCTGGTTCTCCCCGAAAGCTATTTAGGTAGCGCCTCGGACGAATACTACTGGGGGTAGAGCACTGTTAAGGCTAGGGGGTCATCCCGACTTACCAACCCTTTGCAAACTCCGAATACCAGTAAGTACTATCCGGGAGACACACGGCGGGTGCTAACGTCCGTCGTGGAGAGGGAAACAACCCAGACCGCCAGCTAAGGTCCCAAAGTATAGCTAAGTGGGAAACGATGTGGGAAGGCTCAGACAGCCAGGATGTTGGCTTAGAAGCAGCCATCATTTAAAGAAAGCGTAATAGCTCACTGGTCGAGTCGGCCTGCGCGGAAGATGTAACGGGGCTAAGCTATACACCGAAGCTGCGGCTACGTACCTTAGGGTATGTGGGGTAGGGGAGCGTTCTGTAAGCCGTTGAAGGTGGTCTGTAAGGGCTGCTGGAGGTATCAGAAGTGCGAATGCTGACATGAGTAACGATAAAGGGAGTGAAAAACTCCCTCGCCGGAAGACCAAGGGTTCCTGTCCAACGTTAATCGGGGCAGGGTAAGTCGACTCCTAAGGCGAGGCCGAAAGGCGTAGTCGATGGGAAACGGGTTAATATTCCCGTACTTCTTACAATTGCGATGGGGGGACGGAGAAGGCTAGGTGGGCCTGGCGACGGTTGTCCAGGTTCAAGTATGTAGGCGGAAAGTTTAGGTAAATCCGGACTTTCTTTAACGCTGAGATACGATGTCGAGCTACTACGGTAGTGAAGTCATTGATGCCATGCTTCCAGGAAAAGCCTCTAAGCTTCAGATTGTAAGGAATCGTACCCCAAACCGACACAGGTGGTCGGGTAGAGAATACCAAGGCGCTTGAGAGAACTCGGGTGAAGGAACTAGGCAAAATGGTACCGTAACTTCGGGAGAAGGTACGCTCTTATCAGTGAAGTCCCTTGCGGATGGAGCAGACGAGAGTCGCAGATACCAGGTGGCTGCAACTGTTTATTAAAAACACAGCACTGTGCAAAATCGTAAGATGACGTATACGGTGTGACGCCTGCCCGGTGCCGGAAGGTTAATTGATGGGGTTAGACTTCGGTCGAAGCTCTTGATCGAAGCCCCGGTAAACGGCGGCCGTAACTATAACGGTCCTAAGGTAGCGAAATTCCTTGTCGGGTAAGTTCCGACCTGCACGAATGGCGTAATGATGGCCACGCTGTCTCCACCCGAGACTCAGTGAAATTGAAATCGCTGTGAAGATGCAGTGTACCCGCGGCTAGACGGAAAGACCCCGTGAACCTTTACTACAGCTTGGCACTGAACATTGAACCTACATGTGTAGGATAGGTGGGAGACTATGAAACCGCGTCGCTAGATGTGGTGGAGTCGTCCTTGAAATACCACCCTTGTAGTTTTGATGTTCTAACGTTGGTCCCTGAATCGGGATTACGGACAGTGCCTGGTGGGTAGTTTGACTGGGGCGGTCTCCTCCCAAAGAGTAACGGAGGAGCACGAAGGTGGGCTAAACACGGTTGGACATCGTGTGGTTAGTGCAATGGCATAAGCCCGCTTGACTGCGAGAATGACAATTCGAGCAGGTGCGAAAGCAGGTCATAGTGATCCGGTGGTTCTGAATGGAAGGGCCATCGCTCAACGGATAAAAGGTACTCCGGGGATAACAGGCTGATACCGCCCAAGAGTTCATATCGACGGCGGTGTTTGGCACCTCGATGTCGGCTCATCACATCCTGGGGCTGAAGTCGGTCCCAAGGGTATGGCTGTTCGCCATTTAAAGTGGTACGCGAGCTGGGTTTAGAACGTCGTGAGACAGTTCGGTCCCTATCTGCCGTGGGCGTTGGAAAATTGAAAGGGGCTGCTCCTAGTACGAGAGGACCGGAGTGGACGAACCTCTGGTGTTCGGGTTGTCATGCCAATGGCATTGCCCGGTAGCTAAGTTCGGAATCGATAACCGCTGAAAGCATCTAAGCGGGAAGCGAGCCTTGAGATGAGTTTTCCCTGGCACTATAAGTGTCCTAAAGGGTTGTCGTAGACTACGACGTTGATAGGCAGGGTGTGTAAGTGCTGCGAGGCATTGAGCTAACCTGTACTAATTGCCCGTGAGGCTTAACCATACAACACCCAAGGGGTTTTGTGGACTCAGATGTACCAGACCTTGAATGCGTTTGAAGAGAAATACTTTTAGATTAGCTTTCCGAATTTTAAAATTTGCTTGGCGACCATAGCATTGTGGACCCACCTGATTCCATGCCGAACTCAGAAGTGAAACACAATAGCGCCGATGGTAGTGTGGGGCTTCCCCATGTGAGAGTAGGACATCGCCAGGCTTTAAATTAAATCTTTAGGTTGACCGACCTGGAGATATGGACACTCACTTAGTGAGTTGACCACTGCGGAGTGGTAGTTCAGTTGGTTAGAATACCGGCCTGTCACGCCGGGGGTCGCGGGTTCGAGTCCCGTCCACTCCGCCACTTATCAGAAAGCCTAGTCTTACGACTAGGCTTTCGTCGTTTCTGGGGTATAGGTTTTAAGTCTTGGCTACAACTTTCGTAAAGTTGTTCATCCCAAATAACCCCCGAATCAACCATTGATTTGAAAGCTCTGCTAGGAATAGCAGGGCTTTTTACGTTTCTAGGCTGTCCCGTCCTGAAATGTGTTTACAGATTGAACCCCTTTGTGAGCATTCCAAATAAACTATACGTTAAGCGTACTCTGCGTCATGACTAATCCTCGCTTTAAACTGGGAGGCTTTGTTGTATCTCAGCATTGGTTTCATCTAGAGTTTGAAGTCCGCAGTGATACATCCCCCTTCTTTAGTCTTGAAGCAGTAAATTAGTTACAAAGATAGTTCGGGCTTACAAAATCCATAGCTTTGAGGCGTATTGCTGGGATGTGGGTTTTTCACCTAGTAACTACAATAGCTAAGCCCACTCTAATATCGATCCCACTTCGATTAGGTGACAACTACCGCGAAACGTTTTCTTTTTCTTCGCTACAACCCTCTAGCTACCTGTTCCTCATTCCTTCAATAACTTATACATAGGTTTCAGCCAACTCTAATGGCTTCTACAGTGCTTTTTTCAGAATTGACTAAGCTAGTCTTCGCATTGATCTAAAGTGTCTCTCTGTGTTTTTGGGGAGACCTTGTGAGTGATTTCATGGTGATTTAACTTTGCGACTTAAAATCAGTACTTATAGAGCGTTAATGATATTTGAAAGGCAATGAGCAATATGTATTCGTTGTAGGTAGTTAAGAGCTAGGTAGGTTTGATTAGGAATGGACTGTTATGTTGATGAAGCTTCGATCAACCTAGGTTGGAGGATTTGAAGGCTATTAGAAGGGTGACTATTGTTCTTTCTCCTAAGTGTTTTGACTATCGGTACTTCGGAAGTTATCTAGGGCAAACTGCAGACATAAAAAAGCCGATGCTTGGCACCGGCTTCATTTTAGATGTATTAGATTAAGCTGGCTGAACTAGAGCGAGTGCCTTACGAGAAACTTCATGGGCTGCTTTGGTTAAGTTCTGTTTCTCTAGTGCATCAGACAAGTATCCGTAGTCTGAAACGTTTGAGCGAAGTGCTAGTGCTTTTTCAAAGTGACTTTGCGCTTCTGCCCACTTCTGTTCTTTTAGGTAGAACTGAGCTAATGCGCTGTGTGCCTCGGCATTGCCACCGTCTTTACTGATAGCACGTTCTAGCATTACTACTACAGGGTGGTGATCGGCAAGATTTAACTCAGGAAGCAACATGTAGAGTTCATTTGAACCACTCTTCGCGATGTTCTCTTTAATCACTGTGAAGGCTTCTGAATCAGCTTTACGAGCGATCAGTTGCTTCACAAAACAGGAAACAAGGTGAGAGCTTTGTTTCTGCTTCCTGGAAAGCTTGTTCCAATGGCTGATTAAACCTTCGCTACCTTGCTGTTGTGCCACATCGTGAAGCAAGCCACATTGTGCTTTTTGTTCTAACTCAACTTGCTCTTCAGCTGTAAGAAGCTTGTTCTTAGCCAATTTAGGAGTTAGCTCTAACAATGGCTGCCACAGCTTAAGTTGCATGTAAGTAGCTTTTAGCAGGCCAAGTACAGCGGTGTTATTCGGGTACGAACCTTTCAATGTTGAAAGTGTATCGAAAGCCGCTTCGTAGTTCGATTCACTGATCTGTTGTTTAGCCTTGGTTAACTCAACGGCAAGTAATGAGTTGTCTTGCTGGCTAGCGAGCTCGATGTATTTGTCACGCTCACCAGTATTACCTTGTTCGTGTGCCGCTTGAGAAGCGACTAAATAACAAAGCAGCGGCATGTCGTGGTGGTTAGCCCAACGAGTTACCTTCTTCTCTGCGCCTTTCCAGTCACCTTCAAGAAGTTTGATGATTCCTTCATTGGTATAGCGACGAGAGCGTTTCAGTTTACGAACACTGAACCAGTTCCAAGTGGTTGAACTTGCGTAAATAAGCTTTTTAAATAGGTATTCTAAGCCGAACAAAGCCGCTAGAACTGCAATCACAAAAATAACTAGAGTTGTCACACTCATCTCAATCGTTTTATTAGCAATTGAGATTAGGACATAACCCTGCTGGCCTGAGAACTGGGTACCAACAACGAGTCCAGCACCTAGAACGAGAAAAAGAAAAATCCAACGAATCATTATTTTTCCTCCGTGGTCATAACGGTTACTTCACGACGTAGGCGTTCACGAATCACGTCAGACAACTCATTTTGAGACTCAAGTTTTACAGGATATTTCACAGAAATATTCTGCTCGCTCAGCTGCTTAATTGCCTTCTCAAACTCAATCACTGAGTTGTTATCTTGGTTTAGGTACGACTTCGACCACTCGTTAGCTGTTTGCAGTGCGGCACTGTAGATATCGCCTTGCTCTTTGTAGACGGCGCGAATGGCTGTCTCTAGTTTGCCTTTGATATTTTCACGCAGGTAGAAGTGCTGCTCTGGTGATAATAAAGGAATGACTTCTCCATCACGACTGCGGAAGGTGATGAAGTTTTCGGAGAAGTCTTTCATCGACGTCATCAGGTTGTTCTGCCAATCATTGATGTCTTGCGATACGGCTTTTTTCTCTACAACTGCAGCTTCTGGGAGAATCGCATTGGCAAGCGGTAGAGTATCGACTTGTTGTTGTAGGCTTGTGATACGAAGAACTAAGCCATCACGGTCGATCAGAGGGATAGTGCGAAGCTTAGTAATGTCATTGGTCATGGATTGACGCAGAGATACTAAGCTTGGGTCATTCAGTGCGGCGATACGTTGATCGGCGCTTTCCATTAGTTTGGTTGCACTAACGGCATCATGCTCGAGGAACAGTTTACGACCAGCAAGTTTCACAAGGTAATCGGCTTCAGCAAGCAACCAGTCATTCGGTCGACGGCCTTTAACGTCAGCAACCGCTAACTGTAGGCTTTGAATGCTCTTCTGTTGTTGAGATTGTACAACCTGAGTTTTCTCCACTGCGTGCGACGCTTCTTGGATAGTCTCTTGTTTGATGGTTTGTAGGTCTTTATTTACTGCAGATTGGGTATTTTGCAGTTGTGCTTGAAGATCTGCGATTTGAGCTGAGTACTCAGCGCTCTTTTGCTGCATTTGAAACGCGATGCCGCCGCTGAAAATAATAGAAATAGCGATCGCAATAGCGCCTAGTTTGACACCGCGCTTACCTTGCTTTTCCGCTTTCTCTATTTGCTCTTTATGTTCAGCTTGAGGTTGTTCATTTTTAGCGGTATTTGACGCAGAAGCATCAAATTTTTGTTCAGGCTGTTTTGTCTCTGTAGATTCAGCTTTTTCGTTTTCAACAACTACTGGCTGAGTGTCTTGTTTCTGTTCAGGTTCAATATGCTCATTATTTTTTTTGCTTGTCATGCTTATTTCCTGTTTCTAGCTAAGGCCGGAGAGCAGCCAGTAATATTTGGTTCGTAGCACTTTGAGTATTGGTCACGTTTGAGAAACCGAGCTGTTGTGCTCGCTCTGCTATGCGTTGGCTTGGGACAAATAGTTGTCTTGTTGAAAGCCAAGCCAAATACTCATCAGGGATAATTGAGCAGAGATACTCCAATTGCTCCTGACTAGTGATGACAACTTTGGACGTGTTTTTGTTTATCCATGTTTGATAGGTATTGTGGTCGCTAATGGGAATATATTCTCTACGATAGGTCTCACAATAAGAGACTTGTGCACCTCGATTGAGTAAAGAATCTCGAATGAGCTCACGCCCACCATTGCCACGCAGTATCAAAATGGATTTATTATCTACGCCATTAAGTTCAGTAAGTTTAAGAAGATGTTCACTATCACTGACTTGAGGATAGTTTACTTTTTGTTTACAGACTTTGCTTAAAACGTGCGCAGTTTTTTGACCAACGCCAAGATAAAGCGGCGAAGTAGGCCAAATAGATGAGGTTTTTGAAAGGAGACTTTGGGCAGCGGTCACAGCATGGTGACTGACTGCAATAATAATATCGCTGTTATTAAGCTGGGAGCTTAAATCCACTGAGTCTGGATTATCAACGATACGAATAAGCGGATGATGGATTGCTTGAATCCCTTCATCCGCTAGTTGTTGGCAAAGCGATTGTCCCTCTGAACCGGGACGAGTCACCAACACGGTCATAATTATTCTTGGTCTGCGTATAGCTTGGTTAAGATTTCTCTCGCACCGTCATCCAGCAGTTGATTTGCCAGAGTAACGCCAAGCGCTTCAGCATCTTTACGAGAGCCAGAGATCTCGCCGCGAACCATTTTAGAACCGTCCGGTTCACCGACAAGAGCACGCAACCAGATGCTGTCACCGTCTAATAGTGAGTAGCTACCAATAGGAACCTGGCAGCCACCTTCCAGAGTTAGGTTCATAGCACGTTCGCACAGCACGCGATCAGCTGTATCTTTATGATTCAATGGTTCAAGAAGCTTAATCAGACGCTCATCATCAAGACGACATTCAATACCAACAGCGCCTTGGCCTACCGCTGGAAGAGACTGTTCTGGCTCGATAAAGCTGCGGATGCGTTCTTCCAATTCTAGACGCTTAAGACCAGCAGCAGCCAGCACGATCGCATCGTATTGACCGTCATCGAGTTTACCTAAACGAGTACCTACATTGCCGCGTAGTTCTTTGATGATTAAATCAGGGCGGTATTCCAGTAACTGACACTGACGGCGTAGGCTACATGTACCTACGACAGCACCTTGTGGTAGCTCATCGATGTTGTTGTAAGTGTTTGATACGAAAGCATCACGAGGATCTTCGCGTTCACAAATCGTCACCAGACCTAAACCTTCAGGGAAGTCGACAGGTACATCTTTCATTGAGTGAACGGCAAGGTCAGCACGACCTTCTAGCATCGCCACTTCGAGTTCTTTAACGAACAGTCCTTTACCACCCACTTTAGCAAGCGGAGTGTCTAAGATGATGTCACCTTTGGTCACCATAGTTACCAACTCAACCTCTAAACCAGGGTGAGCAGCTTGCAGTGCATCCCTTACAAAGTATGCCTGCCAAAGGGCAAGAGGGCTTTTTCTGGTAGCGATACGGATTGGTGCTGAATTTGTCATGGTGTTTCCGATATAGGTTCTGTAATAGCCTAATCCTACCATTGTGAGACGGAAATTCTTACTGTTTGATCATTCCATGCTTTGATAGCTGAGAGATTTTCATGAGTTCACCAAAATAGTGTGATTGGTATCTCATTTGAAACATGGGCTATTATTAGAAATAGTCAATAAAGAGGACACTACGGCGCCGTGAGTTTAACTTTTTGTCATTGAGGAATTGGCCAGTATGACGGCTTCCTTTGCTTTACCATTAAGGGTAAAAGTGTTAAATTGATCACGTTTTGTTGCTGCTTTCGTTCAGTAACTAAACAGAAGTGCATTTAATCTCAAACCAAGGACTTACCTTGCAGGCTTACACTCAGACTTTGATTCAACGATTAGACAATCTAAATCAGCAGCGCATTGATCGTGCGTTGGCGTTGATGAATGTCCAAGGCCAGCGAGTTTTCAACCTTATCCCCGCACTGCTTCACTTCAATCATCCAATGATGCCTGGTTACTATGACCAACAAGTTCCTTTTGGAATTCGTAGCTTCACGCTTAACGAATTCCAAAAGCAATTTGTGTCTGATACCGAATTAACGCTTGGTGGCAAACTCACTGAGGCTGCTGAACCGGCAATCCTTGGTCTGTACACCATGGGTAGTACTTCCTCTATTGGTCAAAGCACCTCAAGTGATCTTGATATCTGGGTGTGTGTGTCTCCGGATATGGATGGCGCAGCGCGCGATAGCCTGACTAATAAATGTCTGCTTATTACTGATTGGGCGGAAACCTTAGGGGTTGAGGCAAATTTCTTCTTGATGGATGAACAGCGTTTTCGCTCGAACCATTCTGAAGAGATGACCGGTGATAACTGCGGTTCTTCACAGCACTTGTTGTTGCTTGATGAATTCTATCGTTCTGCGGTTCGCTTGGCTGGCCAACGTTTGTTATGGCAAATCATTCCTCCTGAGATGGAAGAGTGTTATGACCAATACGTTCAAGGCTTATGTCAGGATGGTTATCTTGATTGTTCGCAGTGGATAGACTTCGGCAAGCTGAATCGCATTCCTGCTGAAGAATACTTTGGTTCAAACCTATGGCAGCTCTATAAGAGTATCGACTCCCCGTATAAATCGGTGTTGAAGGCGATCCTGTTAGAAGCGTATTCATGGGAATACCCAAACACCCAACTGCTGAGTATCGATACCAAGCGCCGCTTCTTCGCGGATGAACCTGATCTGTATGGCATGGATAGTTATTATCTGATGCTAGAAAAGGTAACTCGCTATCTAGAACGCATTAACGACCATACTCGTTTGGATCTGGTGAGACGCTGTTTCTACCTTAAGACCCACGAGAAGTTGTCGCGTGAAGCGGGTATTGGTTCTGTGGCATGGCGTCGTGAAGCCTTAACCGAGATGACTAAATCTTGGAACTGGGGACAAGAAACCATTGCTGAGCTCGACAACCGCCGTAACTGGAAGGTTGAGCAGGTTAAAGTGGTGCACCATGCGCTGCTTGATGCCTTGATGCTGAGCTACCGTAACCTGATTCAATTTGCGCGTCGTAACGACATCACATCGGCAATCAGCCCACAAGATATCAGTATCTTGGCTCGTAAGCTTTACGCTGCGTTTGAGGTATTGCCGGGCAAAGTGACGCTACTGAACCCGCAAATTTCCCCGGATCTGCATGAACCAGACTTGAGCTTCATCGAAGTTCGTCAGGGTCAGTCCAACAAAGCTGGTTGGTATCTGTATAAACAGCCCTTGGTAGCGCATCGTATTCTTGGTCAGCCTTCACTAGAGCATCATGAGTATTTGAGTAAGTTGGTTGCTTGGTCATTCTTTAATGGCTTAATTACCGAGTCGACACGTTTGCACTCTGTGGTTCGTGATGCTCACATTGATATCGATAAGTTCTATCAAATGGTGAGTGACCTACGTAACACCTTCTCTTTACGTAAACGTCGTCCGAGCATGCAAGCACTGGCGAGCCCATGTGAGATAAGCCAACTGGCGATGTTCATCAACTTTGAAAATGACCCGACGTCTGAATTAAGTGGTCGTGCATTAAAAGTGGATCTTAAGAACGCCGATATCTTCAGCTTTGGTGAAGAAGGTAAGAGCTTAGTCGGCAGTGTCGACTTGGTTTATCGTAACTCTTGGCATGAAGTACGTACGCTTCATTTCCAAGGGGATACTGCGATGCTGGACGCGCTTAAGACGGTACTGGGTAAGATGCACCAAGATGCCTTACCGCCAGAATCGGTCGATGTATTCTGTTACAGCAAAAACCTACGCGGTGTGATGCGTAACATGGTCTATCAACTGCTTGCCGAGTGTATCGATTTACGCTTGAAACCGATTGAACCAGAGAAACGTCGCCGCTTTAAAGCTATTCGTTTAGCCAACAAGATGTTTGGTCTGTTCTTTGAACGTCGTGGTGTGTCGGTACAGATGTTGGAAAACTCTGTCGATTTCTACCGTAGTATCTCAACCAATAAGTTGAAGGGCTCACCGTTACTGATGCTTGATAAAGAGCAAGAGTATCAACTGCCAGATGTGGTTGATGGCTTTGCCAGTGAAGGGTTAATTCAATTTTTCTTCGAAGACACCGACAAAGGTTTCAATATCTATGTATTGGACGAGTCGAATCAGGTCGAGGTGTATCACCAGTACAGCGGCGAAAAAGATGAGATGATCGCGAGCGTGAACTCTTTCTACACGTCGGTAAAAGATGAGTCGAAGATGTCTTCTAAATTGATTAACTTTAATCTCCCTCAGTACTATCAGATCGTTCATCCGGAAGAGGGAAACTCTTATGTTGTGCCTTACCGTAACGATGCGACCTTGGCTTCTCGGAGTTCAAAGATAGTCAACATCTAGGCTTATTGAGACTGATTGATATTAAAAAAGGAGTGATTGATTCACTCCTTTTTAGTTTTGCTTACAAATGATTAGACCCAATTGATCTCTTCACCTGCGTGCTTTACGCATTCTTCTTTTACCATCTCAAACAATTCCATGCCCGTCTTTGAGCATGTCCACTTGTCATCAATTAGCTTGAAGTGAAAGCCACCAGATTTAGACGCTAGCCAGATCTCACGCATTGGTTCTTGGCGGTTAATGATAATTTGGCTGCGGTTTTCAAACTCCAGCGTCATCACGTTACCAGTCACTTCGTAATCAACATCTGCCTCTGATTCATCGATAGCTTCTTCGATGTTTTGCATCTGTATATCGACCAGCTGATGAAATTCAGTATCGTTCATCCTTTCTATCCTATTGCTTTTCTTGAGTGTGGTGCGATTATAGGGGGCATTGAGTTAATAATCACGATATGCAAAATGAAAAAATTAATTACCGCTCTGTTTATGGTGTCCGTTATTGGACTTTCTGGTTGTGGTCAAACGGGTCCGTTGTACGATCCTGATGAAGTTCAGCAGACTGAACAATCACAATAAGTGAAACACGCAGAAATCGTTATTTATAAGGGATAAGAACTTTGGATTACTTCAACTATCAGGAAGATGGCCAGCTTTGGGCTGAGGACGTCGCACTTTCACAACTAGCAGAGCAATATGGTACACCGCTGTATGTATATTCTCGTGCAACATTAGAACGCCACTGGAATGCGTTTGATTCGTCGGTTGGCGAGCATCCACACTTGGTGTGTTACGCCGTTAAAGCTAACTCGAACCTTGGCGTGTTGAACACTTTGGCTCGCTTGGGCTCTGGTTTCGACATTGTATCTGGCGGTGAGCTAGAGCGTGTGGTTGCTGCAGGTGGCGATCCGGCGAAAGTTGTGTTCTCTGGTGTCGGCAAAACAGCCGCTGAAATGAAGCGTGCGCTTGAGTTGAACATTAAATGTTTCAACGTAGAGTCTGAGCCAGAACTAGAGCGACTGAATAAAGTGGCTGGTGAGCTGGGCGTTAAGGCGCCGATTTCACTGCGTATTAACCCAGATGTTGATGCGAACACTCACCCTTACATTTCTACGGGTCTGCGTGATAACAAGTTCGGCATTGCCTTCGACCGTGCTCCTGCTGTTTATGCGTTTGCAAAAACACTCGATAACTTGTCTATCCATGGTATTGATTGCCACATCGGTTCTCAGCTAACGGATATCGAACCCTTCATCGATGCCACTGACCGCCTGCTTGCACTGATCGACCAACTACGTGCTAATGACATCAACATCAAACACCTTGATGTCGGTGGCGGTTTGGGCGTGGTTTACCGTGATGAATTACCACCACAACCTTCAGACTACGCGAAAGCTTTGTTGGCTCGCCTAGACAATCATTCTGATCTAGAGCTGATTTTCGAGCCTGGAAGAGCGATTGCTGCTAACGCTGGTGTATTATTAACGAAAGTCGAGTTCCTCAAGCCTACTGAGCATAAGAACTTTGCCATCATAGATGCAGCAATGAACGACCTGATGCGCCCGGCACTTTACCAAGCTTGGCAGGATATTGTTCCTGTGAGCCCACGTCAGGGCGAAGCCGTGACTTACGACTTGGTTGGCCCTATCTGTGAGACGGGTGACTTCCTAGGTAAGGATCGCGACCTTGTTCTTGAAGAAGGCGATCTACTGGCCGTTCGTTCTGCTGGTGCTTATGGCTTCGCTATGTCATCTAACTACAACACTCGTTCGCGTGCGGCTGAAGTTATGGTTGATGGCGATAAAACTCACTTGGTTCGTCAGCGTGAAGAGCTTACGAGTCTGTGGGAACTTGAAAACATTCTTCCGGAGTAATTTTAAGCGTTATGCACTTCCACTTTTCTAAAATGCATGGTTTGGGCAATGATTTCATGGTCGTGGACTGCATTACTCAAAATATTTTCTTTTCTCCAGATTTGATCCGTCGTTTGGCGGATCGTCACACTGGTGTGGGCTTTGATCAGCTACTTGTGGTTGAGGCTCCCTATGATCCAGAAACTGACTTCCATTACCGCATATTCAATGCGGATGGCAGTGAAGTGGAGCAGTGTGGCAATGGCGCTCGTTGTTTTGCACGATTCGTTCGCATGAAAGGCTTGACGAATAAGTACAGCATCAACGTGAGCACCAAGAAAGGAAAAATGGTTCTCAAGATTGAAGACAATGACCAGATCACGGTGAACATGGGCATTCCTGAGTTCGAACCAGGCAAGATTCCATTCAAGGCAAAGCAGCCAGAGAAGACGTATATCCTGAGAACGGATGTACACACCTTGTTCTGCGGTGCCGTAAGCATGGGTAACCCGCATGTAGTTACTGTTGTTGATGACGTCGACACTGCCGATGTGGAGACCTTAGGTCCGCTTCTTGAATCACATGAACGCTTCCCTGAGCGTGTTAATGCTGGCTTTATGCAGGTGGTTAACCGTGAAGAGGTTCGCTTACGTGTTTACGAACGCGGCGCGGGTGAAACTCAGGCATGTGGTAGCGGCGCATGTGGCGCAGTTGCGGTTGGTATTACTCAAGGCTTACTGGCTGAGAATGTGAAAGTTCGTCTACCTGGCGGTGACTTACACATTAGCTGGCAAGGTCCGGGTAAACCTCTGTTTATGACTGGCCCTGCAACGCATGTGTTTGATGGTCAGCTTTCTTGCTAACAATGACTGATAACAAATAGATTCATAAAAAATAAAGGATAGGTTTTGTCTTACGTTGAAGCCGACGCACTCACCGCAGAAGTGGTCGCGGAATATTTACGTGATAACCCAGATTTTTTTCAAGACAGAAAAAATCTGGTTGATCGCCTTGCTGTTAACAATGTTGAGCAGGGCGCGGTTTCTTTGGTTGAGGTTCAGCTTAAGCGTCAACGCCAGAGAATCGAAGAGTTAGAAGAAGAGATCACTGGCTTGATGTCGCTGGCTGCGAATAACGACAAAACTTTTTATGAGTTTATGGATCTGCAAGCTCAGGTATTGAAATGCAGTGATTTCATGCAAGTCATTAAGGCGGTTGAACAAAAGGCGATTGAATTAGGTTTGAAAGCTCATATTCGCGTGCTGTCTCAGTTGGGCTTTTACCAGCTTAACGGAGAACGTTACTCGAAGTTTTCATTGAACCATTTCAACGGTAAAGATGCTTATTTAGGGCGCTTGAGAAAAACGGACAGACAAGATTTGTTTGGTGATTTTCCAGTTCCAGAGCTAGGCTCTTATGTAGTACTCCCGCTTGCTAAGCAGTCTCCATTGGGCTTGCTCGCCTTTTCTAGCGAAGATGGCGGCCATTTCCAACCCCATATGGATACGCTCTTTTTACGCCATTTAGCGCTTGTTGTTGCTCATTTGGCGGACACCTTACCTTGGCAGATAAATAATGAGCCTAGAGCCCAAAATACCTCTTCCTAACAGCCTTCAAAAGCCACTTTCTCGCTTCTATGAATATCTCAGAAGCGAGAAGGGACTCAGCCTACACACCCAACGCAATTACCGACAACAGCTCGAAACCATGGCCGCTCATTTAGTCACATTAGGGCTGAAAGATTGGACTCAAGTGGATGCTGCATGGGTAAGGCAACTTGCCAGTAAAGGCATGCGTGAGGGTATGAAAGCCAGTAGCATCGCGACTCGCTTATCTTCATTACGCAGCTTCTTTGATTTCCTTGTATTGCGTGGCGAGATGTCAGCTAATCCAGCTAAAGGTGTTTCAGCACCTCGTAAACAACGCCCTTTACCTAAAAACCTTGATGCCGATGAAGTGGGTCAACTGCTTGATGTGAATGAGGATGATCCATTATCGATTCGTGACCGAGCGATGATGGAAGTGATGTATGGCGCGGGATTACGATTGGCCGAACTGGTCGGGATCAACCTGAGAGATGTGTTAGCTCGACAGGGCGAAATCCGAGTGATTGGTAAGGGTGACAAAGAACGCAAAGCACCGTTTTCCGGTTTAGCCAAAGAGTGGGTCGATAAATGGTTAAAAGTACGCGGTGAACTCGCTTCGCCGGGTGAGCCTGCACTGTTTGTCTCTAAACTCGGTACTCGTATTTCTCATCGCAGTGTTCAGAAGCGTATGGAAGAGTGGGGCAAGAAGCAGGCTGTTGCCAGTCATATTAGCCCGCACAAATTGCGTCACTCGTTTGCAACGCATGTGCTTGAATCAAGCCAAAACCTTCGTGCGGTCCAAGAGTTGCTCGGACATGAAAACATCTCGACCACGCAAGTGTACACCCATTTAGATTTCCAACATTTAGCACAAGCTTATGACCAAGCTCATCCAAGAGCTCGTAAGAAGAATAAAGATTAGATTAAGGGTTTAACTATGCGAATTTATCGAGGGTTAAAGCCCATCAAAGCCATGACCTTTGATTTGGATGATACCTTATACGACAACTGGCCTGTGATCATGAAGGTTGAGAAAGAGATGGCGCAGTGGTTGTATCAAAAGCATCCTGTGTCCGCTTCTCTATCGCTAGAGGAGTGGCAAGGTATCAAACAACAAGTCGCCTCTGAAAACCCAGCGTTAAAACATGATGTCACCGTGTGGCGTGAAACACAGATTAAGAGTGGTTTGCTACTACTGGGTTACTCTCAGCAGCAAGCAGAACAGGCAGCTCGTGAAGGTATAGAGCATGCCTTATGGCTACGTAATCAGGTGGATGTTCCTCAAGAGACACATCGCGTGATGGCTGAGCTTAGCCAGCGTATTCCTTTGGTGGCGATTACCAATGGTAATGTCGATCCGCATAAAATTGGCTTAGGGCAATACTTTCAATTAATCCTCAAAGCTGGCCCTGATGGCAGAGCAAAGCCCTACCCGGATATGTTTGAAAAAGCGCAGCAATACTTAGGTTTTGATGCGAACAATATTCTTCATGTGGGTGACCATCTGAGAACGGATGTCTACGGAGCTAAGAAAAATGGCTTCCAAGCGTGCTGGTTTAATGACACTGGTTCCAATTTATACCTCTGCTCGAAGGCGAGTGTGCTCCCTGATGTTGAAATAGAGCAACTTAGCGATCTCATGCGACTAATTTAATAGCTACGGTAAGCTATTGGGTCGCATTTATGATATTGAATTGTTACATTAGTCGTAATTAACTGCCTGTTTAGGCTAGGATAATTGGCGACTACTTTTTATCGATTCATTTCAATCATAGCAGTGGTTGCGGGTTCTCATTTCATTCGATTTTGAACAAGGGTTGGCATGCAAACATTTACATTTCTCGCAAATACTGAGGAGTTATTTAAATCTCAATTTGAACAGCGAGAATGGTGTGACCGCAAGCAATATCTAATTCAACTCTTTTCAGCCCAATCTCCAGACGTTGCTCGACGCATTGCGAGTGTTGCTCTCAAGCATCTAAATCATTCCATATTGATAGGCCAAAGTGCGCGTCATGTTATTTGTGATAACTGCCTTGAAAGCGCTTGTACCTTAGTGATTATCAGCGAGTTTGATGAAACACATTTAACCTCTGCTGTGCAGCCTTTTACTGGCAATCCTAACCAAGATAGCCAAGCTCTGGTGGCTCAATTATCTCTTTCCAAAGACACCAAAACGGTTATTAGCCTGTGTGATCAGGTTGAAGGGCGCGATTATCCCATTTATGGCGCTTTTGAAAATCTGCCTTATACCTTGCCGGTGGCTGGTGGACTCTGCCATGAGAATGACTTTGGCCGTTGGGTTATGCATAACGAAGAGACCTATCAACACGCCTGTGTTGCGGTCGCTTTGACCAACCCAAGGTTGAAGGTTTGGTCGGACGCGTATTCTGAGTGGAACCCTATTGGAATGAAGTTGAGAGTCACTCAAGCTGAGGGCAACCGCTTATATGCATTGAATGACAAGCCAGCCATTGAGGTGTTCAAACATTACCTCGCTGATGGCAAAGACCTCCCATTTAGTCAGTTGATGAGTTTTCCGCTTTATCGTGAACTCGGAAGAAAGAAGGGCATCTCAACGCCTCTTCGTATCAACGACGATGGCAGTATTGAGTTTGATAGCCCTTGGCATGTCGGAGAAGAAGCACAGTTCTGTTATAACCACCCGTCTTTAACCGCTGAAAAAGTGCGTCATGGTGCTGAGGTGCTTGCGATGCATCAACCGGAATCGGTGATCATTTATAACTGTGTCTCTCGACTTGAATTCATCGACAGTAAGCTCGAACTAAAGCCATTTGAAGGCATTGTGAAGGCCAGCGGCGCTTACTGCATGGGTGAGCTCTACCGCAATGAAGATCGCCAAGACATACTTCATCACAGCCTCACCTACATTGCGATGAGAGAGTCGGATGAGATAGACGAATTTCGTTGTGATGATTTTCATTGTGATTCTACGGTATCACCGCTACTCAATTTAGTGAGAAATGCGGTTGCGGACTTAGACAGCATTAATACCCAGATGGAGAAAAAACTTCATCAGCAGGCACGCCGTCTAACTGAGAGTTACCGAATTGACTCGCGTACTGGGCTGCCCAATCGCATTGTATTAAAAGAGCGCCTTAATTCGATTCTGTTCAGTGAACATCTTCTGACTTTAAAGCTGACTAATTTTCATCAGGTTAACGAGAAGTATGGTTATCAAGTGGGTGATCAGCTGTTACTCGACCTTTCGAATCATTTTGTTGAGCGATTGCATCTTCGTGTCGTGAAGGAATCCAAGGTTCAGGTCGAGCTGTTCAGTATTGGTGTTGGTGAGTGGGCAATCATTTTTAACGCGAGTATCGATAGCGGGAAGATAGAGCAACGCTTCATTGAGTTTGCTGATGACATTGAACACATTAATTTTGAGCCATATGGATTAACCGATATTGATTACCTGTCGGTTTCGCTGTGTGGTGGCTTTGCTAGCCGATGTGATTTCTTAACCGACAGCGGTGATGAGATCCTATTGAAGGCGATTGAAGCTCGACGTTATGGAGTGCGTAATAACACCCATATTACTAACGCGAAAGACATTCAGGTGAGTGAGGAAGATCGCAAGGAACAGCTTGGTTGGTTGAGCTGTGTAAGCCGAGCAATCTTAGATCAGAACATCATCACTTACTCACAGCCGATTGTTGCGGCGGGTACCCACGAAATGATTGGCCAAGAATGTTTGGTCAGAATCATGGAAGCCGACGGGACGATTGTGCCACCGGGTAAGTTCTTACCTATGATTGCTGACACGCACCTTTATACTCGTCTAAGCCGACATATGATTAAGAACACCATTGGTTATATGGCGGATAAGCAGAGCCCGTTCTCGATCAACCTTTCTCCACAAGACTTGCTGAGCGATAAGACACTTGAGATTCTCGAGACTGCGATTAGTGGTATCAACGATCCCACTCGGCTTGGCCTAGAAGTTCTCGAGTCTGAGCAGATCAAAGATTACGGTCGAATGATTGAGGTGTGTGATCACTTCCGTGCACTCGGGGCGAGAATCATTGTTGATGATTTTGGTTCAGGTTATTCCAACATTGATGAAATCATCAAACTCGAGCCGCAGATCATCAAGCTCGATGGCAGCTTGATTCGCAACATCGACAAAGACCAAAAGCAAAGGAACATCGCTTCTCAATTGGTGCGTTTGTGCCAAGTGTTTAATGCCCAAACGGTCGCTGAATTTGTTCATAACCAACAGGTTTGTGAGATAGCAGAGCAAATGGGTGTCGATTACCTGCAAGGTTATTACTTTGGCGAGCCTAAGCGACTGTTTTAGTTGTTAAAGCTCGTAAAATTCCACAAGCCCTTACTTTGAATGCGCTCAGCCACCATTAATGACTGTTTTTTGGTGGAATGAGTGATGTCTAACTAACGTCACATTATTTACAAGACGATTGTAAGTATTCCGTGCAAGCCTTATCTATAATAAGCACAATAACAAATCATTAACGCAACGATTAATGTGAATATGCAGTCGACCTCTCTCCTGATACAAGACATAGAACAAACCCAACGTGAATTGGAAAAGATAGATTTTCATACACATGAAAGCCTACTGATTCAGGTGTTTTCGTCTTTCGAGAAAGGTTCGGTTTTGGCTGCCTGCCAAGTAATTCAATCGACTTTCCCCAACGCAAAGCTCATTGGTTGTAGTGCCAATCATTACATCAGCGAAGGTGTCATTTTGCATCAGGGCTTATTCCTTATTGTTACTCGCTTCGACAGCACCTCATTTTCTTGTGGTGTTGTGGAGTATAGCGATCAGCCACAGCTTGATAGCCAATCGATGTGGGAACAGTTGGGATGTACCGCTCAGACTCAAAGTATTATCTGCTTTGCCGATCGCTTGCAGATAAATAACCGAGCCTTGTTTGCTGCGTTTGAACAATCCCGATACTCATTGCCTATTTGTGGCGGCGCATCGACTATTACCGACAGTGGACGGTGGGTTATGTTGAACGGCCATTGCTACGAAAATGCCTACGTAATGCTGGCCTTACACAGCTCTGAGTTAGTCGTAACCAAAGGCTACTACACCGAGTGGAACCCGATAGGGCGCACCTTTCGAGTCACTGGCGCTGAAGGTCAACGCTTGGCAGAATTGGACGGCATGCCTGTTCGTGATCTTTATAATCGCTACCTTGCGGACGGCCTCGAAGTACCTTTCGAGCAACTCCATAACTTCCCTTTGATGGTCGGTGATCCGAAAGAGCAGAATATCCATCTGCCACTTAAGGTCACTGAATTGGGGGAGGTTGAATTCAGTGGCTCGTTTCAGTTAGGTGAAGAGGTGAGGTTTTGTTATGACCATCCTTCCCTTACCTTGGAGCAGATACGACTTGGCGTTCAACAAATTGGTGTTCATGCCCCGCAACAGTTCTTTATTTATAACTGCACTTCGCGTATCGACTTTATTGACGGCAACCAAGAGGTGGAGACTTTTCAAAACCTAGCAGACACCTATGGTGTGTATTGTATGGGCGAGCTTTATCAAGATGATGATCAACAACGTATTCTGCATCACAGCCTAACGTATCTCACTCTAAGAGAGGGAGAGGTCGAAGCTGAAGGTGCCATTCCGCTTGAGACACAACCTGCCACGAACATATCCCCCTTATTTTCATTGATTCGTAATGCTTTGCTCGATGTTGATGACATGAACAACAGCATGGCGAGCAAGATCCGGCAGCAAGCCACTGCACTGACTGCCAGTTACCGGATTGATCGTCGAACGGGTTTACCTAATCGAAGTGTGTTGCGTGAAAAGTTGTCAAAAATGAATGCTGATAGTCACTTGTTAGCGTTGAAGGTCACGACGTTTGGACAGATCAATGAAAAGTACGGTTATCGAGTGGGTGATAAGCTGCTTCGTGATTTGAGTGAGTATTTTCAAAAGGCGTTGTGGCAGTTTTTTGATGAAAGGTGTCAGCTTTACAGCATCGGTATTGGCGAGTGGGCGGTAGTTTTTGAAAGTTGGGCCAGCCATGAGCACATTCATCAGCGCTTTTCTGAGTTTGCTGATAAAACCGAACACGTAAATTTTGAGCCGATGGGCTTACCGAATATCGATTACCTCTCGGTGTCAATTTGCGCAGGCATTGCTAGTCGTCGTGATTTTCCAACCACATCGATAGATGACTTGTTACTGAAAGCTATTGAGGCTCGTCGTAGTGCGGTAAGTCAGAATAAGCATCTAGTGAGCGCTAAAACATTAATCCAACTAGAGAAGCAGCGGCAAGAGCAATTAGGTTGGTTGTCTTGTGTTAGCCGCGCGGTGTTGAATCAAAACGTTGTTGCGTGTTCTCAACCCATAGTGTCAGCGCACAGCCATCAAGTTGAAAGCTATGAATGCTTGGTTCGAATAGAAGAAGATGGTCAGCTGATAGCTCCAGGTAAGTTTTTACCGATTATCGAGGGAACGCATCTTTATACGCGCCTTAGTCGCCAGATGATAACGCGTACCTTTGATTTTATGAGTCAAAGAACCGATTCGTTTTCTATTAATTTGGCGCCACAAGATTTCAACAACGAGAAAACTATTCTTCATCTTGAGCAAGCCATCAAAAAGATCAGTCACCCGCAGCGCATTGGGTTAGAGGTACTGGAAACCGAACAGATTCAGGATTACGGTCGATTGATTGAGATATGTAACCATTTCCGCGATATGGGCGTGAATATCATCGTTGATGATTTTGGCTCAGGCTATTCGAACATTGATGAGATATTGAAGCTTGAGCCACAGGTGATAAAGCTCGATGGCAGCCTGATTCGCAATATCGACCAAGACAAGAAACAGCGTAAGATTGCCCAGCAACTTGTTAGTTTGTGCCAGATACTCAATGCCAAGACAGTGGCGGAGTTCGTACATAATGAACAGGTGTGTCGAATCGCAGAAGATATGGGGGTCGATTACCTGCAGGGTTACTACTTCGGTCAACCTCAGCGTTTATTTTAATCGAGCGAGTTACGTGGAGAAGTGCTTTCTATGTGACGAAATGTCTTTTCGGAGAACAGCCAGAGTATGGGTTTCACGTGAAACACCGATCGGTTCAATAGATTCAATAGATTAACGTTAGATGTGAAAAGGGTGAGCTTATGGCTCACCCTTTTTGTTTTTGTTTCTGTTTTACGTTATTTACCGCAAGCTTGTACGTGGCTTCCTCTATTTGAGTGAATGACCACATTTATCCGCTTGAAACACCTTTAGGTAGTGCTGGTAGTAATCGTTAATCAGCCTAGCAGGTTCGGCTTCTCCCAACGTTTTTAGTAACTCAACGCCAACTTCGCAGGTACATAGGTGCCCACTGTCTTGATTGCGGCGCAAGGTGTATGACGATTCCGTCGTGATATCGAGATGGATTTGAGGAATGGTTTTTAACCACGCGCTCTTGTTGAGCATTTTCTTCGCTTCCTGCCATGTGCCATCCAAGATGATGAATAACGGCTTACGATCTCCAGCTACAGATGACACGGCCTGCTGGCACTCAATACTCTTGTCACTTGGAAACAGCAAAAAAGGCTGTAATGCGTCGTCTTCGAGTAAGGCAATTAGCTCTTCTGGCGGTGTTTTTCGTTGCCACATGAAGGACTGACACTGCTGAATAGATTGCTCAAGCAGCTTTCCGGTATTGGTGTCTCGCGACAGTTCATTCTCATGAGTCAGCAGTACAAGATCAGTTTGGCTTTCAACACTTGGTATACGATGACAAATACATTGATGAGTGAAGCCACAACCACCGCAAGCTTGTTGATTACTCATGGTTATAGCTTAACTCCGCTTTGTGCTGGTGATATGCCATCAGCAAACAGAACCACATCGCTGATATCAGCATCGTCCGCAACTGGAGCAACGCTTGGGTTTAGTGGGTAGCTAACACCGGTGTAAGACAGTGTGTGCTTCGCTGGTGTTGCTCCACCGCCGCTGACATTGAAGATCAGATCTTGCCAGCCATGATTTTGCGATTTACCTAAGCGTATATCGCCCTTAACCAGTGTCACTCGGCTATTGAAGCGCCAGTTGTTTTGGTGGTTTTCAAAGATAAGCAACGTACAGCCACCCGAACCACACCAATCGAGTTGAGCAAATAGCTCTTCTTTGCCATCGCCGTTCAGATCGTAGGTTAGCCAGCGGTACTTAGTATTGTCTGGTGCGGTGTTGTTGATCTTAAAATACTCGCGGATCGCTTGGTCGACTTTTTGATCAAGTTGATCACTGGAGTTTACCTGCTTTGCGGTTAGATCAACGTTGGTGGTCGTATTCACTTGTGCCTGTTCACTCTTGGCTTCAAATAGCACTAGACCGCCATTGGCAATAGGGTAGACAACATTGCCCACTTTTTCCTTCTCAGCGACCAGTTTGCCGTTATCGAGTGTGAAGATGCGCTCAGAGATTAAGTACTGTTGCTGGTGGCGAGTCATCACAACCTGTACCTGATTTTGGTTAAGTTGCTGCCAGAAGCCCTGTTCAATAATAGAAGGATCGCCATTGCTGTACGAGTAAGTCGTAATAGCGCTGTGGTCATCGTTGAGTTCTAGGTTGATAGAGAAGCCAGTGTTCTGCGTTGAGCTTGCGAAGTAGAGTCCACTCCAGTCGAGGGTTGGGTCTTGGTTAGCCACCATTGCACAGCCATTGTAGCTGCTGTCATTGAGATTAAGTTTGGTGTGCCAGCCATAGATAGAGTCACTCATGCCATCACTGCAGCTCTCTTTCTTAAGATTTAACTCACCTTGAGCCTGGTTACCTTTAAGCTGGTAGTCGCGGGTGCTTGGTGTGGTGCGGCTAGATTCGATATTGAGGCGCTGAGGTTCTTCGCCCATCTTAGTGTATTTGAGTTGGTCTTTATCGAAGGTTGCTGACCAGTATGGTTCATTACCAAAAGCGCGTGTTGCGCGAAGTGGTTGGTCACAACGATCAGGGTTCTCTGCCGTTAGCACATTGACTTGGTCAACTACGAAGCGTGCGGTGAAATCGGCATTGTATCCCGTTTGGCTCGGCACAGTGAGATGGCCGATAAGCTCGCCGTATAAGGCTTGATAAGGTCTAGTGGCCAACCCTTGTGCTTCTAGCGCTAACTCGGGTGATAAATCTAACCAGTATTGTTGTTGGCTGCCGCAAGGCGTGAAAGTTCGGCTTTCATGACCAACCACAACCTGACCACGCATGATGAAGGTTTGCGGTTGAATGCTCAGTGGTTCATCTAAGGTTGCTGGTGGTAATTCAGGTTGTTGCGGCGTATCTGGTGCCGTTACACAGCCTTGTAAAGCGAATGCGACTAGCCATGTCACTGGGTTTTTCATTACCTTCATGTTATATCTTCCTCGGAGCAACCGTTAATTGGATTTATTATGGCATATTGGTTATTTAAAACAGAACCCGACACCTTCTCTATTCAGACTCTTAGAGTGCAAAAAACCTCTTGTTGGGAGGGTGTACGCAACTATCAGGCTCGAAACATGATGCGTGATGACGTCAAGCTTGGCGATCTGGTGATGATATACCATTCATCATGCAAAAAAGTTGGCGTAGCAGGGATCGCAAAGGTAACCAGAGAAGCCTACCCAGACCATTTTCAATTCGATCCCGAGAGTGATTACTATGATGCCAAGTCTTCGCCAGATAACCCTCGCTGGATAATGGTTGATGTCGAGTTTGTGCGAGTGACTGAGCGCTTGATCCCTCTGGCAACGCTTAAAGCTATGCCTGAGCTCACCGAAATGCCGCTGGTTAAACGAGGCAATCGCTTATCCATCATGCCTGTTACCGAACAGGAGTGGCAGGCGATCTTAGGAAAAGAAGTACTCGGCTCTCGTTAGCGTTAGAGGAAGCTTTTAGCGTAAGGTTCAAAAAAGGCAGCCACTGGCTGCCTTTTTATTTATTCAGATTTTTTTTGACTAGATTAAAGCAGGTGCTTTTCTAAGTAGTGCGCAACTGCATCGTCGGCGTTGCTGCCAATCACTTCATTATCAGGCAGCGCTTTAAGTACTTTTTCATGGGATGTACCCATCACTAAGCCTTTACCTGCCATTGATAGTAGTTCGACATCGTTCATGCCATCACCAAAAGCAATGCAGTTTTCTAGCTCAAGGTCGATAGATTGAGCTACGGCTTGTAGCGCATCGCCTTTAGACACTTCTGCAGCCATCACTTCCAAGCACCAAGGTGTTGAGAAAGCGACATTCAATTTTTCACCAAACAGAGCATTGAGCTCATCTTCAAATGGAACAAGGTGTTCATGTGATTTATTTGGGTGAGTACAGAAGATTTTAGCAATGCCTTCACTCGGTGCGTTATCTGCATCGTACAATCGGTATGTGAAGCCTGTTTGATCGTGAAACTTCTTCATTGTTTCGTCATCACGATTCAGTAACCACTCATCGTTCATATAGATATGGATGAAGATCTCTGGGTCTTTCTTAAACACATCCACAACACTTTGCACTAATTCAGCAGGGATATTCTTGGCATACATTAGATTGTCGTCTTGGTCATGCACGCGAGCACCATTCGAGGTGATCATGTAAGCCGGAATACCCGTTTGCTTGCGAATACCAGCAACATCAACATGGTGACGACCTGTTGCGAAGATAAAGGTATAACCTTGTCCGTGTAACTTCGTGAGTGTTTGCTTGGTAAAATCGCTTAACTGATGGTTGGGAGCCAAAAGCGTACCATCTAGATCAGAGGCAACAATTTTCACGGAATCTTTTAGTGCAGGAATAGTCATTTAACCCTCATTGCAAAATGCTTAACCAATATCGACACCAGCCAATGCCAGTGCCCTTTGAAATACAATATCTCTATCTAGAAATTGTATGCCAAATTCATGCAAGAAAAGAGGGCAAAGCTCACTTACTTCTCTTCCTCTTTAGCGCTTATCTTATTAGTCGTTACTTTCTATTGGTGTGCGAGCGTTAAACAAAAAACTGATTAATGGCATCCAGTGTTTGATTGCGATATTCATCTTTTTCAAACAACACCTCATGTCTAGAGCCTTCAATGGCCATAAACTGGCTGGCTGAGTTGGTTTTCTTCAGCTTATTGATGAACTTCATTTGAGCATCGTTACTCACAATCTTCTCTTCCCCAGCCTGAATCAATAGCAGAGGGATTTTGATTTGACGAGTCTGCTGAATTGCCTGCTTAGCTGCCATTAATCCTTGCCAAACCCAGCGAGTGCTTGGTCCACCCACTTGTAAAGAGGGTGACTCGTCATACAGTCGGCGGAACCATTGGTAACGTACCTTGCTTTGGCTTAATAAATTATTTTCGAAGGGCTTCGAGTAATACGCTTGTTGCCCTGGGGCATAAGTCGGCTTGGCATAACAAGCCGTGAGTACCTGTCCAACAACCATCGCGATGGGCTTGAAGTACCATTCAGTATTGATCCCAAACATGGGTGCGCACAGCGTGACCTTGTCAAACGGGTGGTCTGGGTGAGTTTGCAGGTAGCGAGTGGCTATCGTGCTGCCCATTGAGTGAGCGAGCAGATAACGATTGGAATATCGGTTGAGGTCAAAGCTGGCAATGATGTCGGACATATCTGACGCATAATCATCAAACTCATGAATGTGACCGATGTCAGAGTCTGTTACCATACGTTCCGACTGGCCTTGACCTTGGTGGTCAAATGAATAAACGTCATAGCCTTGTTGATAGAAATCATAAAAGAGTTCTTGGTATTTCAAGCAACACTCGATGCGACCATTTGAAATTACAATGGCTTTGGTGTGCGTCGGTGAGGTTAGGCTACACCAGTACAGCTTCTTTTTACCAGATGATGTGACATACCCATCTTTTCGTTGTTGCCAAAGGGCAGGGATCGGGTGTTTAATCGCTTGCTCGAACTCAGGTTCTTGCGTGTACGAAAACGGGGCGGCACTGTGGTTTTCCATGGGAAATTACCTGAACTGATGCATGTGAGAGCGTTATCGCTACTAATGTTGTTAGATTAAAGAACTAGTAAGGAAATGCAAATGGATACTCATGTTTGGCTTGCTTATGTCGTCACGGCGATTTTGTTTAGTTTGGCTCCGGGCTCTGGTACCGTTAATTCAATCAGCAATGGGCTAAGTTATGGCACCAAGAAATCACTCGCGTCGATCGCAGGCTTACAGCTTGGTCTAGCATTCCACATCATTCTGGTGGGAGCGGGCATTGGTGCACTAGTCGCTCAATCCGCGTTGGCGTTCACTATCATCAAATGGGTCGGTGTGGCTTATCTTTTGTGGTTGGGTATTCAAAAGTGGCGTGATAACTCTAGCTTGGTGGCTTCAGAAGAGAGCACAATATTATCGAGCGGAAGATTGTTGAGAAATGCGGTGCTGATTAATCTCACTAACCCGAAATCTATCGTGTTTTTGGTGGCTCTTTTTCCTCAATTTATCGATCCGACACAGCCTCAGGCTCCACAGCTATTAGTGCTTGGTGTAACGACGGTATTCATTGATAGCGTGGTTATGTTGGGTTACACCTCATTAGCTTCACAAATGGGACGTTTTATTCGTTCTGATCGCGTAATGGGTAAGATAAATAAAATATTTGGTGGTATGTTCATGGGCTGCGGGGCTTTGCTGGCTGCCGCGAAAGCTTAGTTTAGGCAATAGAGTTATCGTTAAACCAATAGAGTTATCAATAAATGACCGCTACCTACGTTGCTAGACAACCTATCTTAAATCGCAAGAAGAACACGCTTGGTTATGAGCTGTTGTTTCGCGACGGAGAAAGGAATGCCTATCCTGCGCATATTGAGTCTAATCGAGCAACGTATCGTCTGATTGTTGAGAACTTCTTATCGGTTGGGCTTAACCCTTCGATCCCATCTTCACGTTGTTTTATTAACTTCCCGTATCAAAGCCTGATCCGTCGGTTGCCTTTGAGCTTGCCTAAAGACAAGGTCGTGGTTGAAATCCTTGAAACCTGCCAACCGACCGACCAGTTATTAGAAGCCGTTAAAGAACTTTACCAAGCGGGCTACATGATTGCCCTAGATGATTTTACTTCGACGCCAGAATGGGAACGTTTCCTAAAATACACGCATATTGTGAAGCTCGATATTATGCAAATGGGCTTGGATGAAGCGTGTGAGTTAGTTAGGGCTCACCAAGGTCAGAAGTTTAGCTTCCTTGCTGAGCGAGTCGAAACCGAACAAGAATTCCAACAAGCCAAAGAAGCGGGTTTTCGATTTTTTCAGGGTTACTTTTTCAGTAAGCCAGAGATAGTCAAAACCAAGTACATTAGCCCAGAGCAGGTGATTGCTATGGAGCTATTTCAAGAAGTGTGTAAAGCCAATGTCGATTTTCAACGAGTTGAAAATATTGTGGCCAAAGATGTGGCGTTGTCATACAAGCTTCTACGCTTCGTAAATTCCATGTCGCCACGTCTTGAGGTGACAATTTCTTCTTTCCGTCAGGCCTTGGTTTATCTAGGGCAAGAAAAACTCAAAATGTTTGTTTCGCTGGCGGTGGCTTCTTATGTGTCAGATAAGAAACCGAAAGAGTTATACAGCTTATCGCTTCAGCGAGCTCAGTTCTGTCAGCGTATGTCTCGCTATCAGCCGTTTTCAGGGCATGCTGAACAAGCCTTTATGATTGGCTTGTTTTCGTCACTCGATGCTTTGTTAGATTTATCGCTAGAAAATCTTGTTGAACAACTCCCATTATCTAAAACCATCAAGGTCGCTTTGTTACGCAGAGAAGGGCCATATGGAACGCTTTTAGCACTTGAAGAGAGCTTTGAACATGCGGATTGGCAACAGATTGATAAGCACTGTGCTCATTTGGGACTGAATGTTGAACAGGTTAAAACCGAGCTCACTGAAGCTCAACGTTGGAGTCATAACGTAACCAACCAGCTCTGATTTTTCTTCGTTAAACTTTTATGACAATTAAAACGCACGCCTTGACGTGCGTTTTTTTATAGTTAATATATACGCATATCCATATATGAGTATGTAGTTATGCTTCCTCACCAATTTTTTAAATTACTGTCTGATGAAACGCGAGTGCGTTGCTTAATGTTGATAGTGCGCAATGAGTGCTTGTCTGTTGGTGAACTTACTCAGGCATTGCAAGAAAGTCAGCCAAAGGTTTCCCGTCACCTAGCGCAGTTGCGCTCAAATGGCATTTTGACGGATGTTCGCCAAGGACAGTGGGTGTTCTACCGCCTGTCACAAGATTTACCGGGTTGGATGCTAAAGTTAATTGATGACCTTATCGCATCGAACTGTTTGAAAACTGAATACCAACAAGATATTGAGCGTTTAGAAGCAATAACTTCACGCCCTCAATGTTGCGTTTAAATACATTAAAACTTATTGCCGAAATAGTTGGAGTTGCAGCTAGGCGACAAGTGAACTTATCCCTATGAGCATAGTGGTTCTATGTGATTAGGGTAAGTGAACGTAGTCAACAACGCAGCGGCTTCAAATATGAGGCAATTAACTGAGAGAAAATACGATGACAGTGAAAGTAGGTATTAATGGTTTTGGCCGTATCGGCCGTCTAGCACTTCGCGCCGCATTCGATTGGGCTGAGCTAGAATTTGTTCAAATTAACGATGTGGCTGGCGATACAGCGACATTGGCTCACCTTCTCGAGTTCGATTCAGTTCAAGGTCGTTGGAATCACGAAGTGTCTGTTGAAGGCGATGAGATGATAATCAACGGTCAACGCATCAAAACCACCAAAGAGCGCGACATCGACGCGATCGATTGGTCTGGTTGTGATGTGGTTATCGAAGCTACGGGTGTTCACCGTAAGACATCTTTCCTGAACAAATACCTTGAGCAAGGCGTGAAGCGAGTTGTGGTATCGGCGCCAGTGAAAGAAGAAGGCATTGCAAACATCGTTGTCGGTGTGAACGACAATATCTTCGACCCAGCTGTACACAAAATCGTAACGGCAGCGTCTTGTACAACCAACTGTCTCGCGCCAGTGGTCAAAGTGATCAACGAGAAGCTGGGTATCGAAAATGCAGCCTTCACCACTATTCACGATCTAACTAACACGCAAACTATTCTTGATGCGCCCCATAAAGACTTACGCCGTGCACGTGCATGTGGCATGAGCCTTATCCCGACAACAACGGGCAGCGCTAAAGCGATTGTTGAGATCTTCCCAGAGCTTGAAAACCGCATCAATGGCCACGCAGTTCGTGTACCTCTAGCGAACGCTTCTCTGACTGACATCATCTTCGAAGTGAAGCAAGACACCACGGTAGAAGAAGTTAACGCGATGCTGAAAGAAGCTTCTCAGAATGAACTAAAAGGCATTCTTGGCTTTGAAGAGCGTCCACTGGTTTCTATCGATTACAAAGGCGACCAACGTTCAACTATCGTAGATGCACTATCAACCATGTTGGTAGGTAAGCGCATGGTTAAGATCTACGCTTGGTACGACAACGAGATGGGCTACGCGACACGTACAGCAGAGCTAGTACGTACAGTTGGTTTGGCATAAGCCTGCGTATTAAAGAAATAGTAGAATCTGGAGAATACATAATGACACATCCAACATGGCAACTAGACCTAGAGCAAGGTGCGCTAATCCTGACTCCATGCCCAGGTACAAAAGAAGCAACGCTTGATGCATCACTGGCTCAGCTAAAAGAGCAAGGCGTTGAAGCGATTGTGACGGCTTTAGACAGTGAAGAACTGGCAAGCAAGAACGTTTCTGAGTTAGGCGAGAGAGCGCAAGCACTAGGCATGCAATGGTTCCAGATCGAAATCGAAGACGATTGTGCACCGGGTGCTGATTTTGCTGCGAAATGGCAAGCAGCGAGCCCTGCACTACACCAAGTCGTGGATAACGGTGGTAAGGTAGCAATGCACTGCATGGGCGGCTCTGGTCGCACTGGTTTATTGGCTGCACACCTACTGTTAGAGAAGAGTTGGGATCTGAGCAAGATTGTTCAAGAAGTTCAGGCGCTTCGTCCAGGTGCTTTTACTAAACCGATTCAGGTTGAGTATATCAACGGCGTAGCTTCTGCGTAGCTCTTCATACTTGAACCTGCAGAGTTGTTAACTGCGCAAGTTCACCCTAATCACATAGAACACCTATGCTCATAGGGCTGAACTTGCTTGTTGCCTAGCTGCAACTCCAATTATTTTGAGTATAAGTTAAGTGGAAAGTAAGAATTAGAGCTTTTGGACACCTATGATCTAAAAGCTCTTTTTGTTTAGATTGCAGAGATAGCGTTATGTTTTCAAATCTAAGTAAGAGCGTTCGCCAATACATGTTGGTGACTTTTAACTACTGGAACTTCACCATTACTGATGGTGCACTTCGTATGCTGGTGGTTTTGTATTTCTATGACCTTGGCTACAGTTCGTTAGAGATCGCCTCACTGTTCCTTTTTTATGAATTCTTTGGTGTGGTGACTAACCTCATCGGTGGTTGGTTAGGGGCTCGTCTTGGACTCAATAAGACCATGAACATCGGTTTGGGGATGCAAGTTGTCGCCTTGGGCATGCTCGCGGTACCAAGCGCAATGTTGACCATCCCTTGGGTGATGGCTGCGCAGGCGTTGTCTGGTATCGCTAAAGACCTCAATAAGATGAGTGCCAAGAGCTCAATCAAAACCTTGGTTCCGGATGAACAGCAAGGCGCGCTTTATAAGTGGATTGCGATTCTGACCGGATCTAAGAATGCGCTTAAAGGTGCCGGGTTCTTTATTGGTGGCTTGCTGCTTTCGACGATTGGCTTCCAATACGCAGTGCTAGCGATGGCTGCTGTTCTGACATTGGTCTTCATTGGCAGCTTAGTGAGCTTAGAAGCGGACATGGGTAAAGCGAAAACCAAACCCAAGTTCAAACAGATTTTCTCTAAGTCTGAATCCATCAACATCTTATCGGCAGCGCGTATGTTCCTATTTGGTGCTCGTGACGTGTGGTTTGTGATTGCTCTGCCGATTTATCTAGGCAGTGTGTTTGGTTGGGACCACTCATGGGTTGGTGGCTTCTTAGCGGCTTGGACCATCGCTTACGGCTTTGTACAGGGCATTGCACCTAAGATTACCGGTAAAGCCCAAGGTAAGGTACCTGATGGTCATGCTGCGTTATTGTGGGCGGGTGCATTGGCTATCGTGACCGCTGGCATTGCTTATGCGGTACAGATTGGGTGGCAACCCGAGCTGGTTATCATCGGTGGTTTGATGGTATTTGGTGCCATCTTTGCGGTGAACTCATCACTTCACTCATACTTGATTGTCAGTTATGCGAAGGGCGATGGTGTGTCGCTTGACGTCGGTTTTTACTACATGGCGAATGCGATGGGCCGTCTGATTGGCACTATTCTGTCGGGCTTGGTATTTCAAATGGCCGGTTTGTCTGCGTGCCTGTGGGTATCGTTCGCGTTCTTAGCTATAACTACGGTGATCTCTTTGCGTTTGCCTAAGGTGCCGCAAGCGTCAGCCGCATGATCCTTATTCGCAAGAGCTTCATTAACAAGAGCTAAAGTCGCATAATCTAAAGTCGAGCGTTCTTAATTCGCGATATGCTTCTCCTTTAACAATAAGCTGACTTGGTATTTATTCCGGTCAGCTTTTTTATTGCTATAGTAGAATGATTGAATATTAATCAGGCATTTACATGAAGCAGCGAATTCTCTTTTTTGATTTAGCACGATGTGTCGCGGCCGTAGCGGTTATCGCGATTCATGTTTTGGCTCCTTATCGCAACGAGCTAGGAACGATTCCTTTCGGTGAGTGGTTAACGGCGATCACCGTCAATGGCTTCAGTCGTTGGGCTGTGCCAGTGTTTATTTTGATTAGTGGCGCGTTGATGCTGAGCGATCAGCGCCCGTTTGACGCCAAATATTACCTCAAGCGCCGCCTAGGTAAGGTACTGATACCTTTCATTGTCTGGTCGCTTTTCTATACCTACCTGTCTGGTTGGTCTGCGATGGGCTTTGATGCCGACGTGAGTTGGGAGGTGTTGCTCAATAGCTACCATCACTACACCTATTACCACCTTGGTTTCTTCTATTACTTTATCCCGCTCTACTTCGTGATTCCTTTCTTACAGATCATGGTCAGAAAGTATGGGGATAAGGCCGTTTATGGTTTCACTGCGGTTTGGTTATTTACGACTTTGTTGTTCTTACTCAGGATAGATGGCCCATGGAGTCACGAGTTGTGGCTTTACACTGGCTACTTGCCATTGGGTTACCTGTTGTACAAGAAGGTTCCGCTTAACAAGTTAACTGTTGGTGTGAGTGTGGGGCTTGGCGCATTGGCATTGTTAACCACAGTCTACATGGTGGTGGATGCGAGCTTAATTGCCGAGGAGTACACCGTTGGTCGTTGGTTATCTTACAAAACGCTGAATACTGTATTAGCCGCGAGCATGGTGTTTATGCTGTGTCGTTACTACGGAGAAGGGTTATCTGAGAAAAGTAACCAAGTGGTTGGCTTTATCAGTAAACACAGCTTAGGTATCTATCTGCTGCACCCTATCTTCTTGTGGCCAATGAAAGAGTTCGGTTGGTACCAAGGACACCCGGCATGGGTGATTCCATTATGGATAGTGATCAGTGGTGCAGGGGCTTTATGGATGAGTTGGCTGGTTTCTAAATCAGAGAAAACGAGTTGGCTATTGCCTTAATGCTGCTGAGGATGGTTGTATTGAAGTGATTAACGTTTCAATGCAAAGTGTAAGAACTTATCGCCCTGGTAGGTTAAAGTTCCTTTATCGCCAGGGTTAAGAGCATGAAAGTAATGGATACCGACTTGGAATTCTCGCTTCGGTCCAACAACACCACGTTGAACGTAAATCCAATACTCTTGATCTTCTTGGCCAGGCTCTGCGTCAGGAAGGTCGATCGACTGCTTGTCTAGTACAGTGACATTCACTTTCTTTTCTGGCGCGTTATCACCTTGCATGTGTTTTCGATAGAAACCAAGAAATACCCAAGCAGCAAGGCCAGCAAGTGCAAAGATGGCAAGAAAGAGTGAATTAGGCATAGAACCTCCATGTAGTCGTGATGGTTATTCTAGTCTTTCGGGCAATAGGGATATGTGTTTAAAGCCGCTATTCGTGAACTGCTGTAAGCTAAGCTGATTATTTTTCGGCTGATATCACATTTAATGGCAATCTTGGGATAAAGCATTGTTATTTATTGTCTCTTTCTTAAGTAACTAGCAATGAATTTGTATAAAAATAGGGAAATGCTCGACTAGAATTATAGTGTGGAGTGGGAGGGCTAAGATGACCGATATTGAAAAAGTGGTGACAAGAACTCGCAATATTGAAAAATTATTGAGACTTCAATACCACGCTGAAGGCGAAGGATTGCACGAGCTTGTGACAAGCTGTGAAGAAAGGCTACCGCACGATATGGTAATCAAGCTGCGTTATATCGCAACGTGTCGTAACAAGGTAGTGAATGAGCATGACGCTCAACTGGAAGACCAGCATAAATTCATCATGATGTGTAACGACTGTGAGAAGGAGCTGACTCCACGAAGCGGTCGTTTTATCTGGCGAGTTGCGATCTTATTGATGATGGCAATGACTTTAGCCGCAGCGGGTTTCTATTATGCGAACTGGGATGTGTTAACACTGCATCTGTTTTCGAAGTGAAAAAATTGAACAAAAAAAAGGGACGCTCATGGCGTCCCTTTTTTTATCTGTAACTTGCTTAGTACATCATCGGTAGTGTCATAAGACCTACAACTACCGCGATCATTACAAGTCCTTGTCTTTGCGAAGATGAAATCATAACACTACTCCTAAATTTGGTTGTCTCTCGCTATGTTTTAAAGAATAGCCCACTTATAGGTTTAGATCAAGAATTACTTTCGAAAGCTCCAAAAGTAGTAGAAAACTATTGGTTTTTGGCTTGTTTAGCTCTGTTTAACTGTGTATTTTGGTGTGTTCTTATTTTGTTCGTTGTGATTTATGTTTGTTCTTATTTGTTTTAAGTTGCTGTTTTATAATGGTTGTTATTTGTAATTTATATTGTTAAAGGTTGTTAAACTGTATTAATAGGGGTTGGCGGTGGTGAGGTTTGATTTGGTTTTGTTTCTGGATTTTTAGCTCAGTTTTGGTGGTTGTTTTGACACGAGGCTTGGGAAATTCTGACAATTCTAGGTATGAGGAAAACAAGTTTCTCACTTTACAAACCTAGAGTCGTCTGGCGTTTTTATTCGCTAGTTAACTCTGGTTTTTTGTATTTAAGTGTTTGTTTTTAATGTTTTTTGGTGAGCTTGTTTTTAACTTTTAGTCGTGGTTTTTGGCGGTATTTAGTGGTTTATTGGGATTTCAATGATCGAGAAGTGTCTAAAATTGAAAGCTGAGTCGTGTAACGCCATTTTAAAGGTGTTTTACGGCGAATCGCTTTAGTTTTAAACGAATCACTGCTATCTCCGCGTAATTGTCATGGCTTTAACTGAAAGGGACTCTTTTTAGTGGAAGCGTAATCAAGATCCAATTTTGAGGGGCTTAGGCTTTACATCAACACTCGTGTGCCTAGACTGGCGACGTTTTAAAGCAATAGGGCAATGGGTATGTGGAGTTGGTTAGCGGTTTCTTTATCTGGTATCGGAGCGATATCAGGGACGAAACATGGACATATCGGTCAGGCCTTAGTGTACAAGGTGTTTACCTTTGTTTTGTTGGCGGTAGTGGCGTTAACTCAATCGATCGTTGCTGAATATACTTATTGGATTGTCGCTGGCTTAGCTATCTCGGCTGTGGCTGACGTTCTGCATACGGTGACTCAAAAACGACCGCTTCATTTTGTCTGTTTTTTATTGGCTCAACTCTGTTATAGCAAGGCATTTTGGCTACAACTCTCAGGTGAGATGGTTTGGTGGTTGTTTGCATTATTGTTGGCTGCCTGCGTTGTCGCTTTCTTCTTACTTCTTCCGCGCTTAGATAGATTGGTTTTTCCCGTGGTCATTATGGGCATTGTGCTTATCCAGCTGGCTTGGGCCTCTGGTGAGGTTTGGTTGCTTGAGCCTCAGCTATCACACGCGGTTGGTTTTGCTGGCTGTAGCGTGCTGCTGCTTTCTGCACTGGCGTATGCTCTCAATTGCTATCGTAGTCCAATCAAGGGCGCTTATCTTTGGGTAACGGGCAGTTACTTCCTAGCTCACGCTCTTATCGTGGCATCTCTAACCATTTAGGATAGAGCACTCTCAACTCTGAGCTACATCAAGGCAGGGTTGCTGAAAATCGGTACTCTACGTTTGATTGATTAAATATTGAGATAGAGTTATGACGACTGAAATTCACGCACACAACGTTTTAAACCTGCTTAGTGAGAAGCCACTGACTCGCGAAGAGCTAACACAAGAACTCGCTCAAACGTATGGCGCAGAAGCTCGTTTCCATACTTGTAAGCTAAATGGTTTAGATTTGGATGGCCTGCTTAAGTTTTTCCTGAAGATGGAAAAGGTTGTGGTTGTCGATGATAAGCTTTGCACCAATCGCGAACGTGTGTGTAACCACTAATTACCAATGATTTGGTTTTTAGAGCCTTTTGGCTTTTATAGATAAGAAGAGTGGATGCTATCTTTTCGGTTCCACTCTTTAAATTACCTTCCTATTTGCTCTCGTTAAATTCCCTTCTAAATAGCATAAGTTAACTCGTTTATTGCTGCGTTCGAAAATCAATGTTGAGGCTGCTATACTCCGCGCACTTACGCTTTTCGAGACAAACTTATGGAAATTTTATCTGCAGCAACCATGCTGTTTCTTATTATGGACCCGCTTGGCAACCTGCCAATCGTGCTCTCAATCCTTAAGCATATCGATCCTAAGCGTCGTCGTATTGTTCTCGTTCGTGAACTGATGTTTGCACTCGTTATCTTGTTGCTGTTCTTGTTTGCTGGCCAAAGCATCATGAACTTCTTGCACGTTCAACCTGAAACTCTGAGTATTTCTGGCGGTATCATTCTGTTTATTATTGCTATTAAGATGATCTTCCCAAGTGCAGGCAGCATCACAGGCCTAGCCGCGGGTGAAGAGCCGTTTATCGTGCCGATGGCCATTCCTATGATTGCGGGCCCATCGGTTATCGCTGCGCTGATTCTTTTGGCGACTCAAAACCCAGACCAGATGTTTGAGTTGTCTCTGTCGGTTTTACTGGCATGGGGCGTAACCTTCTTCATTCTTATGTTTAATGGTTTCTTCTTGCGTATTCTTGGTGAGAGAGGCTTGAAGGCGATAGAGCGTCTAATGGGCTTACTGTTGGTTATGCTGTCGACTCAAATGTTCTTAGATGGTGTGAAAAGCTACATGTCTTAGCATTTTCTTATCGTTCAATTTCTTCTCGAACAATAAAAAACGCCGCTCAAATGAGCGGCGTTTTTGTATTTATCTTTCTCGTAACTAGGCTTTCTGCATCGAGTACTGTGTACTGAAGCTTGTATATCTGGGCTCTAGCTCGATTACATCATGTGTTTGCGTCGGATATCGAGAAGGGCAAAGACTCCGAAAATCAATATTGACCACTTTTCCCAACGTGACATTTCGATCTTATCGCCGAAAGCACCGATAAAGATCAGCATCTGCAAGCCGTGCATGAAGAACAAGAATGCTGTCATGATATAAAGCGCAATCGCAGCATTGCCTGGGAATGGGTAGAAAATATTTGCGATTAAGATAAACCAAACAAAGGCGATGGCCGTTTTGGCTAATGGAAGCAAGAACTTCATTCAATAACTCCTATTCTTCAGTGGTTCGATTAAACAGACGGTAGCTCGACTGCCCCGTAGTCTTATCGCGGTGCAATTCCCAGTTCTCTGGCATTGCTTCGAGTTGTAATTCTTTTTCTGTCTCAACGTAAATGATGGCATTGTCGGCAAGCCAGCCATTGCTCTCAAGAAGCTCCACAGTTTCAGTTAATAAGCCTTTACGAAATGGAGGATCAAGAAAGACCATATCGTAAGGAGTACCCGGCTTTTTGAGGAAAGAGATCGCATCGGTGTTTACCACGTTGATGTTGTCTGCTTTGAGCTCTTTTGCATTATCAGCAAGCTGTTTAGCGGCCTTCTGATTCATTTCTAGTAGCGTCACTAATTTTGCTTGGCGAGAAGCCGCTTCAAAACCTAGACCACCAGAACCAGCAAATACATCCAAGCAGGTCGAGTGTGGGATATCTTGTGCTACCCAGTTAAAAAGAGTCTCTTTTACTCGATCAATGGTCGGGCGTAAGCCTTCTAAATCATGAACAGGCAGTTTTCTACCTCTCCATGAGCCACTAATAATTCGAACAAAGCCTCCGGATGGCTTTTTTTGTGATGTGTTTTGCTGGCGACGTCTTACCATAGATTTTTTGACCGCTAATAAAGTGATACTATACCGAGCCCAATTTAGTTGGGTTCGGGTATTAAATAAATTTGCAATGACAAAGTGTATCAAGCTAAAAGCAAACTTATCACTGCTTTGTCATTTTTCTTTACTATTCGTTTGTACAAGCTTGTATTGTATAACAATAGCAAAGAGTCGACGTGCATTAAGTCAATGCAGTTAATTAGTAGATCTAGGAAACTCCTCTGATGACGGAAAAAAAGAAGCGCGGATTATTATCGTGGCTTGGTTTTGGTGAAGAAGAACAAAGCCCAAAAACTCAGAATGAAGCGGACGTAGAAAACGTTGAAGAGCAAACTGAAGTTGAATCACAAGTCGAGGCTGAAGCTGAAGTAGCTAAGCCAACTGAAATTCAGTCAGTTGAATCTGAGCTTGCTGAATCAGATCAAGCGCTTGAAGAGACTCAAGAAGAGCATCAGCCTGTCCTAGCAGAAGCAGAAGCAGAAGCAGAAGCAGAAGCAGAACAGGAAGAGGTTGTTGTTCCTCAAGCTAAGATTGAAGAAGTTCAAGAAAAGCCAACAGAAAGCTTTTTTGCGCGTCTTAAGCGCAGCCTAAGTCGCACTAAAGCGAATATCGGTGCTGGCTTCTTTGGCTTGTTCAAGGGTAAACAAATCGATGAAGATCTGTTTGAAGAACTAGAAGAGCAACTTCTGATCGCTGACGTGGGTATGAATACTACCGTTAAGATCATTGAAAACCTGACAGAAAAAGCATCTCGCAATGACCTAAAAGATGGTGAAGCTCTATATGGTCTGCTCAAAGAAGAGATGGCAGAAATCCTAAGCCAAGTTGAACAGCCTCTTGTGGTTGATACAACGAAAACGCCTTACGTTATTTTGATGGTTGGTGTGAACGGTGTGGGTAAGACGACCACTATCGGTAAGCTGGCGAAGCAATTCCAAGGCGAAGGCAAAAAAGTGATGCTGGCAGCAGGTGATACCTTCCGTGCAGCAGCTGTAGAGCAACTTCAAGTTTGGGGACAACGTAATGACGTTCCTGTGATTGCTCAACATACTGGCGCAGACAGTGCTTCTGTTATCTACGATGCTATCGAAGCCGCTAAAGCGCGTGGTGTTGATGTCGTGATTGCTGATACTGCCGGTCGTTTGCAGAACAAGAGCAACTTGATGGAAGAGCTACGCAAGATTGTTCGTGTAATGAAGAAGATTGATGACTCTGCACCGCACGAAATCATGCTTACGTTAGATGCAGGCACTGGTCAGAATGCGATTAGCCAAGCGAAACTGTTCAGTGAAGTAGCGCCGGTAACGGGTATTACGCTAACTAAACTAGATGGTACGGCGAAAGGTGGTGTTATTTTCTCAATTGCTGACCAGTTCCAGATTCCAATTCGTTACATTGGTGTGGGTGAAGGCATTGATGACCTACGTCCATTTGAGTCGAAAGACTTTATTGAAGCACTATTTAGTCGTGAAGAGTAACTCGTGTAGCAAAGTGGTTTATCCTTAACCTGCTACCGTTTTAAGTTTGATATGAGTGATCGTAAGAGGAATTTTCGGTGATCAAATTTCAGCAAGTGAGTAAAGCCTACCGAGGCGGACGCCAGGCGCTCCAAAAAGTGGACTTTCATCTCAAACGTGGAGAGATGGCATTTTTAGGCGGGCACTCCGGTGCTGGTAAAAGTACCTTGCTGAAGTTGATTTGCGCCATTGAGCGCCCAACGGATGGCCGCGTTTGGTTTAACGACCACGATATCACTCGTATACCAGCCAAAGACATTCCCTTTTTACGCCGTAATATTGGGATTGTCTTTCAAGACCATCGTCTGCTGATGGATCGCTCTATCTTTGATAACGTCGCACTGCCTATGCGTATTGAATCTATTTCTGAAAATGAAATAAAGCGCCGAGTCAGTGCTGCGTTGGATAAAACCGGCTTACTAGACAAAGCCCGTTGTTTGCCAAGCCAGCTTTCTGGTGGTGAACAGCAACGCGTGGGTATCGCTCGCGCTGTGGTTAACCGTCCAACTCTGCTTTTAGCGGATGAGCCGACCGGTAACCTAGATCCTGAATTGTCGAACCGTGTCCTGCGCTTGTTTGAAGAGTTTAACCGCGCGGGTGTAACGATCATCCTAGCGACGCACGATATCGGGTTAGTGAACACTCGCCCCCAATACCGTCATCTTGAATTAAACCAAGGCTTTTTGAGTGAGGTTGAAGATTATGGCCGCTAATAAGCGCATCAAGAAACCTCAATCCAACCGAGCCGCGAGCCGCGCTGCCAGTGACGGCTTTTTTGTTGTTCACTGGAAACAAGCCAAGTCGTCTTTCTCGCAAATGTGGCAACGCCCAATCGGTAATCTACTGACGTTGGCTGTTATCTCAATGGCCTTGGCGATGCCTGCCTGTTTGTACCTACTTGGTAAAAACGTTGGAGAAGTGGCGAAAGACGTCACCAGCCCATCACAAATCAGTGCTTATGTAGAGGATGGAATTCCTGAGCCTCGAGTGATAGTACTGAAAGATGAAATAGAAGGCTGGGATCAAGTTGAGTTGGTTGAATACATTTCACCACAGCAAGGCCTTGCTGATTTGAGCAAGTATTCTGGTTTTGATGACGCACTGACGATTTTAGATGATTACTCGTTGCCTGGTGTGTTGGTGATTACGCCAAGTGTACACAACGACACGCAAATCAAAGAATTGGCGAGCAAGGTTAAGAAACAAGAGCTCGTGACCGATGTTCGTTTAGACGAAGATTGGCTTGCAAGGCTGGATGCGATCAAAGCACTGGCGGCTGTCATCGTGATTACATTAACCGTGCTTATGCTGGGTGCTGTGTTTTTGATTATTGGCAATACATTACGATTTAATGTGTTGGCGCATAAAGAAGAGATTCAAACCATGAAGCTGATTGGTGCCACCGATAGCTTCATCTTACGCCCATACCTATATTCTGGAATGTGGTTTGGCGTGTTGGGCGCGATTTGCGCTTGGGTAATGACGGCATTGATTACTGTTTTACTTAACAGTGCGGTTGATGATTTAGCTCAGCTTTACGATAGTCACTTTAGACTGATTGGCTTAAGTTGGGATGAATCGTTACTGCTTTTGATCGTTGGAACCCTATTAGGCAGTGTGGCTGCGAAGCTTTCCGCACAGCGCCACCTAAAAGAAATTGAACCTGTTTAGTTGAATAGAGTCATATTTAGACGATAAATAGGCACTTTTTAATCAGTTTTTACCTTGTATAGACGAATTGATTATGCATAATTACTTCCCCCTTCTTGAATCCTGTTCATTTTAGGTTCAAGATTGTCGGGTTTTAATAGATATATTACTCCAGATCAGAGATTGATGAGGAACCGAATGGCAAACCAATCGTATCAAATGGCTTTAGTCACACAAGATAGTTTAGATAGCTATATCCGATCAGCGAACAGCTACCCAATGCTGACGCCTGAAGAGGAACGTGGACTTGCAGAGCGATTACATTACAAAGGTGAGATCGATGCTGCGAAAGGTTTGATCCTTTCACACCTAAGATTCGTGGTGCACGTTGCAAGAGGCTACTCTGGCTACGGGCTGCCAATGGCTGATCTCGTCCAAGAAGGTAACATCGGCCTAATGAAGGCGGTGAAGCGCTTCAACCCTGAAGTGGGTGTTCGACTGGTTTCTTTTGCTGTTCACTGGATCAAAGCTGAGATTCACGAATATGTATTGCGTAACTGGCGTATCGTTAAGATTGCGACAACCAAAGCACAGCGCAAACTGTTCTTTAACCTGCGTAAATCTAAGAAGCGTCTAGGCTGGTTCAATAACGGTGAAGTTGAGACTGTTGCTCGTGAACTGGGCGTAGAGCCTTCAGAAGTTCGTGAAATGGAATCTCGCTTAGCGGCACAAGATGCAACCTTTGAAGCTCCGATGGATGACGACGAAGGCGGTTCTGCTTACACGGCTCCGGTTTACTACTTAGAAGACAAAGCGTCAGACGTTGCAGAAACGGTTGAAGCGGCTAACTGGGAATCTCATACCAATAATCGTCTAGGACTCGCACTGAAGAGCTTAGACGAACGCAGTCAGCACATTGTGCGCTCACGTTGGTTGGATGATAACAAGTCGACCCTGCAAGACTTAGCGGATACCTACAGCATCTCTGCTGAGCGTGTACGTCAGTTAGAGAAGAATGCCATGAAGAAGTTGAAACAAGCCGTTGGCGACTTCTAAGCACTAAACTAACAGCACCATAAAAAATTAGAATTTGAAAAGGCCGAGATCGAGAGATCTCGGCCTTTTTGTTTTGGATCGAATTCTCAACTTTTGCGATCGATATTTGCATTGTGACTTTGTGGATAACTCTGTGATAAGTTTATTCGTCAGCTGTCTAAAAGCAGGGTGTAGTAAGGCTTTGGAAGGGTTTTTGGTGTGGGGATATGTTTTAAGTAACCCACAGCTAGATCAGGATCATTACTATATGTTGTGGATCCATTTTCCAAAAACCACTTTATTCACGCAATTCACAGATTTATCCACAATTGGTGTAAAAGTGATCGCTGGTGGATAACCTTATTAAGTGGATGTGATTGTTAGCCTTGGGATAGGTTACAATGGCAGCAAAGTAAATCAGCATAAAAGAGAAAGTCATGGACCAGTTTAAACATATCGATGTTAAAGGTGCTCAAGCCCTTATAGAGCAAGGTGAAGCTCGACTTGTCGATATCCGCGATCCGCAGTCTTTTGCGGTCGCTCACTCTAAAACCGCTTATCACCTAACGAACGATACGATGGTGTCGTTCATGGATGAAGTTGAGTTTGAACAGCCTATTTTGGTGATGTGCTATCACGGCATCAGTAGCCAAGGCGCAGCACAATATTTAGTGAACCAAGGTTTCGAAGAGGTATATAGTGTAGATGGCGGTTTCGAAGCTTGGCACCGTGCTGAACTTCCTGTGATTGCTGGTTAATTACCTTTTCGCTTCAAGCATCTCTCATAGCATGAATAGGAAGTAACAATGATTAGATTGATGGTGTTAGACAACCCACGTCTTGCTCAAGCATTTATTGATTATATGGCGTCTCGTCAGATCCCTATTCAGATGTCTCCTGAGGGGGAAGGGCGTTTTGCTCTTTGGCTTCTTGATAGCCAATTTCAGGTTGAAACCGAAGCTGAGCTCAATCGCTTCTTGTCGGAACCTAATCATAAGCGCTATCAAGCGGCGTCTTGGGACATGGCAGAGACCAGAAAGAGTAACTTTCATTACCACACACCAAGCTTCATGGGCATGATAAAAGCCAAAGCTGGCCCTGTGACACTGAGTATCATGCTGGTGTGTGTGGTGATTTTTGCTCTGCAGCAGATAGGTTTTGGTCAGGCAATCTTTAACGCCTTACATTTTCCTGCGGTTGATGGACAACAATGGCAGCTTTGGCGCTGGTTAAGTCACGCTGTTTTGCATTTCTCTGTTATGCACATCGCATTCAATATCTTGTGGTGGTGGCAACTGGGCGGAGATATCGAGAAAAAGTTAGGCGGCCTCAAGTTGCTTCAGATCTTTGCTGTCTCTTCTGCACTTTCTGGTGCTGGGCAATACTGGGTTGAGGGAGCGAACTTTGGTGGTCTTTCTGGCGTGGTGTATGCGTTGGTCGGTTACTTGTGGGTGGTAGGTGCAAAAGCACCTCAGCTTGGCTTAGGCATCCCAAGACAAATCGTCGGCTTTATGTTGGTGTGGTTAGTCTTGGGTTATATGCAGCCGTTCATGGCCATCGCCAATACTGCGCATCTCGCTGGCTTAGTAGCTGGTGTGATAATTGGTTTGATTGATGCGATGAAAGCGCCGAACTCAGCAACAAGCTAAATGATGCTCTCTCACTGGTAGAGAAACGATAAAAACAAAAAGCGGCCACTGGCCGCTTTTTTATTGGGAATCTATGGGTAATGACTGTTACTGGTAGAGGTATTTAGTAAACAGTAAGTCAGCAATGATGGTTTTGCCTGTTTCTGGAAGCAGAATCTTGTTGAGGTGCTCAACTAGACTTTTTCTTAAATCTTCACGACCAGACAACGATTTAATGGTTTCTTCGTTCTGCTTGCCAAGTAATTCAATCACCGCATCACGAATCAAAGGTTGGTGATACTCAATGGCCGCAAGGTCATCACTGTTTGCTACCATGATGTCGAGGCGTACCTGAATATAGCCAAGATTTTTACCTTTAGTGTAAAAATTGGTTGTGAGGTCGGGCTCTAGTGTGAAGTAGGCGAGTTTAGGCCCAGACTCTTCTTCTGCAAAACTTGATGCTGAAAAGAGTAGGGTAATCGCAAGAAATATTTGGGCTACATAACGTTTGTGCATATTTGTGACTTTTCTTTAGTTTATTCGCGATATTCGAAACGCGTTTGTCTTGTTACAATAAGCGGTCTAAATCTAAATACGTTTACAATTCGAAGAACGCTTTAATTTTGTTCGAAAGTTGAAGCTTTATTGTACGTGTAAAGTCACCTATTGAATACTAGTATGAATCAGCCAATATCGCTGTATCTTAATTCGTTAATGAATGTAGATTGGCAAAGTACAGAAACATTTGATTTTCCTAATGAAACCACCAAAGAGTGGCTGATGGAGCAAGGTTCTCTTTCCCGAAAGTTAGGGGAGTGCTGTCAGCATTTATCTGTTGAGTTGCTTCATAACCAAGTTGTCGAGCGCTCAATGCTCCAACCTGACGAGGAACATCTTTTATCATCGTTTGATTGCTTGCTGCGTAAAGTAATTTTAAAGGGTGATGATACCCCGTGGGTGCTAGGTCGTACCTTAATTCCCAGAGTCACGTTAGACGATCAGCATTCTGACCTTTCTCAACAAGGTAATGTCCCGCTTGGTTTAACGGTTTTCAGCGCTGAGAACGTGAAGCGAGATGCGCTGCAAGTTGGTTGGGTTATTGCAGGCGATGAGCGATTGCTCGCACGCCGCTCTCGATTATGGATGAACCATAAGCCAATGCTTGTGGCAGAGTTGTTTTTACCCACAGCCCCAATTTACTCTAAGGAGAATGTGTAAATGCTGGCCACCAAAGCGAAAGCGTATTGGCAGTTAACGCGAATGAATCGCCCAATTGGTACCTTATTACTCCTTTGGCCGACCTTATGGTCTCTGATTATTGCTGCGCAAGGCATGCCAGATTTTGATGTCTTGGTTGTTTTCGTACTTGGCGTCGTGTTGATGCGTTCGGCGGGCTGTGTGATCAATGACTTTGCCGATCGCAAAGTCGATGGTCATGTAAAACGCACCAAGCAGCGCCCATTACCTTCTGGTTTAGTTTCCAGTAAAGAAGCGATATTGCTCTTCTTAGTATTGGCGGTGGTTTCATTCTTATTGGTGTTAACCATGAACCTGCTGACGATTAAGCTTTCTGTTATCGGTGTTGGCTTAGCCTTTATCTATCCTTTCATGAAGCGTTTTACACATCTTCCACAACTGTTTCTTGGGTTAGCTTTTAGTTGGGCGATTCCAATGGCGTGGGCTGCTCAAACCAATGAACTGCCAAATGTAGTGTGGTTTATTTTCGTGATTAATGCGCTTTGGACGATAGCCTACGACACGCAATATGCGATGGTGGATCGAGATGACGACCTTAAAATTGGTATCAAATCGACCGCTATTTTATTTGGCCGCTTCGACAAGCTTATCGTTGGCTTCTTACAATTAGTGACACTGGCGATGCTGATTGCGCTAGGCATGCATTACCAGTTGGGTGATACCTTCTATTGGGCATTGTTGGTGGCAGGTAGCTTGTTTGTGTATCAACAACATTTGATGCGTCATCGTGACCGAGACTTATGTTTCCAAGCTTTCCTAAACAACAACTACGTTGGGATGGCAGTGACAGCAGGCTTATTCATTACCTTCTGGTAAGTTTGGTCATTGAATCCGCTCCCAATAAAAAGGCACCCAATGGGTGCCTTTTTCGATCGTGTTCAATCAAGCCTTGAACAGAGGTTCACTGTATACTAAGAGATTACTCTGCTTGGTGAATACTCTCTTGAATAGTCAGACGGACTTCTGGGTAAAGCATCGAGTAAAGAAGCTTAGCGAACTGCTGAGTCTTTTCTAAATCACAGTTACCATCGTTATCAAGATATTGCTGCTGTTTCAGTGTCGCAAACATCGATGCGAATACACCTTTGTCGAAGAACTCTGGAGCATTGATACCATGCAAACGCCCCAGTCGTTGCGCGATGTCTTGGCTCTTTTGCTCAAGATCAGATTTATCAAGATCAGGGTTCTCTGCCAATAGATTCAGCGCAATTGAGTAACGTTGTAAAGTCTCTGAAATCGTACGACCTAACAGCATCAGTGCTTGGCTATTTGATTGGTTGATCGTTACTTCACCGTCAGAAACGACAATCATGCCTTGGCTGACTAGTTCATTAATGATGTTCGCAACCACATCTTCAAGCTGATCTTCGTCATAGCTTAAGAACAGCTCTTTCTTCAAGAACGGGTAGATCGCAGCGACATTCTTCTGAATATTCGCGATTGAGATCCCACGTTGGCGAATTGTCATCTGAGCAATCAATGATGGCAGCGCAAACAAGTGGATGATGTTATTACGGTAGTAAGTCATCAGAATGGATTGGTGACGATCAAGTGAAATGATGTCGCCCATCGTGTCTGATTCAATCAAGAACTTGTTCAATGACTCTGCGTGTTTTACCAGATCTTCAGCGCTGTCTTTAGGCACTGTGAATGTATCCGAGTAAGGAACGTTCTTAAGCAGAGATAGGTAGCAGTTGATTTGAGAAACCAGAGAATCACGAGACAATGCGCGCTGTCGAGATGCAAGTAGCGCGGTCGCACAGAGTGTCAGTGCATTGGTTGCTGCTGCATCGTTAATGTGCGTCATCATCTTAGTCGCCAGATCGTTAACCACAGGGTTCATCCATTGTGGTTTGCTGGTGCCCATTGGATCGATGTCTTTAGTCCACTCCGGTGCGTGCTCGTTCAGGTATTGGTTAAGTTGGATCGGCTCACCGAAGTTCACATAACCTTTACCAAAGTTGCGCAGCTTACGCAGAGTTCGAATCACAAGGCTCGCATTCTCTTTCTCTTTGCGCTTACCACGCAGCTCTTTGGCATAAGTAGCTACTTCCATTACGTGTTCATAACCGATGTACACAGGAACCAAAGTTACAGGACGGTTCATACCACGCAGCATTGCTTGAATGGTCATCGCTAGCATGCCCGTTTTCGCTTGCAGTAGACGACCCGTACGAGAGCGACCACCTTCACTGAAGTACTCAACTGAGTAACCTTTAGCGAACAGTTCGGCTAGGTATTCACGGAAAATCGTAGAGTACAGTTTGTTGCCTTTGAAGCTACGACGAATAAAGAACGCACCACCGTGACGGAAAATAGGACCGGCAGGGAAGAAGTTGAGGTTGATACCCGCAGCGATGTGCGGAGGCACCATGCCTTCATGATAAAGAACATAAGAAAGCAGTAAGTAATCCATGTGGCTGCGGTGACAAGGCACGTAAACAATTTCGTGGCCGTCTTGAGCTAGCTTACGAACCGTTGAAGCGTTGCTAATATGCAGACCTTGGTACAACTTATTCCACAACCAACCAAGAATTTTCTCACCACGTTTAATTAACGAGTAAGAGAAGTTAGCTGCGATCTCATCCATGATGTCCTGAGCTTCTTTGCTCGCTTTCTCTATGGAAATATTTTTTGCTTCAGCTTCGTCTTCTATCGCCTTCTTGATTGCTTCTGATTTTAACAGGCGGTCGAACAGTGCTTGGCGGCTTGGCAGGTTAGGACCTGATGCTGCAAGCTTTTGACGAGAGAAGTGAATGCGTGCCACGCGAGCAAGCTTGTGCGCGATAGTGCTATCGGTGCCGTGTGAGTTGGCCATGTAGCGTAGAGAGACAACCGGGCTAAAGCGAACCAAACAGTCACGACCAGCCAGTAATACGGCTTTTGACTTTTCTAAGCCGTTCATTGCTTGTAGGTAAGGTTTCTGGTTATTCTCTTTACCTGGTTTACGTCCCCACAAGACGGTTGCTGGGATAACTTGAACATCAAGCTCTGAGTCTTCAGCATGCAGTGAAAGCAGCTCAGAGAAAACTTCAATTGAAGAGCTTGGAACATAGTCATCATCTTGCAGCAATGTTTTGCGTGAAGATATGAACACGAAGCGTTGCAGTGATTTGCCGTTTATTTCAAGCTTGCTAAAAGGATCGGGTAAGCCCAATTCCAGCGCGTGCTTTTGCAGCGTAAGCAGGTCGACACTTGAGCGAAATGGTAAGGCGTATACAATCGGTTTGCCTAAATCAATGTTCAAATCCTCAACCGGATTCGAAGGTATTGATGTGCCCTTTACCAAAACGGATAAAGGTAGCTTCATTAATGAACGTGAAAAAGATTGTCCAGAAGACATATAGGTTCACTGCCTCAATAGTTATTTCAATGTGCTTAAGCGTATCTCTATTTCTATGATGAAAGGATAAATCCTGTGAGTGAAATAGGGATAAGCCTAGGCGTAAATTTAATCGATGCAAGAATACCAGAAACTGGTCTAACCTTTTAATGGAAATAGTCATATTGCCGTTAAGTTTGTTTAAAATCATTCATCGACTGATTGAGTATAGGGTTAAAAATGAGCAAAAAATCAAACACCGGATTCAAACGCATAGTGAAAGCAGCGGGCTTTTCATGGCAAGGCATCACTAGCTCATTTAAAAACGAGGCGGCTTTTCGCCAAGAAGTATTTATGGCAGCGGTGTTAATCCCACTGGCGTTCTACTTAGATGTGAGCCAGGTAGAGCGCATCTTAATGATTGCTGCCGTTGTATTAGTGGTCGTGGTCGAGTTGATTAATACAGCGATTGAAGCGGTCGTAGATCGGATTGGCAGTGAACATCATGAACTCGCGGGCATGGCTAAAGATGCCGGTTCTGCTGCGGTTTTTGTCTGTTTAGGCTTAGCGGGTTATGTTTGGCTAGACATTTTATTTTTGTGATTTTTGAAAAATGAACTAAAAACAACCAATTGCTTTGCTTTTGTTCGGTTACTGGATATACTCACAGTCAACTGTATAAAAAGACAGGTGAATCATGAAGCCGTTAACGCCCCGCCAACAACAAGTTTTCGATCTTATCAAAAGTAAGATTGACGATTTCGGTATGCCACCGACACGCGCAGAAATTGCACGCGAACTAGGCTTCCGTTCTGCTAATGCTGCAGAAGAACATTTGAAAGCTCTTGCTCGTAAAGAAGCGATTGAGATTATCCCGGGTGCGTCTCGCGGTATTCGTATTTTGCTTGAAGATGCAGCGAACGAAGAGCAAGGTTTACCATTAATCGGTCAGGTTGCCGCTGGCGAGCCTATTTTGGCTCAAGAGCATGTAGAAATGCATTACCAAGTTGACCCAGGTATGTTTAAGCCACAAGCTGACTTCTTACTTCGCGTAAATGGCGAAAGTATGAAAGACATCGGTATTATGGATGGCGATTTACTGGCCGTGCATAAAACACAAGACGTGCGTGATGGACAAGTTGTCGTTGCTCGTGTCGATGATGATGTAACGGTAAAACGCCTAGAACGCAAAGGTTCTACCGTTCTGTTGCATGCTGAAAATGAAGAGTTTTCTCCAATTCACGTGGACCTAGAATCCCAACACTTGTCTATTGAAGGGCTTGCGGTTGGTATTATTCGTAACACGGACTGGATGTAGTCATTACAAGCAGCTTATTGATATTTATTCTCAATAACTTGTTATTGTAATTGATATTCATTATCATCTTCTTTGTCGAGATACAAGGAAGATGATGATGCCAAACCCAACCAAACCTCAAATGAAGCCGCTTGTTCGTAAGCTGCGCTCCTCTGATCAAAAGACTTCTTCTGATCAAAGGTCTGCACATCAAGAATTCCAAGTTCCGACCAACCTCGTCCAACATCTTTGGTTTCGCAGCCGCGAAAGTCTTGCCGATGATGGCCTAGTTTATGATCCTATTGCAGCTCAAGCCTGTAAGCGTTGCCAGCTAGCGCCTGAATGTCTTACTGGTGAACTCGACCAACAACAGCTTCTCTACGCAACATTGACTCAGCTTTGCGATTCTCAGGTACAGCAGTTTTTATCTCATAACCCAGATGCTTGGATCATTAATGTTGGAGCCGGGCTTGATACGCGTTTCTATCGTTTAGATAATGGTCGTTGTCATTGGGTTGAATTGGATGTCACAGAGAACTTAGTTTGGCGCCAACGCTTGTTCCACAAAAATGAACGCTATCGTTTGGAATGTGGCTCGGTTGATGATCTGACGTGGCTCGATGAACTGAACATCCCAGAGCAGGCCTCAGTAATGGTGGTGTGTGAACACGCTCTGCTTGATTGCAATGAACAGCAGACGGCACATTTTATTCAATCTCTCAGTCGTTATTTTACTCACGCCCACGCCTGCTTAGTATTGGCCGGAGATAAAAGTTCAAGTACGTTGGGGCAGAAGCTAGGATCTGGTGAGTATGCTCACGGGTTGTCTTCACCAATAGACAGCGTCCTTAACTGGTTGCCGTGGGCGCAATGGGTTAAATCGTTTTCACCTTTAGAACAGCAATGTAATCGTTGGAAGTTGTGGCAGCGATTGTTGTGTAAGATTTCTCAGTTTAAAAAGCGTTTAACTCCTCAATTAGTACTGGTTAAATGGTAATGCTAGCTTCTTCTATCAACAGATAGCTTGGGAAAAGCTAACCAAGACATAAAGTACACAACATAGTGAAAGCACACTCACTAGGTTAAACTATCGCCTCTAATCAAAGAGGTGATCGTGAAGCTATTTAATCCCCAAACTATTTTTCAAATTCTATTCAATCAAGCGATGCACAAAAAAGTGCTTTTGCTCGCGATCCCGATGGTTCTTTCCAATATTACGGTTCCTCTACTGGGTTTAGTCGACGCTGCGGTTATCGGTCACTTAGAGCATTCTTGGTATTTAGGTGGTGTGGCCTTGGGTGGCACTATGATCAGCGTGACTTTTTGGTTACTTGGTTTCCTACGAATGTCGACGACCGGGCTGGCCGCGCAATCTTACGGGGCGAACGATGGCAAGCAACTTGGCTTAGTCTTTGTGCAAGGCGTGACCATGGCCTTAGGGTTTGCTGGTGTCTTTTTGCTATTGCACAGCTTCGTTGCGGATGCGGTTTTCTCTCTGAGCAGTGCCAGTGACCAAGTGAAACACTATGGTCAGCAATATTTCTCCATCCGAGCATGGAGTGCGCCTGCTGCGTTGACTAACTTTGTGCTGTTAGGTTGGTTACTCGGAACCCAAAATGCCAAAGCACCTATGTGGATGGTGATCATTACTAATATCACCAACATTGTTTTAGATATCGTATTTGTGATTGGCTTCGGTTGGCAAGTTGAAGGCGCTGCGTTGGCATCGGTGATTGCGGATTATGCGGGTCTAACGTTTGGCTTAATTTGTGTGTATCGAATCTGGATGAAGAGGCAACTGCCATCACCTTGGGATCTGCTTAAGAAAACCAGCCAAGGCTTGAGCCGTTTTGTGAAATTGAATCGCGATATCTTTCTGCGTTCCTTATGTCTGCAGGCCACTTTTACTTTTATGACTTTCCAGGGCGCAAGCTTTGGTGATGATGTGGTGGCAGCCAATGCGGTACTGATGAGTTTCTTGATGATCATCTCTTATGGGATGGATGGTTTTGCCTACGCAATGGAAGCCATGGTCGGTAAAGCGATCGGTGCGAAAGATAAAGTTGAGCTCAATCAGTCGTTGATAGGTACTTTCTTTTGGAGTTTCAATATTTGTTTGGTACTGACCATAGTGTTCGCGATTGCTGGGTCTAGTTTGATTAATATGATCACCACAATCCCAGAAGTTAAGACTCAAGCTGAAGTTTATTTACCGTGGTTGATTGCGATGCCACTCGTTTCTATGTGGTGCTTCTTGCTGGACGGTATCTTCGTGGGTGCGACCAAAGGCAAAGATATGCGTAACAGTATGTTTGTGGCCACCTGCAGTTTCTTTGCAATTTTCTACTTAGCATCAGGTTTAGAAAACCATGCGTTGTGGCTAGCAATGTTGAGCTTTATGGCGATGCGTGGGATTGGTCTTGGTGTTTTATTTGTTTCTCAATGGAAGAAAGGAGAGTTTCTCGCTTAGCTTACTTAGATAGCTTAGGTAGATTAGTTCAGTGAGCGGAAAAGAGAAGCTGTGCAGGTAACAGGGTACTTAGGACATCATGATCTAAATACTATCATAGCTATATAATTCAGTGGCTTAAATAAAAACAGCAAGCTCATGGCTTGCTGTTTATGTATTTGGCCTACAGGTGGTCAAATAGTCCTGTTGGTTCTTTGTTTAGAATAAACGGTTAAGTCCGTTAAGCGCTGCGACGCGATAAGCTTCAGCCATTGTTGGATAGTTGAAGGTCGTATTCACAAAGTACTCGATGGTATTTGCTTCGCCTTTCTGTTCCATGATTGCCTGACCGATGTGGATGATCTCAGCAGCACGCTCTCCAAACACGTGGATACCTAAAATCTCTTTGGTTTCACGGTGGAATAGGATTTTCAAACTACCAATATCTTTACCCGCGATTTGTGCACGAGCGAGGTGTTTGAATGAAGAGCGTCCAACTTCGTAAGGAACCTTCGCAGCAGTAAGCTCTTGCTCTGTTTTACCCACAGAGCTGATCTCCGGAATTGTGTAGATGCCCGTTGGAATGTCTTCAATCAGATGGCCTTCCGCTTCGCCTTTCACTATTGCTTGAGCCACGAAACGACCTTGGTCATAGGCAGCACTTGCCAAGCTAGGGTAGCCAATCACATCACCCACGGCATAAACGTGGCTGATACTGGTTTGGTAATTGCTGTTAACCGACACTTGACCACGTGAATCCGATTCTAGCCCTACAGCACCAAGATTCAGCTTGTCTGTGTTACCTGTTCGGCCATTGGCATACAGTAGGCAATCAGCACGCATTTTCTTACCTGACTCTAGGTGAATGATGACACCGTCATCAGTGCCTTCAATTTTCTCAAAGGTTTCATCGTTACGAATTACGACGCCACTGTTCCAGAAGTGGTAAGAAAGCGCATCTGAGGTTTCATTGTCTAGGAATGACAGTAAGCGGTCTCGAGTATTGATGAGATCGGTTTTCACGCCTAAACCACGGAAGATCGACGCGTACTCACAACCGATAACGCCAGCACCATAAATGATGATGTGCTGAGGGTCGTGTTTAAGAGAAAGAATAGAATCGCTGTCGTAGATACGTTCGTGTAGGAAGTCGACGTTGTCTGGCTGGTAAGGGCGAGAGCCTGTCGCGATAACAAACTTGTCTGCACTGTAATGCTCTTCAGTACCATCGCTTTGTAAAACAGAAATAGTGTTGGTATCAATAAAACGAGCGGTACCAAATACCAGTGTACATTGGTTGCGATCGTAGAAACCTTGGCGCAGTCGAGTTTGCTTATCGATGACTGATTTAGCATGACCCAGTATGTTGGAGAAGGTTGAGTGAATGCTTTTGTTGTTCTGACAAAACAGCGGGTTGCTGTTGAATTCAATAATACGACTCACGGCATGACGCAGTGCTTTTGAAGGAATGGTTCCCCAGTGAGTACAACCACCACCAACGCTGCTCTCTTTCTCAATGATTGCAACGTTCAACCCGGCTTTGGTTAATCCCATCGCTGCCCCTTCGCCTCCGGGGCCACTACCAATTACGATTACATCAAAGTGGTTGGAGTGTGGCATAGATATCTTCCTTGTTATATTTGATTAACATTGCTTTAGCGAGATTTTAACTGATTCTGTTCTTGGGTACATGAAAAGGGCATCAGAGAGTCGGTGGGATCACGCAGTGTTATCGAAAAAATAATATTTGGTATGTCGTATGTCTCCAAATGACAGTGTGGAGATTGAAATTTTTTCTTCGAACGTATTTACTTCGGTACGTGAACAAAGAGGTATGTTGAGTGTCTTATATAACCAGAGTGCCTTATATAAATAAGTGATTCGCGTTATATTGAAGAGAGTATTAGACATGCCTGTTTAGGCTGTAAAAGAAGATGTTGATAAAGTATGAAACCAATGGGCATTCGCGCACAGCAAAAAGAAAAAACTCGTCGTAGCTTAATCGATGCGGCATTTAGCCAACTCAGTGCTGATCGTAGTTTTTCCAATCTAAGCTTGAGAGAAGTCGCTCGTGAGGCTGGAATAGCACCGACTTCCTTTTATCGTCACTTCAAAGACATGGATGAGCTTGGCTTAACCATGGTTGATGAAGGTGGCTTACTATTGCGCCAGTTAATGCGACAAGCTAGGCAACGCATAGTAAAAGAAGGCAGTGTGATTCGCACATCGGTTGAAACCTTTATGGAATTCATTGAAAGCAGTCCAAACGTATTCAGACTGTTATTACGAGAGCGCTCAGGAACTTCATTTGAGTTTCGTGCTGCGGTAGCTCGTGAGATACAGCACTTCTCTGCTGAGTTAACCGAATATTTAATAACGACTGGCATGACACGAGATGAAGCTTTTACTCAAGCTGAAGCCTCTGTCATTTTGGTCTTCAACTCAGGGGCAGAAGCATTAGATTTAGATCGACGTCAGCGAGATGAATTGGCTGATCGCTTGATCATGCAATTGCGAATGATGGCCAAAGGGGCTTTTTGGTATCGTAAAGAACGTGAACGTAACCGATTAAAAGGCGGGATTGAATAATGTCGAATGAAAATAATACTGTAAACCGTGGTTCTGAAAGAAAGACACTCGTACTTGCTGTTGTTGCAGGTGTGTGTGGTGATGCACTGTTATCTTGGGTAACAATGAGCGAAGTGGGCTTCTCTATTTTCCCGCTGATTGCTTTAGTTTTGGCTGTACAAGCGCTTTACCAAGAATACCTAACGAATCCAGTATCTGAAGATATTCCATTAGTGGGTTTAGCTTGTTTCTTTGTAGGTGCATTTGGCCACTCGGCTTTTGTGAAAGCACAACACCCTGATGCAGGTTCAAACTTCTTTGCGATTATTGTCGCGATGCTGCTACTCGCTTGGGTAGGTAAGAAGCTAGGCTTTATCGGTAAAACCGCTTAAACCAACGTATAAATAAAAAAACGAGCCAATGGGCTCGTTTTTTTGTATCTGATGTTTGGCTCAGACCTAGAAAGCGAGACTTACGCTTTACGCTCTAGGAATACACCGGCTTCCATGTGATGCGTGTAAGGGAACTGGTCAAATAGAGCAAAACGAGTGATGTCGTGTGTTTCGCTTAGAATGTCTAGGTTCTCTTTCAATGTCTCAGGGTTACAAGAGATGTACATGATGCGCTCGTAGCCTTGAACCATCTTACAAGTATCAACATCCATACCTGAACGCGGTGGATCAACAAAGATAGTGTTGCAGTTGTAACTCTTTAGATCGATGTTTGCTTGTAGTAGGCGGCGGAATTCACGCTTACCTTCCATTGCTACGGTAAAGTCTTCCGCAGACATACGGATAATCTGAACATTATCAATCTTGTTCGCCGCAATGTTGTATTGAGCCGATTCTACAGATGGCTTCGCTAACTCAGTTGCTAGTACACGCTCAAAGTTTTGTGCTAGTGCTAATGAGAAGTTACCGTTACCACAGTAAAGTTCTAGCAAGTCACCTTTGCTGTCTTGAGTACAGTCGACAGCCCACTCAAGCATTTTCTCTGCTACTTTACCGTTTGGTTGAGTAAAGCTGTTCTCTACTTGTTGGTAGATGTAGCTGTCACCATTCACGTCTAGCTTTTCAATGACGTAGTCACGGTCAAGGACGATTTTCATCTTACGCGCACGGCCAATCAGGTTTAGGTTAAAGCCTTCATCATTCAATTGCTGCTTAAGTGCTTTAGCATCTTGAATCCATTGCTCACCCAATTGACGGTGGTAAAGCAGTGATACCAAAATCTCACCGCTCAACGTAGAAAGAAAATCTACTTGGAATAGCTTGTGGCGTAGAGAGTGGTTCTCTTTCATTGCATCTGTTAATAGAGGCATCAAGTCGTTGATAAGACGGCTAGCCGCTGGGAACTGGTCTACACGGTATTTTTCTTTGGTCTCTTGATTGAACATGACGTAATACATATCGTCACCTTCATGCCACACGCGAAATTCAGCACGCATGCGGTAGTGTTGTTCTGGAGATTCATACACTTCCAACTCAGGCACATCGTATTGTGAGAACATTTCAGTAAGACGCTCTGTCTTTTCTGCTAGTTGTTCTTGGTAGCGTTGCGGGTTTACATCTAAATTCGCCATTGTTATGCCTTTTTGCTGTCGTGCTTTTAAATCAAGAGCGCAGATTTTATTCAATCACAGGCGCTTGTCCAGTGTTGAGAGCCATTCAATGTAAATCGAGCATGAAAACTATAGCTTATAGCTATCTTAGACTAGACAAATGATTCATAGGTTAATACTATCTCCCGCAAGCTGGTGCCATTTGGATGTATAGATGGCTGAAGAGGGAATCTGGTGTGAATCCAGAACTGACGCGCAGCGGTAAAAGAGAACGAATATTCATAAGACACTGCAAATAGCTTTTTGTGGGAAGTCGAATATGAGGTAAACCATAAGGTTGTGCTCTTAAGTCCGAATACCTGCCAGTAGCTAAGCCATACAATGTGGTTTGGTAGGAATTTACGCGATTTAGGATCACAACATGAACAAATCCCTTTTAGCGGTTGCTGTAGCATCGCTGCTTTCACCTATCTCCAATTTACACGCCCAAGAAGCATCTACTGACGAAACCATGGTGGTTACGGCTAACCGTTTTGAGCAAGTTGACGGTGCTGTATTAGCTCAAACTGTTGTCGTTACCAAAGAAGATATTTCAAAACTTCAAGCAAATAGTCTTATTGAAGTTTTTCGAACGTTGCCAAGCGTTGAAGTTGCTCAATATGGTGGTCGTGGGCAAACAGCCTCGTTCTATGTGCGAGGAGGTAGTTCTTCTCAAGTACTAGTTCTAATGGATGGTACCCGCTTACCAAGAGCTATGATGGGTGGTGTTGATTTTAACTCTTTGCCAGTTAACTCAATTGAAAGAATTGAATTCATTCGTGGTGCTCGCGCCTCGATCTATGGTTCAGAAGCGATTTCTGGTGTGATCAATATTATTACCAGAGCCGATGTGAATGAAAATGCCGTTAAAGTGTATGGCGGGTATGGTACAAACAATCATTATGTAACTTCTTTAGCTGCTCTGCATAAGATTGATGAAAGCCAACATATTAAAGCTGTTGTTGGTTATGAAAAAGATGACGGATTTAATGTTAAACCTGTAGCTGGTGTTAACGATGGCGATGAGCACGGTTTTGAGTCATACAATGTAAATATCGGCTACCAAAATCAGCTAACCAAGACAGTTAATGCTTTTGTTAATGTTGTGGCTTACGACAATGAAGGTGAATACGACAATACGTATGGAACAAATCATGAAGAAAAAGTTGGCCGAACTGAGTTTCGTTCAATTAATACAAACTTGGCTTACAACGAAGACAACCTCACTTCAACTTTAGATCTTACTTATGCAGAACAAGATAACTACGATTATGTCGTAGGTAAGAATAAGAAAAGTGGTGGCATCACATCTATTAACCAGATCAATGCTGCTTGGCTAAACTCTTACCGAGTAAATGAGCAGTTGGCTTTAGGTGGTGGTTTAGATTACCGACGTGAAGAGTTAGATGAAGGCTACACAGGCTTTAGTTACTATAAGCCAGAAGAGAATCCTCGTGAAAACTATGGTGTAAGTATTATTAGTCAATACATCATAGATAGCTGGACACTTGAAGCAAGTGCTCGAAATGATGAGAACAGCCAATATGGAAACAACACCACGTGGCAAGCTGCGGCGGGTTGGGCGTTCCTTGATAACTATGAGATTAAAGCAAGCCATGGTACAGCCTTCAGATCTCCTACTTTTCTAGACTTATATTACCCGGGTTACGAAGCTCCTAATCTAAAAGCAGAAGATTCTCAAAATACAGAGCTAACGCTAGAAGGTTCACATTCTTATTTAGATTGGTCGATTACTGGTTTCATCAATAAGATTGATAATATGTTGATGTGGCAAGGCTCAGGCATGACTAATATTGGAGAGGCTGAAATCAAAGGTGTTGAACTGGGCTTAGGTTTTGACACCTCAATTGTTACACATCAGTTCTACTTAGACTGGAAAGATCCAGTAGACAAATCTAATGGTAAAGAACAACAGTTAGCATACCGTTCCAAACAAGGTGCTAAGTGGAATGCTTTTGCTGAATTTGGTGATTGGATCTTAGGCTCTCAGTACCTTTATCAAGGCGAGCGCTTTAACGGGACGACACGATTGGCAAGTTACAGCCTTTGGAACTTTACTGCTGAGTACGCAGTTTCGGCAGATCTAAAGGTGAAAGGAAAACTGAGTAACGCATTCGATAAAGACTATGAAATGTATAGCGGTTACGCGACGCCTGGTCGTGAATACTTTGTATCAGCTTCTTACCAATTCTAATTTCCACCTAAACCGCCTCCGGGCGGTTTTTCTTATTGGGTATATCAATGAAAAAGAAAGTCGTCATAAGTTGGTCGTCAGGTAAAGACTCGACATTAACGCTAGAGCGTCTACTTGAAAGCTCCGAATATGAAGTTGTTGCTCTCTATACGACATATGTTGGAGATGAGGTTCCTTTCCAAGTGACTCCGATTGATGTTGTTGCCATGCAGGCGCAATTAGTCGGTTTACCATTAATCACGATTGAGCTCCCGGAAGTGTTTCCTAGTAATGAGATTTATCAAAGTACCATTGTCTCTGCACTTAAAGGTTCTGGCTTATCAATCGATGCGGTTGCGTTTGGAGACATGTTTTGTAATGGCATTGCCGATTATCGAAGAAGCTATATAGAACCAGCGGGTTGGGAGTGTGTGTTTCCCCTAATGGGAGAGAGCAGTCAGGCACTTGCGAGTGAAATAATAGACAGAGGCATCGAAACCTTTCTCGTCACGGTCGATAGCGATGCATTAGACATGAGCTATTGCGGGAAAAAATACACGCTTGAACTAATAGACAGCTTACCGAGCCATGTTGATCCATGTGGCGAAGATGGCGAGTTCCATACCTTAGTGACATCAGCGCCATGCTTTAAAGGTAAGCTCAAGATAGATCTAGAAAATGTGGAGCAAGGTAAGCGCTTTGTTCATCAACGTTATCAAGCTTGCATTATATAGAGTGAGGATTGGCGAAAACTAAGCGAAGGAGTATCATTGCAGCGAAATTTATTATAGGTAATCGTTGTGTCGGATAGTCTGCAAAAAAATATATTGGTCTTTGATTCTGGAGTGGGTGGCCTATCTGTATATAAGGAGATAAGCCAGTTACTACCGAATCATAACTATACTTATGTATTCGATAACGAGGCTTACCCATACGGTGAGCTCGATCAGCAAGTCCTTGTTCGTAGAGTCCAAAGCATCGTCGCCAGTTTTGTGGCTACCCACGCAATAGATATCGTAGTGATAGCCTGTAATACCGCAAGTACGATTGTCTTACCTACACTGCGTGCTAATAATCAAATCCCAATTGTTGGCGTTGTTCCGGCAATTAAACCTGCATCCCTGCTTGCCAATAAAGCGGTGGGTCTTATTGCTACTCCCGCAACGATTACTCGTGAATACACACACGAGCTAATCAAAAACTTCTCGAGTAATAAAAGAGTTGAACTTTTAGGTTCTACTCGGCTGGTGGATATGGCCGAAGATAAACTCAGGGGGGAGACGATTGACCTTGAAGAGCTGCAACTCATCCTTCAACCGATGATCAATACAATTGATGTAGCCGTTTTAGGATGCACACATTTCCCGCTGATAAAATCAGAGATTCAACAAGTCCTAGGTAAGAGTGTTTTATTGGTTGATTCTGGTAAAGCGATTGCGAAGCGAGTTCAAGATTTATTGGATTTGGAAAGTAGTGATAAAGAAGGGGGAGTGCGTGAGGTTTTTTGTAGTGCACTTCCTAAGAAAGAAAGTGCACTAAATAGCATGTTAAAGCAGTTAGGATTTAGCTCAGTTCAGCTTCGTCCGTTTCTGGATGTTTAGGATCATTTGCAACTCGCACTTTTAAAGTTCGTTGCATGTAATCTTTATCGTTAAGTTCTGAAATAGCATGATTCACATCATTGCTAGCCATTACAACAAATCCAAAGCCTCTTCTTTTACCAGTACGTTTGTCTTTCATTAAGCGTACTGCAAATACTTCACCATACTCTGAGAATAATTCACGTACGTGTGACTCATTCGCTTTGTATGGAAGGTTACCTACATAAAGTGTTTTTGTTGATGCCTTAGGTTCTGAATCTGATTTTGAGTCGGTGCTTGAAAAGTTAACAACAAAAGCGGAAGCCAAGACACCAAGGATAAAGGTAATTGCAGGCGATATATCTACCTGAGAGAAAACAATGCCACCTAGAACAGCTAGTGCGACAATTAACAACATCGATTTTTTTGAGTTCATATCGGAGTACTACATATTAATAAACGAAATAGACGCATCTACTCTTAACAAAATAGATACATGAATCTTACGTTCATGGTTTCCATTTTGCCAATGTATTGCTGTGATACGTCTCAAATGTTTAGTTTTTATTCGAAAAATGCGGATCTGGTGGCTTTTTAGGCGAACAAAACTTTTATTCAAAAAAGCCCTTGTGCTCTATGTCGATCTCTCTATAATGCCGCCTCACCGACACGGAGTGAGACGAAAGTCACACAGCGAAATCGGTAGAGAAAAAGGAGTTGAAAATAACCCTTGACTCTCTAAGTGGTGCAGGTATAGTACGCACCCCTAGCGACTGAGATGTAAATCACAAAACGCTAGCGCTCTTTAACAATTTAAACCTATCAATCTGTGTGGGCACTCGTTGATGAATATCAAAACGTTATTACTTAGGTAGTAACAGTTACTTCGGTAACAAACTTGATTTCAATGAACTGAGTGACCAATACGTTTAACTACTTGTAGTTATTCGGCACAGTCAATTCATTACCATTCTGTTGGAATGGTAATAGCTTTAAAATTACATAGTAGTTTTGAAGTCAGTATTCGTTGAGTCACAAAATCTTAAATTGAAGAGTTTGATCATGGCTCAGATTGAACGCTGGCGGCAGGCCTAACACATGCAAGTCGAGCGGAAACGACAACATTGATTCTTCGGAGGATTTGTTGGGCGTCGAGCGGCGGACGGGTGAGTAATGCCTAGGAAATTGCCTTGATGTGGGGGATAACCATTGGAAACGATGGCTAATACCGCATAATGCCTACGGGCCAAAGAGGGGGACCTTCGGGCCTCTCGCGTCAAGATATGCCTAGGTGGGATTAGCTAGTTGGTGAGGTAATGGCTCACCAAGGCGACGATCCCTAGCTGGTCTGAGAGGATGATCAGCCACACTGGAACTGAGACACGGTCCAGACTCCTACGGGAGGCAGCAGTGGGGAATATTGCACAATGGGCGAAAGCCTGATGCAGCCATGCCGCGTGTATGAAGAAGGCCTTCGGGTTGTAAAGTACTTTCAGTTGTGAGGAAGGGTGTGTAGTTAATAGCTGCATATCTTGACGTTAGCAACAGAAGAAGCACCGGCTAACTCCGTGCCAGCAGCCGCGGTAATACGGAGGGTGCGAGCGTTAATCGGAATTACTGGGCGTAAAGCGCATGCAGGTGGTTCATTAAGTCAGATGTGAAAGCCCGGGGCTCAACCTCGGAACTGCATTTGAAACTGGTGAACTAGAGTGCTGTAGAGGGGGGTAGAATTTCAGGTGTAGCGGTGAAATGCGTAGAGATCTGAAGGAATACCAGTGGCGAAGGCGGCCCCCTGGACAGACACTGACACTCAGATGCGAAAGCGTGGGGAGCAAACAGGATTAGATACCCTGGTAGTCCACGCCGTAAACGATGTCTACTTGGAGGTTGTGGCCTTGAGCCGTGGCTTTCGGAGCTAACGCGTTAAGTAGACCGCCTGGGGAGTACGGTCGCAAGATTAAAACTCAAATGAATTGACGGGGGCCCGCACAAGCGGTGGAGCATGTGGTTTAATTCGATGCAACGCGAAGAACCTTACCTACTCTTGACATCCAGAGAAGCCAGCGGAGACGCAGGTGTGCCTTCGGGAGCTCTGAGACAGGTGCTGCATGGCTGTCGTCAGCTCGTGTTGTGAAATGTTGGGTTAAGTCCCGCAACGAGCGCAACCCTTATCCTTGTTTGCCAGCGAGTAATGTCGGGAACTCCAGGGAGACTGCCGGTGATAAACCGGAGGAAGGTGGGGACGACGTCAAGTCATCATGGCCCTTACGAGTAGGGCTACACACGTGCTACAATGGCGCATACAGAGGGCAGCAAGCTAGCGATAGTGAGCGAATCCCAAAAAGTGCGTCGTAGTCCGGATTGGAGTCTGCAACTCGACTCCATGAAGTCGGAATCGCTAGTAATCGTGAATCAGAATGTCACGGTGAATACGTTCCCGGGCCTTGTACACACCGCCCGTCACACCATGGGAGTGGGCTGCAAAAGAAGTGGGTAGTTTAACCTTTCGGGGAGGACGCTCACCACTTTGTGGTTCATGACTGGGGTGAAGTCGTAACAAGGTAGCCCTAGGGGAACCTGGGGCTGGATCACCTCCTTATACGAAGATACCACGATGAGTGTCCACACAGATTGATGGTTTAGATTTAGTTAAAGCCAGAGCTTTAATTAATAACGTAAGTTATTGATTAAAGCTTTTTGCTTTATGCTCTTTAACAATTTGGAAAGCTGACTGATTAACTGACTTACGAGTCATGTTAATCAAATTTAAAAGTTCTCAATGTTTATCTTTCATTAGATAAACACAACAAACACATTCAAGTGTCTTGTATTCGAATCAAACTTAGTTTGATTCACAATTGAGTCCGGCAAACAGTCATTGAGAATTAACCCTTCTTGATGACAACCAAAAACCTTGGTTAGTTGCCATACACTAAGACCCTTTCGGGTTGTATGGTTAAGTGACTAAGCGTACACGGTGGATGCCTTGGCAGTCAGAGGCGATGAAAGACGTAATAACTTGCGATAAGCCCAGATTAGGTAGTAATAACCTTTTGAGTCTGGGATTTCTGAATGGGGAAACCCACGTGCATAAGCACGTATCCTGTTGTGAATACATAGCAACAGGAGGCAAACCGGGGGAACTGAAACATCTAAGTACCCCGAGGAAGAGAAATCAACCGAGATTCCGAAAGTAGCGGCGAGCGAAATTGGATTAGCCCTTAAGCTTTTAATGATGCAGGTGAAGCCTCTGGAAAGTGGCGCAACAAAGGGTGATAGCCCCGTAACCGACACATCATAATCAGTGAAATCGAGTAGGGCGGGACACGTGATATCCTGTCTGAATATGGGGGGACCATCCTCCAAGGCTAAATACTACTGACTGACCGATAGTGAACCAGTACCGTGAGGGAAAGGCGAAAAGAACCCCTGTGAGGGGAGTGAAATAGAACCTGAAACCGTGTACGTACAAGCAGTAGGAGCACCTTCGTGGTGTGACTGCGTACCTTTTGTATAATGGGTCAGCGACTTAATTTTAGTAGCAAGGTTAACCGTTTAGGGGAGCCGTAGGGAAACCGAGTCTTAACTGGGCGTACAGTTGCTAGGATTAGACCCGAAACCAGGTGATCTAGCCATGGGCAGGTTGAAGGTTGAGTAACATCAACTGGAGGACCGAACCGACTAATGTTGAAAAATTAGCGGATGACTTGTGGCTAGGGGTGAAAGGCCAATCAAACCTGGAGATAGCTGGTTCTCCCCGAAAGCTATTTAGGTAGCGCCTCGGACGAATACTACTGGGGGTAGAGCACTGTTAAGGCTAGGGGGTCATCCCGACTTACCAACCCTTTGCAAACTCCGAATACCAGTAAGTACTATCCGGGAGACACACGGCGGGTGCTAACGTCCGTCGTGGAGAGGGAAACAACCCAGACCGCCAGCTAAGGTCCCAAAGTATAGCTAAGTGGGAAACGATGTGGGAAGGCTCAGACAGCCAGGATGTTGGCTTAGAAGCAGCCATCATTTAAAGAAAGCGTAATAGCTCACTGGTCGAGTCGGCCTGCGCGGAAGATGTAACGGGGCTAAGCTATACACCGAAGCTGCGGCTACGTACCTTAGGGTATGTGGGGTAGGGGAGCGTTCTGTAAGCCGTTGAAGGTGGTCTGTAAGGGCTGCTGGAGGTATCAGAAGTGCGAATGCTGACATGAGTAACGATAAAGGGAGTGAAAAACTCCCTCGCCGGAAGACCAAGGGTTCCTGTCCAACGTTAATCGGGGCAGGGTAAGTCGACTCCTAAGGCGAGGCCGAAAGGCGTAGTCGATGGGAAACGGGTTAATATTCCCGTACTTCTTACAATTGCGATGGGGGGACGGAGAAGGCTAGGTGGGCCTGGCGACGGTTGTCCAGGTTCAAGTATGTAGGCGGAAAGTTTAGGTAAATCCGGACTTTCTTAACGCTGAGATACGATGTCGAGCTACTACGGTAGTGAAGTCATTGATGCCATGCTTCCAGGAAAAGCCTCTAAGCTTCAGATTGTAAGGAATCGTACCCCAAACCGACACAGGTGGTCGGGTAGAGAATACCAAGGCGCTTGAGAGAACTCGGGTGAAGGAACTAGGCAAAATGGTACCGTAACTTCGGGAGAAGGTACGCTCTTATCAGTGAAGTCCCTTGCGGATGGAGCAGACGAGAGTCGCAGATACCAGGTGGCTGCAACTGTTTATTAAAAACACAGCACTGTGCAAAATCGTAAGATGACGTATACGGTGTGACGCCTGCCCGGTGCCGGAAGGTTAATTGATGGGGTTAGACTTCGGTCGAAGCTCTTGATCGAAGCCCCGGTAAACGGCGGCCGTAACTATAACGGTCCTAAGGTAGCGAAATTCCTTGTCGGGTAAGTTCCGACCTGCACGAATGGCGTAATGATGGCCACGCTGTCTCCACCCGAGACTCAGTGAAATTGAAATCGCTGTGAAGATGCAGTGTACCCGCGGCTAGACGGAAAGACCCCGTGAACCTTTACTACAGCTTGGCACTGAACATTGAACCTACATGTGTAGGATAGGTGGGAGACTATGAAACCGCGTCGCTAGATGTGGTGGAGTCGTCCTTGAAATACCACCCTTGTAGTTTTGATGTTCTAACGTTGGTCCCTGAATCGGGATTACGGACAGTGCCTGGTGGGTAGTTTGACTGGGGCGGTCTCCTCCCAAAGAGTAACGGAGGAGCACGAAGGTGGGCTAAACACGGTTGGACATCGTGTGGTTAGTGCAATGGCATAAGCCCGCTTGACTGCGAGAATGACAATTCGAGCAGGTGCGAAAGCAGGTCATAGTGATCCGGTGGTTCTGAATGGAAGGGCCATCGCTCAACGGATAAAAGGTACTCCGGGGATAACAGGCTGATACCGCCCAAGAGTTCATATCGACGGCGGTGTTTGGCACCTCGATGTCGGCTCATCACATCCTGGGGCTGAAGTCGGTCCCAAGGGTATGGCTGTTCGCCATTTAAAGTGGTACGCGAGCTGGGTTTAGAACGTCGTGAGACAGTTCGGTCCCTATCTGCCGTGGGCGTTGGAAAATTGAAAGGGGCTGCTCCTAGTACGAGAGGACCGGAGTGGACGAACCTCTGGTGTTCGGGTTGTCATGCCAATGGCATTGCCCGGTAGCTAAGTTCGGAATCGATAACCGCTGAAAGCATCTAAGCGGGAAGCGAGCCTTGAGATGAGTTTTCCCTGGCACTATAAGTGTCCTAAAGGGTTGTCGTAGACTACGACGTTGATAGGCAGGGTGTGTAAGTGCTGCGAGGCATTGAGCTAACCTGTACTAATTGCCCGTGAGGCTTAACCATACAACACCCAAGGGGTTTTGTGGACTCAGATGTACCAGACCTTGAATGCGTTTGAAGAGAAACAACTTTTAGATAAGCTTTCCGAATTTTAAAATTTGCTTGGCGACCATAGCATTGTGGACCCACCTGATTCCATGCCGAACTCAGAAGTGAAACACAATAGCGCCGATGGTAGTGTGGGGTTTCCCCATGTGAGAGTAGGACATCGCCAGGCTTTAATTTCGACTTTGTCTAGTTTCTAGACAAGTCACCATAGGGTTCTAAGTTTCTTAGAGTTTTATGTTGACTTTCAAAGTGGAAAGCGTATTATACGCGTCCTGCTTACGTGCTAAGGTACTGAAAGCAAAGCTCTTTAACAATTTAAACCTATCAATCTGTGTGGGCACTCGTTGATGAATATCAAAACGTTATTGGTTCTTTTTCGAAAGAGCGTAATAACAGTTACTTCGGTAACACAATGATTTCAATGAACTGAGTGACCAATACAAAATTAAGTTTACTTAATTTTGGCACAGTCAATTCATTACCATTCTGTTGGAATGGTAATAGCTTTAAAATTACATAGTAGTTTTGAAGTCAGTATTCGTTGAGTCACAAAATCTTAAATTGAAGAGTTTGATCATGGCTCAGATTGAACGCTGGCGGCAGGCCTAACACATGCAAGTCGAGCGGAAACGACAACATTGATTCTTCGGAGGATTTGTTGGGCGTCGAGCGGCGGACGGGTGAGTAATGCCTAGGAAATTGCCTTGATGTGGGGGATAACCATTGGAAACGATGGCTAATACCGCATAATGCCTACGGGCCAAAGAGGGGGACCTTCGGGCCTCTCGCGTCAAGATATGCCTAGGTGGGATTAGCTAGTTGGTGAGGTAATGGCTCACCAAGGCGACGATCCCTAGCTGGTCTGAGAGGATGATCAGCCACACTGGAACTGAGACACGGTCCAGACTCCTACGGGAGGCAGCAGTGGGGAATATTGCACAATGGGCGAAAGCCTGATGCAGCCATGCCGCGTGTATGAAGAAGGCCTTCGGGTTGTAAAGTACTTTCAGTTGTGAGGAAGGGTGTGTAGTTAATAGCTGCATATCTTGACGTTAGCAACAGAAGAAGCACCGGCTAACTCCGTGCCAGCAGCCGCGGTAATACGGAGGGTGCGAGCGTTAATCGGAATTACTGGGCGTAAAGCGCATGCAGGTGGTTCATTAAGTCAGATGTGAAAGCCCGGGGCTCAACCTCGGAACTGCATTTGAAACTGGTGAACTAGAGTGCTGTAGAGGGGGGTAGAATTTCAGGTGTAGCGGTGAAATGCGTAGAGATCTGAAGGAATACCAGTGGCGAAGGCGGCCCCCTGGACAGACACTGACACTCAGATGCGAAAGCGTGGGGAGCAAACAGGATTAGATACCCTGGTAGTCCACGCCGTAAACGATGTCTACTTGGAGGTTGTGGCCTTGAGCCGTGGCTTTCGGAGCTAACGCGTTAAGTAGACCGCCTGGGGAGTACGGTCGCAAGATTAAAACTCAAATGAATTGACGGGGGCCCGCACAAGCGGTGGAGCATGTGGTTTAATTCGATGCAACGCGAAGAACCTTACCTACTCTTGACATCCAGAGAAGCCAGCGGAGACGCAGGTGTGCCTTCGGGAGCTCTGAGACAGGTGCTGCATGGCTGTCGTCAGCTCGTGTTGTGAAATGTTGGGTTAAGTCCCGCAACGAGCGCAACCCTTATCCTTGTTTGCCAGCGAGTAATGTCGGGAACTCCAGGGAGACTGCCGGTGATAAACCGGAGGAAGGTGGGGACGACGTCAAGTCATCATGGCCCTTACGAGTAGGGCTACACACGTGCTACAATGGCGCATACAGAGGGCAGCAAGCTAGCGATAGTGAGCGAATCCCAAAAAGTGCGTCGTAGTCCGGATTGGAGTCTGCAACTCGACTCCATGAAGTCGGAATCGCTAGTAATCGTGAATCAGAATGTCACGGTGAATACGTTCCCGGGCCTTGTACACACCGCCCGTCACACCATGGGAGTGGGCTGCAAAAGAAGTGGGTAGTTTAACCTTTCGGGGAGGACGCTCACCACTTTGTGGTTCATGACTGGGGTGAAGTCGTAACAAGGTAGCCCTAGGGGAACCTGGGGCTGGATCACCTCCTTATACGAAGATACTTACGATGAGTGTCCACACAGATTGATTAGGTTTAGAAAGTAAAAGAGATACTAGTGTCCCGTTCGTCTAGAGGCCTAGGACACCGCCCTTTCACGGCGGTAACAGGGGTTCGACTCCCCTACGGGATACCATCTTTAAGTATTCTCTTCTATCAGAGTATTTAAAAATGGTTCATTAGTTTGAATCAAGCTCTTTAACAATTTGGAAAGCTGACTGATTTGATTACTTACGAGTAATTCAATCAAATTTAAAAGTTCTCAATGTTTATCTTTCATTAGATAAACACAACAAACACATTCAAGTGTCTTGTATTCGAATCAAACTTAGTTTGATTCACAATTGAGTCCGGCAAACAGTCATTGAGAATTAACCCTTCTTAATGACAACCAAAAACCTTGGTTAGTTGCCATACACTAAGACCCTTTCGGGTTGTATGGTTAAGTGACTAAGCGTACACGGTGGATGCCTTGGCAGTCAGAGGCGATGAAAGACGTAATAACTTGCGATAAGCCCAGATTAGGTAGTAATAACCTTTTGAGTCTGGGATTTCTGAATGGGGAAACCCACGTGCATAAGCACGTATCCTGTTGTGAATACATAGCAACAGGAGGCAAACCGGGGGAACTGAAACATCTAAGTACCCCGAGGAAGAGAAATCAACCGAGATTCCGAAAGTAGCGGCGAGCGAAATTGGATTAGCCCTTAAGCTTTTAATGATGCAGGTGAAGCCTCTGGAAAGTGGCGCAACAAAGGGTGATAGCCCCGTAACCGACACATCATAATCAGTGAAATCGAGTAGGGCGGGACACGTGATATCCTGTCTGAATATGGGGGGACCATCCTCCAAGGCTAAATACTACTGACTGACCGATAGTGAACCAGTACCGTGAGGGAAAGGCGAAAAGAACCCCTGTGAGGGGAGTGAAATAGAACCTGAAACCGTGTACGTACAAGCAGTAGGAGCACCTTCGTGGTGTGACTGCGTACCTTTTGTATAATGGGTCAGCGACTTAATTTTAGTAGCAAGGTTAACCGTTTAGGGGAGCCGTAGGGAAACCGAGTCTTAACTGGGCGTACAGTTGCTAGGATTAGACCCGAAACCAGGTGATCTAGCCATGGGCAGGTTGAAGGTTGAGTAACATCAACTGGAGGACCGAACCGACTAATGTTGAAAAATTAGCGGATGACTTGTGGCTAGGGGTGAAAGGCCAATCAAACCTGGAGATAGCTGGTTCTCCCCGAAAGCTATTTAGGTAGCGCCTCGGACGAATACTACTGGGGGTAGAGCACTGTTAAGGCTAGGGGGTCATCCCGACTTACCAACCCTTTGCAAACTCCGAATACCAGTAAGTACTATCCGGGAGACACACGGCGGGTGCTAACGTCCGTCGTGGAGAGGGAAACAACCCAGACCGCCAGCTAAGGTCCCAAAGTATAGCTAAGTGGGAAACGATGTGGGAAGGCTCAGACAGCCAGGATGTTGGCTTAGAAGCAGCCATCATTTAAAGAAAGCGTAATAGCTCACTGGTCGAGTCGGCCTGCGCGGAAGATGTAACGGGGCTAAGCTATACACCGAAGCTGCGGCTACGTACCTTAGGGTATGTGGGGTAGGGGAGCGTTCTGTAAGCCGTTGAAGGTGGTCTGTAAGGGCTGCTGGAGGTATCAGAAGTGCGAATGCTGACATGAGTAACGATAAAGGGAGTGAAAAACTCCCTCGCCGGAAGACCAAGGGTTCCTGTCCAACGTTAATCGGGGCAGGGTAAGTCGACTCCTAAGGCGAGGCCGAAAGGCGTAGTCGATGGGAAACGGGTTAATATTCCCGTACTTCTTACAATTGCGATGGGGGGACGGAGAAGGCTAGGTGGGCCTGGCGACGGTTGTCCAGGTTCAAGTACGTAGGCGGAAAGTTTAGGTAAATCCGGACTTTCTTAACGCTGAGATACGATGTCGAGCTACTACGGTAGTGAAGTCATTGATGCCATGCTTCCAGGAAAAGCCTCTAAGCTTCAGATTGTAAGGAATCGTACCCCAAACCGACACAGGTGGTCGGGTAGAGAATACCAAGGCGCTTGAGAGAACTCGGGTGAAGGAACTAGGCAAAATGGTACCGTAACTTCGGGAGAAGGTACGCTCTTATCAGTGAAGTCCCTTGCGGATGGAGCAGACGAGAGTCGCAGATACCAGGTGGCTGCAACTGTTTATTAAAAACACAGCACTGTGCAAAATCGTAAGATGACGTATACGGTGTGACGCCTGCCCGGTGCCGGAAGGTTAATTGATGGGGTTAGACTTCGGTCGAAGCTCTTGATCGAAGCCCCGGTAAACGGCGGCCGTAACTATAACGGTCCTAAGGTAGCGAAATTCCTTGTCGGGTAAGTTCCGACCTGCACGAATGGCGTAATGATGGCCACGCTGTCTCCACCCGAGACTCAGTGAAATTGAAATCGCTGTGAAGATGCAGTGTACCCGCGGCTAGACGGAAAGACCCCGTGAACCTTTACTACAGCTTGGCACTGAACATTGAACCTACATGTGTAGGATAGGTGGGAGACTATGAAACCGCGTCGCTAGATGTGGTGGAGTCGTCCTTGAAATACCACCCTTGTAGTTTTGATGTTCTAACGTTGGTCCCTGAATCGGGATTACGGACAGTGCCTGGTGGGTAGTTTGACTGGGGCGGTCTCCTCCCAAAGAGTAACGGAGGAGCACGAAGGTGGGCTAAACACGGTTGGACATCGTGTGGTTAGTGCAATGGCATAAGCCCGCTTGACTGCGAGAATGACAATTCGAGCAGGTGCGAAAGCAGGTCATAGTGATCCGGTGGTTCTGAATGGAAGGGCCATCGCTCAACGGATAAAAGGTACTCCGGGGATAACAGGCTGATACCGCCCAAGAGTTCATATCGACGGCGGTGTTTGGCACCTCGATGTCGGCTCATCACATCCTGGGGCTGAAGTCGGTCCCAAGGGTATGGCTGTTCGCCATTTAAAGTGGTACGCGAGCTGGGTTTAGAACGTCGTGAGACAGTTCGGTCCCTATCTGCCGTGGGCGTTGGAAAATTGAAAGGGGCTGCTCCTAGTACGAGAGGACCGGAGTGGACGAACCTCTGGTGTTCGGGTTGTCATGCCAATGGCATTGCCCGGTAGCTAAGTTCGGAATCGATAACCGCTGAAAGCATCTAAGCGGGAAGCGAGCCTTGAGATGAGTTTTCCCTGGCACTATAAGTGTCCTAAAGGGTTGTCGTAGACTACGACGTTGATAGGCAGGGTGTGTAAGTGCTGCGAGGCATTGAGCTAACCTGTACTAATTGCCCGTGAGGCTTAACCATACAACACCCAAGGGGTTTTGTGGACTCAGATGTACCAGACCTTGAATGCGTTTGAAGAGAAACAACTTTTAGATAAGCTTTCCGAATTTTAAAATTTGCTTGGCGACCATAGCATTGTGGACCCACCTGATTCCATGCCGAACTCAGAAGTGAAACACAATAGCGCCGATGGTAGTGTGGGGTTTCCCCATGTGAGAGTAGGACATCGCCAGGCTTTAATTTCGACTTTGTCTAGTTTCTAGACAAGTCACCATAGGGTTCTAAGTTTCTTAGAGTTTTATGTTGACTTTCAAAGTGGAAAGCGTATTATACGCGTCCTGCTTACGTGCTAAGGCACTGAAAGCAAAGCTCTTTAACAATTTAAACCTATCAATCTGTGTGGGCACTCGTTGATGAATATCAAAACGTTTTATCGTTAGATAAAACAGATTCTTCGGAATCAAAATTGATTTCAATGAACTGAGTGACCAATACGTTTAACGACTTTCTCTTGTAGAAAGAAATTATTCGGCACAGTCAATTCATTACCATTCTGTTGGAATGGTAATAGCTTTAGAATTACATGTTCATTTTCGAATGAATATTAGTTTTGAAGTCAGTATTCGTTGAGTCACAAAATCTTAAATTGAAGAGTTTGATCATGGCTCAGATTGAACGCTGGCGGCAGGCCTAACACATGCAAGTCGAGCGGAAACGACAACATTGAATCTTCGGAGGATTTGTTGGGCGTCGAGCGGCGGACGGGTGAGTAATGCCTAGGAAATTGCCTTGATGTGGGGGATAACCATTGGAAACGATGGCTAATACCGCATAATGCCTACGGGCCAAAGAGGGGGATCTTCGGACCTCTCGCGTCAAGATATGCCTAGGTGGGATTAGCTAGTTGGTGAGGTAATGGCTCACCAAGGCGACGATCCCTAGCTGGTCTGAGAGGATGATCAGCCACACTGGAACTGAGACACGGTCCAGACTCCTACGGGAGGCAGCAGTGGGGAATATTGCACAATGGGCGAAAGCCTGATGCAGCCATGCCGCGTGTATGAAGAAGGCCTTCGGGTTGTAAAGTACTTTCAGTTGTGAGGAAGGGTGTGTAGTTAATAGCTGCGCATCTTGACGTTAGCAACAGAAGAAGCACCGGCTAACTCCGTGCCAGCAGCCGCGGTAATACGGAGGGTGCGAGCGTTAATCGGAATTACTGGGCGTAAAGCGCATGCAGGTGGTTCATTAAGTCAGATGTGAAAGCCCGGGGCTCAACCTCGGAACTGCATTTGAAACTGGTGAACTAGAGTGCTGTAGAGGGGGGTAGAATTTCAGGTGTAGCGGTGAAATGCGTAGAGATCTGAAGGAATACCAGTGGCGAAGGCGGCCCCCTGGACAGACACTGACACTCAGATGCGAAAGCGTGGGGAGCAAACAGGATTAGATACCCTGGTAGTCCACGCCGTAAACGATGTCTACTTGGAGGTTGTGGCCTTGAGCCGTGGCTTTCGGAGCTAACGCGTTAAGTAGACCGCCTGGGGAGTACGGTCGCAAGATTAAAACTCAAATGAATTGACGGGGGCCCGCACAAGCGGTGGAGCATGTGGTTTAATTCGATGCAACGCGAAGAACCTTACCTACTCTTGACATCCAGAGAAGCCAGCGGAGACGCAGGTGTGCCTTCGGGAGCTCTGAGACAGGTGCTGCATGGCTGTCGTCAGCTCGTGTTGTGAAATGTTGGGTTAAGTCCCGCAACGAGCGCAACCCTTATCCTTGTTTGCCAGCGAGTAATGTCGGGAACTCCAGGGAGACTGCCGGTGATAAACCGGAGGAAGGTGGGGACGACGTCAAGTCATCATGGCCCTTACGAGTAGGGCTACACACGTGCTACAATGGCGCATACAGAGGGCAGCAAGCTAGCGATAGTGAGCGAATCCCAAAAAGTGCGTCGTAGTCCGGATTGGAGTCTGCAACTCGACTCCATGAAGTCGGAATCGCTAGTAATCGTGAATCAGAATGTCACGGTGAATACGTTCCCGGGCCTTGTACACACCGCCCGTCACACCATGGGAGTGGGCTGCAAAAGAAGTGGGTAGTTTAACCTTTCGGGGAGGACGCTCACCACTTTGTGGTTCATGACTGGGGTGAAGTCGTAACAAGGTAGCCCTAGGGGAACCTGGGGCTGGATCACCTCCTTATACGAAGATACCACGATGAGTGTCCACACAGATTGATTAGGTTTAGAAAAGTAAAAGAGACGATATTGGGTCTGTAGCTCAGCTGGTTAGAGCGCTCGCCTGATAAGCGGGAGGTCGGTGGTTCGAGTCCACTCAGACCCACCAATATCGATTAGAAACAAAGATGGGGCTATAGCTCAGCTGGGAGAGCGCCTGCCTTGCACGCAGGAGGTCTGCGGTTCGATCCCGCATAGCTCCACCATCTTTAAGTGTTTTTATCTGAAAATATTTTAAAATGGTTTCGAAAGAAATCTAGCTCTTTAACAATTTGGAAAGCTGACTGATTTGATTACTTACGAGTAATTCAAATCAAATTTAAAAGTTCTCAATGTTTATCTTTTATTAGATAAACACAACAAACACATTCAAGTGTCTTGTATTCGAATCAAACTTAGTTTGATTCACAATTGAGTCCGGCAAACAGTCATTGAGAATTAACCCTTCTTAATGACAACCAAAAACCTTGGTTAGTTGCCATACACTAAGACCCTTTCGGGTTGTATGGTTAAGTGACTAAGCGTACACGGTGGATGCCTTGGCAGTCAGAGGCGATGAAAGACGTAATAACTTGCGATAAGCCCAGATTAGGTAGTAATAACCTTTTGAGTCTGGGATTTCTGAATGGGGAAACCCACGTGCATAAGCACGTATCCTGTTGTGAATACATAGCAACAGGAGGCAAACCGGGGGAACTGAAACATCTAAGTACCCCGAGGAAGAGAAATCAACCGAGATTCCGAAAGTAGCGGCGAGCGAAATTGGATTAGCCCTTAAGCTTTTAATGATGCAGGTGAAGCCTCTGGAAAGTGGCGCAACAAAGGGTGATAGCCCCGTAACCGACACATCATAATCAGTGAAATCGAGTAGGGCGGGACACGTGATATCCTGTCTGAATATGGGGGGACCATCCTCCAAGGCTAAATACTACTGACTGACCGATAGTGAACCAGTACCGTGAGGGAAAGGCGAAAAGAACCCCTGTGAGGGGAGTGAAATAGAACCTGAAACCGTGTACGTACAAGCAGTAGGAGCACCTTCGTGGTGTGACTGCGTACCTTTTGTATAATGGGTCAGCGACTTAATTTTAGTAGCAAGGTTAACCGTTTAGGGGAGCCGTAGGGAAACCGAGTCTTAACTGGGCGTACAGTTGCTAGGATTAGACCCGAAACCAGGTGATCTAGCCATGGGCAGGTTGAAGGTTGAGTAACATCAACTGGAGGACCGAACCGACTAATGTTGAAAAATTAGCGGATGACTTGTGGCTAGGGGTGAAAGGCCAATCAAACCTGGAGATAGCTGGTTCTCCCCGAAAGCTATTTAGGTAGCGCCTCGGACGAATACTACTGGGGGTAGAGCACTGTTAAGGCTAGGGGGTCATCCCGACTTACCAACCCTTTGCAAACTCCGAATACCAGTAAGTACTATCCGGGAGACACACGGCGGGTGCTAACGTCCGTCGTGGAGAGGGAAACAACCCAGACCGCCAGCTAAGGTCCCAAAGTATAGCTAAGTGGGAAACGATGTGGGAAGGCTCAGACAGCCAGGATGTTGGCTTAGAAGCAGCCATCATTTAAAGAAAGCGTAATAGCTCACTGGTCGAGTCGGCCTGCGCGGAAGATGTAACGGGGCTAAGCTATACACCGAAGCTGCGGCTACGTACCTTAGGGTATGTGGGGTAGGGGAGCGTTCTGTAAGCCGTTGAAGGTGGTCTGTAAGGGCTGCTGGAGGTATCAGAAGTGCGAATGCTGACATGAGTAACGATAAAGGGAGTGAAAAACTCCCTCGCCGGAAGACCAAGGGTTCCTGTCCAACGTTAATCGGGGCAGGGTAAGTCGACTCCTAAGGCGAGGCCGAAAGGCGTAGTCGATGGGAAACGGGTTAATATTCCCGTACTTCTTACAATTGCGATGGGGGGACGGAGAAGGCTAGGTGGGCCTGGCGACGGTTGTCCAGGTTCAAGTACGTAGGCGGAAAGTTTAGGTAAATCCGGACTTTCTTAACGCTGAGATACGATGTCGAGCTACTACGGTAGTGAAGTCATTGATGCCATGCTTCCAGGAAAAGCCTCTAAGCTTCAGATTGTAAGGAATCGTACCCCAAACCGACACAGGTGGTCGGGTAGAGAATACCAAGGCGCTTGAGAGAACTCGGGTGAAGGAACTAGGCAAAATGGTACCGTAACTTCGGGAGAAGGTACGCTCTTATCAGTGAAGTCCCTTGCGGATGGAGCAGACGAGAGTCGCAGATACCAGGTGGCTGCAACTGTTTATTAAAAACACAGCACTGTGCAAAATCGTAAGATGACGTATACGGTGTGACGCCTGCCCGGTGCCGGAAGGTTAATTGATGGGGTTAGACTTCGGTCGAAGCTCTTGATCGAAGCCCCGGTAAACGGCGGCCGTAACTATAACGGTCCTAAGGTAGCGAAATTCCTTGTCGGGTAAGTTCCGACCTGCACGAATGGCGTAATGATGGCCACGCTGTCTCCACCCGAGACTCAGTGAAATTGAAATCGCTGTGAAGATGCAGTGTACCCGCGGCTAGACGGAAAGACCCCGTGAACCTTTACTACAGCTTGGCACTGAACATTGAACCTACATGTGTAGGATAGGTGGGAGACTATGAAACCGCGTCGCTAGATGTGGTGGAGTCGTCCTTGAAATACCACCCTTGTAGTTTTGATGTTCTAACGTTGGTCCCTGAATCGGGATTACGGACAGTGCCTGGTGGGTAGTTTGACTGGGGCGGTCTCCTCCCAAAGAGTAACGGAGGAGCACGAAGGTGGGCTAAACACGGTTGGACATCGTGTGGTTAGTGCAATGGCATAAGCCCGCTTGACTGCGAGAATGACAATTCGAGCAGGTGCGAAAGCAGGTCATAGTGATCCGGTGGTTCTGAATGGAAGGGCCATCGCTCAACGGATAAAAGGTACTCCGGGGATAACAGGCTGATACCGCCCAAGAGTTCATATCGACGGCGGTGTTTGGCACCTCGATGTCGGCTCATCACATCCTGGGGCTGAAGTCGGTCCCAAGGGTATGGCTGTTCGCCATTTAAAGTGGTACGCGAGCTGGGTTTAGAACGTCGTGAGACAGTTCGGTCCCTATCTGCCGTGGGCGTTGGAAAATTGAAAGGGGCTGCTCCTAGTACGAGAGGACCGGAGTGGACGAACCTCTGGTGTTCGGGTTGTCATGCCAATGGCATTGCCCGGTAGCTAAGTTCGGAATCGATAACCGCTGAAAGCATCTAAGCGGGAAGCGAGCCTTGAGATGAGTTTTCCCTGGCACTATAAGTGTCCTAAAGGGTTGTCGTAGACTACGACGTTGATAGGCAGGGTGTGTAAGTGCTGCGAGGCATTGAGCTAACCTGTACTAATTGCCCGTGAGGCTTAACCATACAACACCCAAGGGGTTTTGTGGACTCAGATGTACCAGACCTTGAATGCGTTTGAAGAGAAATACTTTTAGATAAGCTTTCCGAATTTTAAAATTTGCTTGGCGACCATAGCATTGTGGACCCACCTGATTCCATGCCGAACTCAGAAGTGAAACACAATAGCGCCGATGGTAGTGTGGGGCTTCCCCATGTGAGAGTAGGACATCGCCAGGCTTTAAATTAAATCTTTAGGTTGACCGACCTGGAGATATGGACACTCACTTAGTGAGTTGACCACTGCGGAGTGGTAGTTCAGTTGGTTAGAATACCGGCCTGTCACGCCGGGGGTCGCGGGTTCGAGTCCCGTCCACTCCGCCACTTATTAAGAAGCCTCGCTAGAAATAGCGGGGCTTTTTTACATCTAAATAATAGTGCTTTACCCTGCAGTCGAACGAGTCCCACAAAGGGTTTGCCCAAAGTTCGCAATCCCGGCTATTTCATCATTTATCAGAAAGCCTAGTCTTACGACTAGGCTTTCGTCGTTTCTGGGGCTGAGTTTTAACTCTTGGCTATGACTTTCGTACAGAGGTTGTTCACGGTCAGTAATCATTGAATCGACCATTAACTAGAAAGCTTTCCTAGAAATAGCAGAGCTTTTTCACATTTGTAGGTTTTGCTATGCCGGTTGGGTAAATCTTGGTAAATAAGCTTCTGCGGAGCATTAGGGATACACTTGGCAAGAAGCCGAGTTAGTAATAGTAAGGCTTGTTGTTTCTGAAAGCAGTTTGCGATTCGAGATCAAACTAGCTTCCTAGTTGTCTCTTGGCCTATCAGTGAATATCGTTAGGGAGATAGGTTTGCTATCTGGCAGTTAGATATATTACTTGAACTTAGTGCGTATTTCGGCTGATGTGACCCCTAGTTTCGTTTTTAATCGACCACCTTTTTAAGCCTCTCTTTTCTCTTCCTTAGTTTTACTCCAAGTGGTCGATTTAAGCCAGTTTTCTCATTGATTCCCCTCGTAACTCGATTCTATGACTTTGATGAACCAACCTATCTAAGATCGCATCAGCGATCGTCGAGTTGTCGATCATCTCGTGCCATTCTTTTACAGGTAGTTGGCTGATAATGATTGTACTGCACTCTTGGTATCTATCTTCTAGCACTTCGAGAAGATTACTTGCATGCTCTTGGCTGAGTTTTTCCATTCCCCAGTCATCGATAACCAACAGTTTTTTCTTAGACAAGCTCAGTAGCAGCTTTTGATAGCTGCCATCAAGGCGGCTACTACTCAGGTCATCAAGTAAACGATTTAGGCGATAATAACGACTTGGGCAGTGTTGCTCACACGCCTGCTCGGCGAGCGCACAAGCAACATAGGTTTTACCTGCACCTGTTGCACCTGTAATCAGGACATTCTGTCGCTTTTGTAAATAAGTGCCTGATAATAACTCTCCCATCATTGCTCTTTTTAAGCCTCGTTCTGGGCGGTAGTCCAGTTGATTACCGCTAGCGCTTAGGCGCAGCTTGGCTTGCCGTTTAAGTCGTTGGATTTTGGTTTGATCTCGGTTCACTATCTCATGATCAAGGATGAGTCCTAACCTTTCTTCAAAGCCAAGTTCAGCATAGGTCGCGGGGTGTATCCTTTGCTGTTCCAGTGCATCAGAAGCATGACTTAGGCGTAGTGATTTTAACTGTTGGATTATTGCGTCCATATTGTTTCTCCTAGTGGTAGTAGTTGGAACCACGAACATTAGTGTGTTTAAGGTTTGGGGTATCAGTGGAAGGCTGAGAGAGAGTGCCTTCTCGATGGTTCTTCAATAAGTTTTTGACGAAGCCAAGGTATGGCTTCTCTGTCACTAAGGCATCTCGGCAAGCTTGTTCTAACCGTGCGTCTGAGTGCTTTTTGGCAAGACTTAGTAACCCAAAGCAACTTCTAAAGGCCAATGCTTCATGCTCTGGGCGTTTGAGCAACATCTGAGTCAGTTCACCTGTGGCTGGCCCAATAGATTTTCCCCAACGGATAAAACGCTCGGGTGTCCATGATTGGTATTGATGGTTGCTTGGCATATGCTCGTAAACGGTAGAGAGACCATATTCTTTTTGGCTTGTGCAGTGGTGAGCAACAATGCTCCCTTTGTGGTAGATACGTATTATTTGATGCGTTGCTTCAAGCTCAACTTGTTGCCCAACAAGTTGGTGCGGCACAGAGTAGAAGTGCTTTTTATATTGAATGTGATAATCAGGGGAGACGGTTGCTCGTTTAGTTTCGATATACACATATGGTTGCGATGGCAGTGGTTTTAACGCTGGACGGTCAACTTTGTTGAACAAGTCATGTCGATTGACACCAAGCTGTTTCATCTCTCGTTGGTTTAAGTCATGCATCAGCTTTCGGATAGCCAGGTTCAGCTCAGCCATTGTATAGAACACTTGGTGGCGAAGGCGCATCATTATCCAGCGCTCTACGATGAGAACTGCGTTCTCAGCTTTGGCTTTATCTTTAGGCTTGTAGGGCCTGGCTGGCATCACAGCAACGCCGTAATGTTGTGCCAGTTTTCGGTAGCTCTCATTGAGGATAGGGCTATGACAGTCTGCTTTCGTTACAGCAGATTTCAGATTATCAGGTACAAGTAGATTCGGAGCACCACCAAAGTGATTAAAGGTATTCACATGAGCCATGAGGAAGTGTTCAAGCCCTTGGCTCTCACTCGCCTCGACATAGGTGTAATTTGACGCTCCTAAAGTGGCGACAAATACCTGAGCATGTCGGCATTCTCCTGTATCTGGATTCACAACAGGGATCGTTGGGCCACAGTAGTCAATGAAGAGCTTGTCACCAGCATGGTGAAGTTGGCGCATACTGCGTTTTTGTGTCTTTAGCCAACGTCTATACAGTTCGCAGAACTGTGTATAGCCATAGGCTTTGTCTTGATGCTGATGACAATACTCTTCCCAAAGCAAAGCTTTAGTCATCCCTTTACGCTTCAATTCTAAGTAGCAGAGAGTGAAATCAGGCATCACTTTATGCTGAGAAGATGAGCGACCATCAAACAAAGCTTGGGTGACTTGATTTTCATGATGAGTCTCTTCCAGTGGCCACGTGAGGCCACTGGATTTAAATCGGGATAGATGCTGGGATACAGTGGAATGAGCAATATTGAGGCAAGCGGCGATCTGTCGATTAGAAAGATTGCACTCGTATCGGAGGCGTAAGATTTCCTTAATTTTATTCATTGGCATTCTCTTTTTCGGCATGATTTATCCTTAGTGCTCTCAACATGAAAGACTCAGGTTAAACCTATTGATTTAAAAGAGAAAAGAGGTTTATTTCGGTAAATCGACCATCGATTTCGGAAACACACCGAAAAGTGGATGATTAAAACCGAAATGAGTGGTTGGTTAAAAACGGATTTGGTGGTCGATTAAAACCGAAATAGGCGGTCGGCTAGCTCCGAAATATGCACTTAGATTGGAAGTTGTAATCCCGGTTACTCATATTCTCTGTGAGGGAACTTAAATTGCCCCCCGGTTAAATAGAGGTAGTTGTTGTCTAGCTCTATAATTCGGCAACCGTAACTAATCTGATGTATCAAGCTTCTGTGGCTCTCACATACGGCTCATATCTCGTTATTCCCCTCTTATGTATGCTTTTTGAATATCTCATCAGAGAATTGCCAAGAGTTATCTTGTGAGTAGGTGTTAGTAGATTCTGGATGGGTAGCTTCCGAAGAGATATAGGCATTCGGGGTTAAGTTTGAGGTTCTAACGCAGATATAAAAATGCCCAGCAATTGCTAGGCATTTAGACTACGGAAAATACGATTAGAGTATTTGTTTAAGAACTCTGTCTGCTTTAACTCGAGTGATCTTTCGAATCAGTTTCTGTACTTCCATTGGGTAGCTATCTACTTTATCTAACTGTTTATAGGTGCAAATAAGCTGTGTGTGTTGAACAATATTATCAACCTCAGCTTGGAATTTATCCGTTAGATGATGATAGTTATCTTGGATGAATATGCCATTCTCTAGATCTAATTTCCATGCGCGCGGGTTTAGGTTATTACCCGTTAGCAGCATGTAGCGTTTATCAACCCAAATACCCTTCAAATGGAAGCTGTTGGAATCGTGTTGCCAAAGTCGGATAGACAGGTTACGGCTTGCTATATTCGCTTCATTAGCCTTCGCAAATCGACGCAGGTTCAATTCGTATAAGTAAGGCAAGCCACCAATCGTTTTAAACTCTTCCTCCGGTGAGATAAAGAAATCATTCGCTGTTTTGTCGCCGACAACAATCGTGACCTTTACGCCACGCTTAAGTGCTTTCTTCACTTCCTTCGCTAGGCTTGGTGGAAAATTGAAATATGGCGTACAAATGAAAATTTCATCTTTAGCCTGAGCTACCAGTTGGTTAATTCCCTGATTTAGGCGATTACGTCTCTTACCTATACCAACTAAAGGTGTTACAGCCACTTGATCTGCAGAGACTTCTTGAGAATCGAACTTGTATTGAGAGCGTGCTAACGATGCTCTGAATTGACGGATTGCTGGCTTTAACTCTTTAGTAAGCGGTTTGTTCTTATCAGCAAGATCGTAAACAGCGATGTCTGAGATCATTTGTTCTTGGACATAGGAGAACATTGAGTCCGCAAGTGTTGCGTTGTTTAAAACATGGTAGCGATCGAAACGGTAACGATCATGATAACTTAAATAGATATTGTTAAGGCTAGCACCGCTGTATATCACGCTGTCATCGACAATAAAGCCTTTTAGATGCAATACACCAAACACTTCCTTGCCACGAACAGGAATGCCGTAAACTGGTACTGTATGCTGGTATTTATCAGCAAACTCTTTGTACATTGCTGCATTGCCCTCAGAGGACTCCGCACCAATCAATCCACGCTGAGCTCTATGCCAATCGACACAAACGCTCACGTCTAATTCTGGGTTCTGTTGCTTTGCTTCGTATAAGGCAGTTAGGATCTCACGGCCAGCGTCATCATCTTCAAGATACAGAGCAACTAAACTAATACGAGTAGTTGCACGAGATATCTCATCAAGTAAGCGAGTTCGGAACTCTTGCGCTGATAGCAGTACTTCAAACTTGTCAGGATTCTGCGCTATGGTTGGCAACTGTATGAATGGATTCCTACTAGCAATCATATTGACTGTTTTACCTTAAAAATATGCAAAATTGCGAACCTTCAATTTTACCAAAGGGATAGCATCAAATACTAGATAATCGAGTCATTCTCTAACAATTTTGCTGATAATGCATAGGAATGAGATCTTTTCCGCTATTCGAATAGCGCTCATATAAGACTCTTAAACCATTTGGTAGTTCATTAGGATCGATTTGTATGAATTGATGACGATTGTAGAAATTAGTCAGATGAGAATAGGCGAAGCAATAATCTTTTTCCGTTAACGTGTGAAGAACACAATAATCCATTAGCTGTGAACCTAATCGCTTGCCGCGGTATTCCTTAGAGATAGCCATTCCTGTCAATAAGCGTGAATCTTCTATCGTTCGAAAGCGAACCACACCACATAACTGGCCGTCTAATTCTAATGAGTAGATTTGCTCGCTTTTGTTGGCTTTACCTGTTGGGTAATGCTCTTTGTAAAAACGCTTAACGAGGGGAACCTTTACCGGGTCTAATTGAGTAATGATGACATTGTTCATTCAGTCACTGCGCCATTTGTTTATCTGCGTTAGAATATCGGCAGTGTAATTTAATTAAATATCGCCATGCAATCTTATCTCAATGCTAGCTTAAAAAATGTTCATACTTTTTCGATCGAGCAGACTTGCGATGTACTTGTCGAAGTCACCTCTGTTGATGAACTCATCTCTGTATATCAAGACCCTCAATGGTCTGCCTTACCTAAGTTAATGCTCGGGAAAGGGAGTAATATGCTCTTTACTCAGCACTTTTCGGGCTTGGTCATTATTAATCGATTAAGTGGTATTGAGTTAACAGAAAGCTCAGAAAGCTACTCTCTACATGTATCTGGTGGGGAAGACTGGCCTAGCCTTGTTGAGTGGAGTGTGGAGCATGGACTAGGTGGTTTAGAGAACTTAGCCATGATTCCTGGTTGCTCAGGCTCTGCACCTATTCAGAATATCGGCGCCTATGGCGTGGAACTACAAGATGTATGTGAATACGTTGATATCCTTTGCCTGGATACTTATACAGTTAAGCGATTGAGCAAAGATGAATGTCTTTTTGGTTATCGAGATTCTATTTTTAAGCACGCTCTCTACGGCAAAGCGATTGTTGTCGCGATTGGCTTAACATTAGCTAAAGAGTGGAAGCCATGTAACCACTACGGCCCGCTTAAAAGCTTACCTTTAGAGACACTTTCTCCTCGTTCTATATTTAATGAAGTGTGTGCTATACGCTCAAGCAAGCTACCAGACCCTTCTGTGCAGGGTAATGCGGGAAGTTTCTTCAAAAACCCTGTAATCAGCAAAGATCATTTTGATCGGCTGTTTGCCTTATACCCAAACATTGTCGGTTATGAGAGTAACGACATGATCAAAGTCGCCGCTGGGTGGCTCATTGATCAATGCCAGTTTAAAGGTGTGATTGAAGGTGGTGCTCAAGTTCATCCAAATCAAGCTTTAGTTATCATCAATTACGATGAAGCGTCTGCTGCGGATATCCTCAGACTTGCATCACGAGTACGTCAAGCTGTCCTAGACAAGTTCGACATTCCATTGGAGCACGAAGTTCGCTTTATGGGGCAAGACAGTGAGACAAACTTAGACAAGGCTTTGGAGGTCATGGTATGAGAGAACACAGTACCAAGCTCACATTACTAAAATGTCTTGCTGATGGTGAGTTTCACTCTGGTGAAGATCTGGGTGACATGATGGGTGTGTCGAGAGCCGCTATCAGCAAGCATATTAAAGGTATTCAAGAGTGGGGTTTGGATATCTATCGAGTGCAGGGTAAGGGATATAAGTTAGCCAGTCGTTTGGATATGCTTGATCAGGAGAGGTTGTCTGCTGTCAGCAGTGAAGCTTCTCTGGAGTTGATTCCAATCATAGGCTCAACAAACCAACACCTGTTAGAGCGTACTAGCACCCTTGAGTCAGGTTCGGTCTGCGTTGCTGAATATCAAGCTGCGGGTCGTGGACGTCGTGGACGTGAATGGGTATCACCATTCGGTGCCAATCTTTACCTTTCAATGTACTGGCGACTCGATGCCGGTATGGCTGCGGCTATGGGGCTGAGTCTTGTGGTTGGTGTCGCCGTTGTAGAGGCGTTGGAGGATATGGGAGTTGAAGGCGTTAAACTAAAGTGGCCGAACGACCTTTATCATAATGATAAGAAGCTCGCAGGCATCTTGGTAGAGCTGTCAGGGCAATCTGGTGGAGCTGCTCATATTGTGATTGGTTTGGGGCTTAATCTATCTATGGATCCAACAACATCAGGTATTGGCCAGCCATGGACCTCTCTCAAAGAAGTGTGTGATGGGAAAGTGCCAGATCGTAATGACTTAGCTCAGGCTTTGATTAATGCTTGGGACAAATCACTCGTCGATTATGAATTGAAAGGGATGTCGAATTTTGTCGAACGCTGGAATCGTTTAGATAACTTCTTAGGTCGCAACGTTAGACTGATCATTGGACCTAGAGAAATTGAAGGTGTTGTACAGGGTATCGATGAACAAGGTGCCGTGTTACTCAAAACTGAGAACGGTGTTGAGAGCTATATCGGTGGAGAGATATCCCTAAGAAAAGGGGATTAAGAGGTTACTACTTTCTTAGTAACACTTCCTCAACCATATGATCTGCGCCTTTACGTAAAATCAGGTGAGCTCTTTCTCTGGTCGGAAGGATATTTTGCTCTAGGTTTAAACCATTGATTGATTGCCAAATACCTTCTGCTTTTTCCTTAGCGGCTAGATCTGATAATTTAGTGTAGTGCCCGAAGTATGACCCTGGTTTAGCGAAGGCACCTTCACGAAACTTCATAAAACGATTTACATACCATTGTTGAATTTGAGCGCTTTCGGCATCGACATACAACGAGAAGTCGAGGAAGTCTGAAATAAAGACTCTATGAGGCTCGTGTGGGTAATTCATACCGCTTTGTAGAACGTTGAGTCCTTCAATAATGAGCACATCAGGTAAGTCGACCTCTTTTACTTCCTTGGTAATGTTGTAGGTGAGGTGAGAATACACTGGTGCTGTCACATTACGCTTGCATGCCTTCACGTCTGATACGAAATTGACTAGCGCTTTAATATCATAAGACTCAGGGAACCCTTTCTTACTCATTAAGCCTTTTTCTTCCAGTATTTCATTGGGGTATAAGAATCCATCTGTCGTAACCAGTTCAACTTTAGGATGGTTTTCCCAACGAGATAGCAACGCTTTCAGTAGACGAGCGGTTGTACTTTTCCCTACCGCTACACTACCCGCGATACCAATAATGAATGGTGGCGCAGTTTCTTTCTTATCCAGAAATTGATGAAGTACTGAGTTTCTATTTTGTCGAGCGGCCACATAGAGGTTTAACAGGCGCGATAACGGTAGATAAATCTCTACGGCTTCTTCCATTGTCAGCTTTTCATTGATGCCTTGAAGCTCTTTCAAATCGCTCTCAGAAAGTGTCATTGGAACTAAATTCCTTAGTTCAGACCACTGCGCGCGGTCAAATGACATAAATGGGCTCATACAAAACTCTATAGTGGATAACAAAACAAGTGCATGGAAAATACATCAAGCGATAGATAAATTAAATATCTTCCTTTACTAGATGCGGATTAAAGGCAGAAACCTTGAGCTAAATAACCGTATATATGAATTTGATAAGAGAATTTTTCACTTTTTTGCAATTTACTATTGCAAGGTGGAAAATCATTCAATAAAATGCGCCCCACTTGTGCCGACTTAGCTCAGTAGGTAGAGCAACTGACTTGTAATCAGTAGGTCACCAGTTCGACTCCGGTAGTCGGCACCACTTTCCCCCCTCTATTTATAGAGAGCGAGAGAAAGATCAAAATTTGGAGGGGTTCCCGAGTGGCCAAAGGGAGCAGACTGTAAATCTGCCGGCACTGCCTTCGATGGTTCGAATCCGTCTCCCTCCACCATATTCTAAAGGTTAAATAGCTCAAAAGAGTTACGTGTTGCGTGCATCGTATAATGGCTATTACCTCAGCCTTCCAAGCTGATGATGCGGGTTCGATTCCCGCTGCACGCTCCAATTTTTGTGTGCTGATATAGCTCAGTCGGTAGAGCGCACCCTTGGTAAGGGTGAGGTCCCCAGTTCGACTCTGGGTATTAGCACCAGTCTAAAGCTTCTTCTCCTTTTAATAAAAAAACCATTTTTTTGGTTGCGTGGTCTTATTTTAAGCCACCTAATCCGTACCTAGAGGGACACCCCATGTCTAAAGAAAAATTTGAACGTACGAAACCGCACGTAAACGTTGGTACTATCGGCCACGTTGACCACGGTAAAACAACTCTAACTGCTGCTATCTGTACTACACTTGCAAAAGTGTACGGCGGTGTTGCTAAAGATTTCGCATCTATCGATAACGCTCCAGAAGAGCGCGAGCGCGGCATCACAATCGCAACTTCTCACGTTGAGTACGATACTCCTGAACGTCACTACGCACACGTAGACTGTCCTGGACACGCCGATTATGTTAAAAACATGATCACTGGTGCTGCTCAAATGGACGGCGGTATCCTAGTTGTTGCTGCTACAGATGGCCCTATGCCACAAACTCGTGAGCACATCCTACTTGGTCGTCAAGTTGGTATCCCTTACATCATCGTATTCATGAACAAATGTGACATGGTTGATGACGAAGAGCTACTTGAGCTAGTAGAAATGGAAGTTCGTGAACTTCTTTCTGAGTACGAGTACCCAGGAGACGACCTTCCAGTAATTCAAGGTTCTGCACTTGGCGCTCTAAACGGCGAAAAACAGTGGGAAGACAAGATCGTTGAGCTTGCAGAAGCACTAGATTCTTACATTCCACTTCCAGAGCGTGCTGTTGATCTACCGTTCCTACTTCCTATTGAAGATGTATTCTCAATCCAAGGTCGTGGTACTGTAGTTACTGGTCGTATCGAGCGCGGTATCCTACGCGTAGGTGACGAAGTAGAAATCGTTGGTATCAAAGAAACTACTCTTACTACTTGTACTGGTGTTGAAATGTTCCGTAAGCTGCTTGACGAAGGTCGTGCTGGTGAGAACGTTGGTGCACTTCTACGTGGTACTAAGCGTGATGACGTTGAACGTGGCCAAGTACTTTCTGCTAAAGGTTCAATCAACCCACACACTAAGTTTGAGTCTGAAGTATACGTACTTTCTAAAGACGAAGGCGGCCGTCACACTCCTTTCTTCAAGGGTTACCGTCCACAGTTCTACTTCCGTACAACTGACGTAACAGGCGATATCACTCTACCTGAAGGCGTAGAAATGGTAATGCCAGGTGACAACGTTCAAATGACTGTTGAGCTAATCGCTCCAATCGCAATGGACGAAGGTCTACGTTTCGCAATCCGCGAAGGTGGCCGTACTGTTGGTGCTGGTGTTGTAGCTAAAATCTTTGCATAAGATTTGACGAACCACTAGTAAAAAGGGCATCATTTGATGCCCTTTTTCTGCGCTGAAAAAAGAGTTGGGTGTTTTGGCATCAATTTTAGCTCTTAGCAAAGAATTAAACGGTCTTTTTGACTAAAATGACTGTTAGATGTGTTGTTTTGCAACGCAAAGGAATGTGCCCTGCAACAGCGGGGTTATTGTCGTCTATATTTAAGACTTATCACAGGTTGGTTTTATGAAAGCAAACGCTGAAACTCCTGATAGCTCAGGTGCAGCAGATACAATGAAGTGGGTAGTCGCTTTTGTACTGTTGGCTGCTGCTGTTGTGGGTAATTACCTGTATGGTGAATTGTCTGTTGTAATTCGCGCTGCAGGTGTAGTTGTGCTGATTGCTGCCGCACTAGGCGTTGCAGCAACAACAACTAAAGGTAAAGCTGCGATCGATTTTGCAAAAGAATCTCGTATGGAGATTCGTAAAGTTGTTTGGCCTACTCGCCAAGAAACTATGCAAACTACATTGATCGTTTTAGCTGTATGTATTGTTATGTCTCTAGTGCTTTGGGGAATTGACGGCATTATGGTCCGTTTAGTTTCTCTAGCGACTGGGGTGTAGAGGGTTCTGATTCATGAGTGAAGCTCCAAAAAAACGTTGGTATGTAGTTCAAGCCTTTTCAGGCTATGAAGGTCGTGTATCTCAATCGTTACGCGAACATATTAAAATGCACGACATGGAAGAATTCTTTGGTGACGTTTTAGTACCTACTGAAGAAGTAGTGGAAATGCGTGCAGGTCAACGCCGTAAAAGCGAACGTAAGTTCTTCCCTGGCTACGTATTAGTGCAAATGATCATGAATGATGAATCATGGCACTTAGTACGCAGCATTCCTCGTGTTATGGGCTTCATTGGTGGTACCTCTGATCGTCCTGCACCAATCACTGACAAAGAAGCTGATGCTATCTTGAACCGTCTAGAGAAAGCGAGCGAGTCTCCACGTCCTAAGACAATGTTCGAAGCGGGTGAAGTGGTTCGTGTGAACGATGGTCCATTTGCTGACTTTAACGGTACCGTTGAAGAAGTGGATTACGAGAAGAGCCGCATTAAGGTATCTGTATCGATCTTTGGTCGTGCAACGCCTGTTGAGCTTGAATTCGGTCAGGTTGAAAAACTAGACTAAGACTCGGTTAGTTTGAGTAAGCTGTTGATAACTATTTAACAAGCTGTTCAAAATGAAAGAGTATAAAAAATCACCTTTTTAGGGTTGTTAAAGGCGCGAATTATGATTATAATTTCGCGCCTTTTTACTTCTTAGGAAGTGAAAAGTAATTAATGAAATTAAGGGGAGCTCGCCTAAAGGCTAGCGCACGTACCCAAATATTTAGGAAATATCATGGCTAAGAAAGTTGAAGCTTATATCAAACTGCAAGTTGCAGCTGGTATGGCAAACCCAAGTCCACCGGTTGGTCCTGCTCTAGGTCAACACGGCGTGAACATCATGGAATTCTGTAAAGCGTTCAACGCAAAAACAGAATCTGTTGAGAAAGGTCTACCTACTCCAGTAGTTATTACTGTATACAACGACCGTTCTTTCACGTTCGTAACTAAGACTCCACCTGCTGCTGTTCTTCTTAAGAAAGCTGCTGGCGTTAAGTCTGGTTCTGGTCGTCCAAACACTGAAAAAGTGGGCACAGTAACTGACGCTCAAGTACAGGAAATCGCAGAAACTAAAGCTGCTGATATGACTGGTGCTGACATCGAAGCAATGAAGCGTTCTATTGCTGGTACTGCTCGTTCAATGGGCCTAGTGGTAGAGGGATAAGATCATGGCAAAACTTACTAAGCGTATGCGCGTAATCCGCGACAAAGTTGAAGTAACTAAAGAATACGAAATCAACGAAGCTATTGCTCTTCTTAAAGAACTAGCAACTGCTAAATTCGTTGAGTCTGTAGATGTTGCTGTTAACCTAGGCATCGATGCTCGTAAATCTGACCAAAACGTACGTGGCGCAACTGTGCTACCTCACGGTACTGGCCGTGAAATCCGCGTTGCTGTGTTCACTCAAGGTGCAAACGCAGAAGCAGCTAAAGAAGCTGGCGCAGATATCGTTGGTATGGAAGATCTTGCTGAGCAAGTGAAAAAAGGCGTAATGGACTTTGACGTTGTTGTTGCTTCTCCAGATGCAATGCGCGTTGTTGGTCAACTAGGTACAATCCTAGGTCCACGCGGTCTAATGCCAAACCCTAAAGTTGGTACTGTAACTCCTAACGTTGCTGAAGCAGTTAAAAATGCTAAAGCTGGTCAGGTTCGTTACCGTAACGACAAGAACGGCATCATCCACACTACTATCGGTAAAGCAACTTTCGAAGCTAACCAGCTTCAAGAGAACCTAGAAGCACTTCTAGTTGCTCTTAAGAAAGCTAAGCCTTCTTCAGCGAAAGGTACTTTCCTGAAGAAAGTAAGCATCTCTACTACGATGGGTGCTGGTGTTGCTGTTGATCAAGCTAGTCTTGACACACAAGCAAACTAATTTGCTTGGGCGCAGATTTAGTGTATACTTCTGCGCCTAATATTTGTGGTTGGGTGATTTTTGAAGCAATTCATAATCGTCTATCCCAAGACCGTAGGCGCTGTCGATTTTCTTTAGATTATTGATAGCTTAATAAAACCTACGTAGGCGATGTTGTGGTTTGAAGTGAATTTATTCATTTTTAAATAACATCGTAAACGCTCAATACATTTTGTATTGAGTGCTGTAATCACAACCAGAGGTTAATCCAAATGGCTTTAAATCTTCAAGACAAAAAAGCAATTGTTGCTGAAGTCAACGAAGCTGCCAGTGGTGCACTTTCTGCAGTTGTAGCTGATTCTCGTGGCGTTGAAGTTGGCGCAATGACTTCTCTACGTAAACAAGCTCGCGAAGCGGGTGTTTACATGAAAGTTGTTCGTAACACACTAGCACGCCGTGCGGTTCAGGGTACAGACTACGAGTGTCTAGTAGACACTTTCACTGGTCCAACTCTGATCGCATTCTCTAATGAGCACCCTGGTGCTGCTGCGCGTCTTTTCAAAGACTTCGCTAAAGAGAATAAAGATTTCGAGATCAAAGCTGCTGCATTTGAAGGCGCAGTTACTGATGCTGAAGTACTAGCGACACTACCAACTTACGACGAAGCTATCGCACGCCTAATGATGTGCATGAAAGAAGCTTCTGCTGGCAAGCTGGTTCGTACTATCGCTGCTGTTCGCGACCAAAAAGAAGAAGCTGCGGCATAAGCCTTGCTTTTCACTGGTTGCTATTTAAACTTATTGTTGACTTAAAAGAGAATTGTTATGTCTATTACTAACGAGCAAATCCTAGACGCAGTTGCAGAAATGTCTGTAATGCAAGTTGTTGAGCTTATCGAAGCTATGGAAGAAAAATTCGGTGTTACTGCTGCAGCTGCAGTTGTAGCTGGTGGTGCTTCTGCTGAAGCTGCTGCTGAGCAAACTGAATTCGACGTTATCCTTACTGGCGCTGGCGCAAACAAAGTACAAGTTATCAAAGCTGTACGTGGCGCAACTGGCCTAGGTCTTAAAGAAGCTAAAGGTCTTGTAGACTCAGCTCCTGCAGCGCTTAAAGAAGGCGTTGACAAAGCTGAAGCTGAAGCTCTTAAAGCACAGCTAGAAGAAGTTGGCGCTTCTGTTGAAATCAAGTAATTATTACTTAATTTCCTAGCCGCAAGGCTATTGGCTGGTGGTTTATTAACCACCGGCCTTTTTGCGCTGTAGGGCTATGATGAATTTCCCGCTGTTTAAGCGTCATCGTCTGAGCAAAAAAACAGTTATTTCTTCGAAATAATTGTTAACCACAATAAACAGCTGTTAGTCACTGTCCCACTCTAATGAGCGTTTGGACAGTTTGGGTCACTTATCAGCGAGCTGAGGAACCCCATGGTTTACTCTTATACCGAGAAAAAGCGCATCCGTAAGGATTTTGGTACTCGTCCACAAGTTTTGGACATTCCATACCTGTTATCGATCCAGCTTGATTCTTTCGATAAATTCATCGAACAGGATCCAGAAGGTCAATACGGTCTTGAGGCTGCTTTTCGTTCTGTATTTCCAATTCAGAGCTACAACGGCAATTCAGAGCTGCAATACGTTAGCTACCGTCTTGGTGAGCCAGTATTTGATGTTAAAGAATGTCAAATTCGTGGTGTAACTTACTCAAAGCCACTACGCGTTAAACTGCGTCTAGTTATCTTTGATAGAGATGCGCCTGCAGGTACTGTAAAAGACATTAAAGAACAAGAAGTCTACATGGGCGAAATTCCGCTTATGACAGACAATGGTACTTTCGTAATTAATGGTACCGAGAGGGTTATCGTATCCCAGCTGCACCGAAGCCCAGGCGTGTTCTTCGACAGTGATAAGGGTAAGACCCACTCATCTGGTAAAGTTCTTTATAACGCACGTGTAATTCCTTACCGTGGCTCATGGTTAGACTTTGAGTTCGATCCTAAGGATAACTTATTCGTACGTATCGACCGTCGTCGTAAGCTACCAGCATCGATTATCCTTCGTGCACTTGGTAAATCGACAGAAGAGATCCTAGATCTGTTCTTCGACAAAGTGAACTTCGAAGTGAAAGACCAAACTCTACTTATGGAGTTGGTTCCTGATCGTCTACGTGGTGAAACTGCGTCATTCGACATCGAATCAAATGGTAAGACTTACGTTGAGACTGGTCGTCGTGTAACTGCTCGCCATATCCGTCAACTTGAAAAAGATGGCGTTGAGCACATCGAAGTACCTGTAGAGTACATCGTTGAAAAGATTGCTGCGAAAGATTACATCAACGAAGCAACTGGCGAGATCATCGTTGGCGCGAACCAAGAGATCAGCCTAGAGGCACTTGCTAACTTATCTCAAGCAGGTCACAAATCTCTAGAAACTCTGTTCACGAATGACCTAGACCATGGTCCATTCATGTCAGACACTCTACGTGCAGATAGCACAGTAGATCGCATCTCTGCATTGGTAGAAATCTACCGCATGATGCGTCCTGGCGAGCCACCAACAAAAGAAGCTGCAGAATCGTTATTCGAAAGCCTATTCTTCTCTGAAGATCGTTACGACCTATCAACTGTAGGCCGTATGAAATTCAACAGCTCTATCGAGCGTGAAGAAGAAGAAGAGCGCGGTACTCTGGACGAATCAGACATCATTGAAGTGATGAAGAAACTGATTGGCATCCGTAACGGTAAAGGCGAAGTGGACGATATCGACCACCTTGGCAACCGTCGTATCCGTTCTGTAGGTGAAATGGCAGAAAACCAATTCCGTGTTGGTCTAGTTCGTGTAGAACGTGCCGTTAAAGAACGTCTAAGCCTTGGTGACCTTGATGCAATCATGCCTCAAGATCTTATCAACGCTAAGCCGATCTCTGCTGCAGTTAAAGAATTCTTTGGCTCTTCACAGCTTTCACAGTTTATGGACCAAAACAACCCATTGTCAGAAGTTACGCACAAACGTCGTATCTCTGCTTTAGGTCCAGGCGGTCTAACTCGTGAACGCGCAGGCTTTGAAGTACGTGACGTTCACGTAACTCACTACGGTCGTCTATGTCCGATCGAAACGCCTGAAGGTCCAAACATCGGTCTGATTAACTCGCTATCTGCGTTTGCGCGTTGTAACGATTACGGTTTCCTAGAAACTCCGTACCGTCGCGTTGTAGATGGTGTAGTAACAGAAGAAGTTGATTACCTGTCTGCAATCCAGGAAGGTCAATTCGTTATCGCACAGGCAAACACGGTTCTTACTGAAGAAGCGACGTTTGCTGATGAGCTAATCACTGCTCGTCAAAAAGGTGAATCTGGTCTTCACCCACGCGATCACGTTGACTACATGGACGTTGCGACAAACCAAGTAGTATCTATCGCTGCTTCGCTTATCCCGTTCCTAGAACACGATGATGCGAACCGTGCATTGATGGGTGCGAACATGCAACGTCAAGCTGTACCAACACTGAGAGCTGATAAGCCTCTAGTAGGTACAGGTATTGAACGTAACATCGCAGTTGACTCTGGTGTTACAGCGGTTGCTAAACGTGGTGGTCAAGTTCAGTCTGTTGACGCTTCTCGTATCGTAGTTAAGGTTAACGAAGATGAATTGGTACCTGGCGAAGCTGGTATCGATATCTACAACCTAACTAAGTACACGCGTTCGAACCAAAACACATGTATTAACCAACGTCCAACTGTACTTCCTGGTGAACCAGTTGCACGCGGCGATGTTCTTGCTGATGGTCCTTCAACTGACCTTGGTGAACTTGCTCTTGGCCAAAACATGCGTATCGCGTTCATGCCTTGGAATGGTTACAACTTCGAAGACTCGATCTTAGTATCTGAGCGCGTAGTTCAAGAAGACCGTTTCACGACAATCCACATCCAAGAACTATCTTGTGTGGCTCGTGATACTAAGCTGGGCTCTGAAGAGATCACAGCTGATATTCCAAACGTAGGTGAGTCTGCTCTGTCTAAACTAGACGAGTCAGGTATCGTTTACATTGGTGCTGAAGTTAAGGGTGGCGACATCCTAGTTGGTAAAGTGACACCTAAAGGTGAAACTCAACTGACTCCTGAAGAGAAGCTACTACGTGCTATCTTCGGTGAGAAAGCATCGGATGTTAAAGATACTTCTCTACGTGTACCAAACTCTGTTTCGGGTACTATCATCGATGTACAAGTCTTCACTCGCGATGGCGTAGAGAAAGACAAACGTGCACTTGAAATCGAACAGATGCAGCTTAAAGAAGCTAAGAAAGACCTTACTGAAGAGTTCCAAATTCTTGAGGGTGGCCTTCTTAACCGCGTTAAAGCTGTACTTCTGTCTGGTGGTTACTCTGAAGCTAAGCTTGATACGATCGGTCGTAAGCAATGGCTAGAGCAAGTTCTAGAAGACGATGCGCTACAAACACAGCTTGAGCAACTTGCTGAGCAGTGGGATGAGCTAAAAGCAGATTTCGATAAGAAGTTTGAAACTAAGCGTCGTAAAATCACTCAAGGTGATGATCTAGCGCCTGGCGTTCTTAAGATTGTTAAAGTTTACCTAGCGGTTAAACGTCGTATCCAGCCTGGCGATAAGATGGCGGGTCGTCACGGTAACAAAGGTGTAATCTCTAAGATTAACCCTGTTGAAGACATGCCATACGATGAAAAAGGTCAGCCTGTAGACATCGTACTTAACCCACTGGGTGTACCATCGCGTATGAACATCGGTCAAATCCTAGAAGTACACTTAGGTTTGGCTGCTAAAGGTATCGGTGACAAGATCAACCAAATGGTTAAGGAACAACAAGAACTGCATAAGTTCCGTGAGTTCCTACAGAAGGTTTATGATCTTGGTGATACTCGTCAGAAAGTTGATATTGCTGAACTGTCTGATGATCAAGTTCGTACACTGATCAAGAACCTACGTGGCGGTCTACCGATTGCTACTCCTGTGTTCGACGGTGCGTCAGAAGCGTTAATCAAAGAACTACTTAAACTGGGTGATCTGCCAGAATCTGGTCAGCTTAAACTGTTTGATGGTCGTACTGGTGATTCGTTTGAGCGTCCTGTAACTGTTGGTTACATGTACATGCTGAAACTGAACCACTTGGTTGATGACAAGATGCATGCTCGTTCAACTGGTTCTTACAGCCTAGTAACTCAGCAACCACTTGGTGGTAAAGCTCAGTTCGGTGGTCAGCGTTTCGGTGAGATGGAAGTATGGGCACTAGAAGCATACGGTGCTGCATATACTCTACAAGAAATGCTAACAGTTAAGTCAGATGACGTTAACGGCCGTACTAAGATGTATAAGAACATCGTAGATGGTAACCATAGCATGGAACCTGGCATGCCAGAGTCGTTCAACGTACTGTTGAAAGAGATTCGCTCGCTAGGTATCAACATCGAGCTAGAAGACGAAGAGTAATCCCTCTTTTTTAAAAGAAGATTGGATTACTTGGTAAAGGGGGCTCACTTTAGTCGGTGAGCTCCTTTAACTCCTTACAGGAGCTGAACGTGAAAGACTTATTAAACTTTCTAAAAGCACAGCATAAGACCGAAGAATTTGATGCAATCAAAATCGGTCTATCTTCACCAGACACGATCCGTTCGTGGTCTTTTGGTGAAGTTAAAAAGCCAGAAACAATTAACTATCGTACGTTCAAACCTGAACGTGATGGTCTGTTCTGTGCACGTATTTTTGGTCCAGTTAAAGACTACGAATGTCTTTGTGGCAAATACAAGCGCCTGAAGCACCGTGGTGTTATCTGTGAGAAGTGTGGCGTTGAAGTTACACAGACTAAAGTTCGTCGTGACCGTATGGGCCACATCGAGCTAGCTTCACCAGTTGCTCACATCTGGTTCCTAAAATCACTACCGTCTCGTATCGGTCTACTAATGGATATCCCTCTACGTGATATCGAACGTGTTCTTTACTTCGAAATGTACGTAGTAACTGAACCGGGTATGACTGATCTAGAAAAATCTCAGATGCTTACTGAAGAAGAGTATCTGGATCGTCTAGAAGAGTGGGGTGACGAATTCACTGCTAAGATGGGTGCTGAAGCGATCAAAGATCTGCTTTCAACAATGGACCTTCATCAAGAAGTGGAAGAAATGCGCGAAGAGTTAGAAACAACTAACTCAGAAACTAAGCGTAAGAAAGTTACTAAGCGTTTGAAGCTAGTTGAAGCATTCATCTCTTCAGGCAACAAGCCTGAGTGGATGATCTTAACTGTACTTCCAGTGCTACCGCCAGATCTACGTCCTCTAGTTCCACTAGATGGCGGTCGTTTTGCGACTTCAGATCTGAACGACCTTTACCGTCGTGTGATCAACCGTAACAACCGTTTGAAGCGTCTTCTAGAGCTAGCTGCTCCGGACATCATCGTACGTAACGAAAAGCGTATGCTGCAAGAGTCTGTTGATGCACTTTTAGATAACGGTCGTCGCGGTCGTGCGATCACTGGCTCTAACAAGCGTCCTCTGAAATCTCTTGCTGATATGATCAAGGGTAAACAAGGTCGTTTCCGTCAGAACCTTCTAGGTAAACGTGTAGACTACTCTGGCCGTTCTGTAATCACAGTTGGTCCATACCTTCGTCTACACCAGTGTGGTCTTCCTAAGAAGATGGCACTTGAGCTATTTAAACCATTCATCTACAGCAAGTTAGAAACTCGTGGCATGGCTACGACAATCAAAGCTGCTAAGAAAATGGTAGAGCGCGAAGAAGCGATCGTTTGGGATATCCTAGACGAAGTTATCCGCGAACACCCAGTACTGCTTAACCGTGCACCTACACTTCACCGTCTAGGTATCCAAGCGTTTGAACCAGTACTAATCGAAGGTAAAGCGATTCAGCTTCACCCACTAGTGTGTGCGGCATACAACGCCGACTTCGATGGTGACCAAATGGCTGTACACGTGCCTCTAACTTTAGAAGCACAGCTAGAAGCTCGTACCCTAATGATGTCGACGAATAACATTCTGTCGCCAGCATCAGGTGATCCGATCATCGTTCCTTCGCAGGATGTTGTATTGGGTCTTTACTACATGACACGTGACAAGATCAACGTGAAAGGTGAAGGTATGTACCTTGCTGGCCCTGAAGAGGCTGAAAAGGCATACCGTACTAAGACTGCTGAGCTACACGCTCGCGTTAAAGTACGTATCACTGAAACTGTAGTAGACGAAGACGGCAACAGCACAACGAACACTGGCCTAGTTGATACGACTGTAGGTCGTGCAATGCTTTGGCAGATCGTTCCTAGAGGCCTTCCGTACAGCATCGTTAACCAAAAGTTAGGTAAGAAGCAGATCTCTACTCTTCTTAACGAGTGTTACCGTAAGCTTGGTCTAAAAGACACAGTAGTCTTTGCTGACCAAATCATGTACGCAGGTTTTGCATACGCAGCACTTTCAGGTGTTTCTGTTGGTATCGACGATATGGTTGTTCCAGCGGCTAAGTACACTGAAATTTCTGATGCAGAAGAAGAAGTTCGCGAAATCCAAGAGCAATTCCAATCTGGTCTTGTTACTGCGGGCGAGCGTTACAACAAAGTTATCGATATCTGGGCGTCTACGAACGACCGCGTTGCGAAAGCAATGATGGATAACCTTTCTTCTGAAACAGTTATTAACCGTGACGGCGAAGAAGAACAGCAAGAATCGTTCAACAGCATCTACATGATGGCCGATTCCGGCGCACGTGGTTCTGCAGCTCAGATTCGTCAGCTAGCAGGTATGCGTGGTCTGATGGCGCGTCCAGATGGTTCTATCATCGAAACGCCGATCACTGCGAACTTTAAAGAAGGTCTAAACGTCCTTCAGTACTTTATCTCAACGCACGGTGCTCGTAAGGGTCTTGCGGATACAGCACTGAAAACAGCTAACTCGGGTTACCTAACTCGTCGTCTAGTAGACGTAGCACAAGACGTTGTAGTACACGAACATGACTGTGGCACGCATGAAGGTATCGACATGATGCCTCACATCGAAGGTGGTGACGTTAAAGTTGCACTTTCTGAGCTTGCTCTTGGTCGTGTAGTTGCTGAAGATGTTCTTAAGCCTGGTACTGAAGATGTACTGATTCCACGTAATACTCTGATTGATGAGAAGTGGTGTCAAATCATGGAAGACAACTCTGTAGATAGCATGAAAGTGCGCTCAGTTGTTACCTGTGATGCAGACTTCGGTTGTTGTGCACAGTGTTACGGTCGTGACCTAGCACGTGGCCACCTAGTAAACCAAGGTGAAGCAGTTGGTGTTATCGCTGCACAATCTATCGGTGAACCGGGTACACAGCTTACAATGCGTACGTTCCACATCGGTGGTGCGGCATCTACTGCAGCAGCAGAGAACAGCATCCAAGCTAAGACAACTGGTACTGTGAAACTTCACAATGCTAAGTTTGTAATCAACAAAGATAAGAAACTGGTTATCACTTCTCGTGCATCTGAGATGACGATTATTGATGAATTCGGCCGTACGAAAGAGAAGCACAAACTTCCTTACGGTTCGATGCTAACCAAAGGCGACAACGCAGCAGTGACTGCTGGTGAAGTTGTAGCTAACTGGGAAGCGCATACCATGCCAATCATCACTGAAGTGGCAGGTCGTATCCAATTCGTAGATATGATCGATGGTATTACAGTTTCTCGTCAAACTGACGATCTAACTGGTCTTTCTTCAAGTGAAGTAACAGACGCAGCAGCTCGCCCAGCAGCAGGTAAAGATATGCGTCCAGCTATCAAACTTGTTGATGAGCAAGGTAACGATGTAATGATCCCTGGTACTGATATGCCAGCTCACTACTTCCTACCTGGCAAAGCGATTGTAAACATCGAAGATGGCGCTGAAGTTGGCATTGGTGACACACTATCTCGTATCCCTCAAAAATCGAGCGGAAACAAAGATATCACCGGTGGTCTACCACGCGTAGCTGACCTATTCGAAGCTCGTAAGCCTAAAGAGCCTGCGATCCTTGCTGAGCACACAGGTACTGTGTCGTTTGGTAAAGAAACGAAAGGTAAGCGTCGTCTAGTAATCACTCGTGAAGGCGGTGACGCTTACGAAGAGATGATTCCTAAGCACCGTCAATTGAACGTGTTCGAAGGTGAGAAGATTGAACGTGGTGATGTAATCGCCGACGGTCCTGAAACTCCACACGATATCCTGCGTCTACGTGGTATCCACGCAGTAACTCAGTACATCGCGAACGAAGTTCAAGAAGTTTACCGCTTACAAGGCGTAAAGATTAACGATAAGCACATCGAGACTATCGTTCGTCAAATGCTACGTAAGTGTACAATCACTCATTCTGGTGACTCTCCGTTCCTACCTGGCGAACAAGTTGAGTACCACAATGTTAAGATTGCTAACCGTAAGCTAGAAGCTGAAGGTAAAGAACTAGTACGTTTCGAACGTGATCTACTAGGTATTACTAAAGCATCTCTTGCAACTGAGTCATTCATCTCAGCTGCATCGTTCCAAGAAACGACTCGCGTACTAACAGAAGCTGCGGTTTCTGGTAAGCGTGATGATCTTCGCGGTCTGAAAGAGAACGTAATTGTTGGTCGTCTGATCCCAGCTGGTACTGGTTTCGCATACCACCAAGAGCGTCAAAAGCAACGTGAAGAAGAGCAAGAAGGTCCTTCAGCTGAACAAGCTACTGACAATCTAGCAGCACTTCTAAACGCTGGTTTCTCTTCAGAAGAGTAAGCTCTACGAGTAGTCTCTAAGAGATAAGAAAAAAGGCACCTTCGGGTGCCTTTTTTGTATCTGTCGTTTGGCTTAAGTCGGATTAATCTTGCAGGGGCAGACTTGTGTCTTTGGTACAAGTTTCAAGTGAGTTATGTGTTTCATTTCAGGGGTAATAGAGCTAAGGACGTTGCTGCCTCTACGGATTTATATAGAGAAACGAAAGCTGGGTGTGTAGGTTGCTGAGGTGCAGTAATGTGTGCGGATAGATAGCGATAAGAGAGTATCAATGTGTTGAATGCTATCAAGCCCTAGGCTTCTGGAGGTAGATGATGCTTGTGATTTTTAGACAAAACAAAAAGCTTGCACAGAGGCAAGCTTACAAGATAGTTAGCCAACTATGCTCCTGGCGGAACCGCTAGGCTATCGGCAATTTGCTGTATCAGTTGATCTTCAACCTCAAACCTCGCCTCAATAATCTCACCAATCAAAGATAAATCACTGTCAAAGCTTTCTAATGCGTCGTTGGCTTCGATGGCGGCGTACTTATCGGTAAAGTTAAGCAGTGGTTCTGTGGTAAGGACGATATGACCATAAGATTGGTTAATTTCGTCTGTTGCTTTGAAGCCAGTAGACTGCCACTTGTCCATCACCATGTCATAGATTTTGAAATGACCTTCGGAGATGTAATCAACAAGATGTTGGCTGAATTTTTGGAGCGCTTCTGGAGAAGGTAGTTCGGTGATTGCCGTTGCTTTCGACGATGAAGGCTGTAGAGCGGCAAGCTTACAATACTCAACGATTAGAGACTGTCGAGTTTCGAGCCAATGATCGATGACCTCATTAGAGCCACCCCATTGTTCTTGTATTTGTTTGAATTTATTTAGCATGACCATGTCCTCATGATCTGATCACAACCTTGTGATCATGGTAATTGCCTAAGCAAGGTCCGTTTATTGGTAACTACTAAAAGTAATAGCTTGAAATATTCTCTGCTACAACTCTAGTATGAAATTAGATTGCCAGTAAAATGAACGAACTGCAAGCAATGAGGCATAGGGATGATAAAAAAAAGTGATACAAAAATGACAGAGCAAGCTTACTGGTGCGTCGTTTCTGGTAGTGATATTTGGGTTAATAATGATCAGTTTCCTTATGGCTCGGCTGAAGAGCTAGGGCTGAGTGTTGAACACGCTATCTGTATTGGTCAGCATCAAGGTCGTCAGGTCTATTGGCTCAACGACTGCGATGTCGAGAGTGAACTGACCATGGTCAACTTACGTGAGTTATTGCACTGGTCTGAATCGAATTTTCTTATGGCAAGTAAGGCTATCCAGTACGGCCACATGACTCAAAGTATGCGTTTTTGTCCACAGTGCGGCGGTCGCAATCACCTGAATCATAATCAGGTTGCGATGCAGTGTGGCGACTGTCGAACTCTTCATTACCCTCGTATCTTCCCATGCATCATTGTCGCTGTGCGAAACGACAACACGATATTGCTTGCGCAGCACCCAAGACATAAAACAGGCATGTATACCGTGATAGCGGGCTTCCTAGAGGTTGGAGAAACCTTAGAGCAGTGTGTGGCGCGAGAAGTCAAAGAAGAAACGGGTATCGATGTGAGTAATATTCGTTACTTTGGTAGTCAGCCATGGGCGTTTCCATCGAGTATGATGATGGCCTTTCTCGCTGACTATGCTGGTGGAATGCTCAAACCAGATTACAGTGAACTGTCGGATGCCCAATGGTTTGATGTAACAAGCCTGCCGGATGTCGCTCCAGTTGGCACCATTGCGAGACAATTGATTGATAAAACAGTCGATGATGTGATGAAAGATGAAATGACGGAGCAGGCGCTCGAGCACTAATTGGCCTGTGATGGTATTTGGCCTATAGGTGGTCAAAAGCTAAAAAAAACCCTCCACAAGTGGAGGGGGTAAGTAAGATGTCGTTATGAGATGCTGAGTAGTGACTACTCAGATGTTATAATTGTAATTTTCGCTAGCGAACAAATTTTTAACATGCGCCTGCAATTGGGTGCAAATTAAGCATTGATTTAAAAGTTAATAACTTGATCTAGGTTGCAAAGCACACAGCTTTTACCCCTCAATCAGTGTTAGAATACTTGCCATCAAAACTAGACAAGATTGAATTGGAATTGAACGGAATGACCGAATTAAAAAATGATCGCTATTTACGCGCACTTTTAAAGCAGCCTGTTGATTGCACTCCAGTATGGATGATGCGCCAAGCGGGTCGCTATCTTCCTGAATACAAAGCAACGCGTGCAGAAGCAGGCGATTTCATGTCTTTGTGCAAGAACGCGGAACTAGCATCAGAAGTAACACTTCAACCTTTGCGTCGTTTCCCTCTTGATGCGGCAATCTTGTTCTCTGACATCCTAACTATCCCAGATGCGATGGGTTTAGGTTTGTACTTCGAAACAGGTGAAGGCCCTAAATTTGAGCGTCCGATTACTTGTAAAGCTGACGTAGAGAAGATTGGCCTACCTGATCCAGAAGGCGAGCTTCAATACGTAATGAATGCCGTTCGTCAGATCCGTAAAGATCTGAAAGGCGAAGTGCCACTGATTGGTTTCTCTGGTAGCCCTTGGACACTGGCAACTTACATGGTTGAAGGCAGCAGCTCGAAGGCGTTTACTAAGATCAAGAAGATGATGTATGCAGAACCACAAACACTGCACTTACTTCTAGATAAGCTTGCTGACACTGTTATTGAATATCTGAACGCGCAAATTAAAGCGGGTGCACAATCTGTAATGGTATTCGACACATGGGGTGGTGTACTTACTCCGCGTGACTACAACCTGTTCTCACTGCAGTACATGCACAAAATTGTCGATGGCCTAATCCGTGAAAACGAAGGTCGCCGTGTGCCGGTTACTCTGTTCACTAAGAACGGTGGCATGTGGCTAGAATCTATCGCAGCGACTGGCTGTGATGCAGTTGGCCTAGACTGGACAATCAATATTGCTGATGCAAAAGCACGTATTGGCGATAAAGTGGCTCTACAAGGCAACATGGATCCATCAGTACTTTACGCACAACCTGAGCGTATTCGTGAAGAAGTCGGCACTATCCTTGAAGGTTTCGGTGACGGCGGTACTGGCCACGTATTTAACCTTGGCCATGGTATTCACCTAGATGTGCCACCAGAAAATGCTGGTGTATTTGTGGACGCAGTTCACGACCTATCTAAGCCATACCATAAGTAATTCAGTATGTGTTTTTAGAAAAAGCGCTGTCGAGAAATCGGCAGCGCTTTTTTATTACCTTTTATCCGCATCCAATATCGGCTTAATCATCATTGATGTGCAGCTAATTAGGTATTTGGATCATGGTAGGCCAAATGCTTTGATACGTGCTTCCTGATATAGGGAATGACTTCACTTTCGAACCATGGGTTCTTTTTGAGCCAGATGTTATTACGTGGTGAAGGGTGGGGAAGTGGCAAAATTTCTGGAGCCCAAGCCTGCCAGTTACGCACTGTTTCAGTGAGTGTGCTGGTGGCTTTATCTTTTAGATAATAGTTTTGCGCATACTGACCAATCAGCAAGGTCATTTGAATGTTGGGCAATGATTGCAGCACTTTTTGGTGCCATAGCGCGGCGCACTCTTTTCGTGGCGGTAGATCGCCACTTTTGCCCTTTCCTGGATAGCAAAAACCCATTGGGACAATCGCGACTTTTTGCTCGTCATAAAACGTATCGCTATCCATCCCTAACCATTCTCTTAATCGCTCGCCACTGGCATCATTCCAAGGGATAGATGATTCATGAACCTTGATACCGGGTGCTTGCCCTATGATTAACAAGCGCGCGTTTGGGTGTGCCTGAATCACTGGGTTTGCACCGTGTGATAAATGGGGTTCACAAGCGGTGCATTGTCGTATCTCGGTGAGCAGGGATGAGAACATCAGTAGCCTTTATCAAAATCAATGATGTGATTAAGTGTAAAGCCATCTCGCCATTGTTGGTAATTACTGGCGAAGATCTCCACGACCTGTCTCGGCTCACTTAGAGCCGCAATGTGAGGGGTGATGGTGACTTGCGGTAATTTCCAAAACGGGTGTTCTTGCGTAAGAGGCTCGCATTCAAAGACATCCAAGAAAGCGTGTTCAACCCATTTATTCTTAATCGCAAGCAGTAACGCTTTATTGTCTATGCTTTCCCCACGGCCCACATTAAACAGCAATGCGTTAGAGCAGTAGCTTAAGGTGGTTTGATTCAGCAGTTGGTAGGTCTCATCCGTTGATGGCAGTGTGTTCACTACAATATCCGCTTGTTTGAGCGCCGCTTCTAATTCATTAATGTGGAAGGTGTCTTTAAAGGTTTCTTGTTTTGATGGGATACCTGTTCGGTTGACTCCAATGGTATGGATACCAAACGCAGAAGCGGTTTTCGCTAAATGGCTGCCAATTGACCCTGTTCCCAAAATTACCATGGTTTTGTCGGTTAGGCTGGTATAAAGCTGCGGCTGCCAGTTTCGCTGTTGTTGCTGCTGGTGGTAATGAGTGAAGTGTCTAAAGTGGCTGATTGTGTAACCCAATACGTATTCGGCAATGGCAGGGCCGAAGATGCCTTTGACGTTGGTCAGTGTGTAGTCCTGACGCAAAGTCGGCTGGGTTAATTTGTTGATCCCTGCATAGATACTTTGCACCCAATCTAGATGCTTAAACTCATCAAGACGCTCTGCTATGAGGGGAGGAGAGGCCAAGACGATCTCCGCTAACTCGGGGTTTGTGGTGATTTCTAGGTCAGGTAAATCTCGGTTTACAATCAGTTGCGTGTAAGTATCGTCATGCTCGGTAAGAATATAGAGCTTATTCGTAAAATTGTTCATCGGCTTATCTTTTCCCCCCAGGGTTTATCAAGTACACTTTCGCTGTCTTTTTCTGCAATTATTGAGTGACTATGCTTCAGAATCCATTGCAGGTTCGTCTTGAAAAGTTAGAACCTTGGCAACAAATTACCTTTATGGCGTGTCTATGTGAGCGTATGTATCCTAACTATGCCATGTTTTGTGAGAATACAGAATTTGCGGAAGCTCGAATCTATCGTGATGTTTTGGATAGCATTTGGGAAATCCTAACGGTTAAAACGGCAAAGGTGAACTTTGAGCGTCAACTTGAGAAAGTAGAAGAGCTATTCCCTAGCGGTGATGATTTTGATTTTTATGGTGTTTATCCAGCAATGGACGCATGCCAAGGCTTAGCAACGTTAATACACGGCCTGCTTGATCGTGAGCACATGCTTGAATCGGTAATTAAAGTGAGCCAACAGTCGGTTAAGACGGTTGCAGAGCTTGAATTTGCTCAAGGTGCTGAAGAAGTCACGAATGAAAACCAGAAAGAAAATGAAGCGGTGTGTGAAGAGTGGGACGTTCAATGGGCGATCTTCCGACCACTTCGTGAAACGACAGAGCGCGACCTTGAACTGATTAAAGATCTACGTCATGAACTGCGTGAAGACCCAGTGAGCAACATTGGTGTTGCGTTATAACGGATGTTGAGTTGTAGCGAATAGAATTAAAAATAAAGGCTCCCTAGGGAGCCTTTGTTGTATCTGACGCTCTCAAATTTTGATTAAGCGTCTTTTTTTGTTTCTTAGCTTTTAGCTTTTAGTTCTGAGCTTTGTCTTTGGATGCATTATCTTTTGATGCGTCGTCATCCGTTGATTTTGAATCTGAGGCTTCGTTGCCTGCTGGAGTTTCTTTCTCTAGCTCGTCCTCTTCATCGCGGTTTTCGATAACACCGTGTGTCTCTTTCCATTTTTCCCAACGCTGAAACGCCAGTTCTTGCATGTCTGTGGTCTTGTCCGCTTCATCAACGATCTCTTCGCCAACTAAATGCTCAAAAATATCTTCTAGGGTGATGATGCCCTGAATTGTGCCGTATTCATCAACAACCAAAGATAATTGCAGGCGATTGGCCATCATTTGGTCAAAGGCTTTAGCTAGGCCCATGTTGTTTAATAATACGTGGATAGGGCGCATGACTTCGCCTAACGCTTTTTCGCCGCAACCCGCTTGTTGCAATCTAAACAGCTCCAGACGGTGAACAAAACCAATGATATTGTCACTTTGCTCGCTGTAGACCAATGGACGTGAGAACGGCGTGTCTTTGTGTTTCTCAAGGAACACATTGACGCTCATCTCTGCATCTACACGGAATACAACCGGGCGCGGTGTCATGACTTGGGTAACCGGCACGTCTTGAATGCCTAATAAGTTGCTTAGGATTTTTGATTCGCCTTCCGCGAACTCGCCACTCTCTTTGGCCAAAATAGCCATCGCTGATAGTTCGTCACGCATCTTAGGTGCTTGGTGACCACGAGCTAGACGTTTAGTAATTTGCTCTGAGAACCAAACAAATGGAGTTAGGAAGAACACCATCCAACGCAGTACCGTTGACGATGCTGGAGCAAGTTGACGCCAGTAGGTCGCACCAATCGTTTTTGGAACAATCTCAGACAACACCAGAATGCCCAGTGTGAGCACGGCAGAGAATACACCTAGCCATTGGCTACCAAAAACAACAGCAGCTTGTGCACCTGCGGTTGCCGCACCAATAGTATGTGCGATGGTGTTGAGCGTTAAAATTGACGCGAGCGGGCGATCAATATCTGTTTTCAGTTTGTCTAAAGACGCGGCTGCAGGGTGCCCATTTTGTTTTAGTTGAGCAATGTAGCTCGGACTAATACTCAAAAGTACAGCTTCCAAAACAGAACAAATGAAAGAAACTCCAATAGCAATGGAGACGTAAATAGTTAGCAGCAGCATGTTTGCCCTTAAATTAAATTGTACGCTTTGTCAGCGATTCAAGGTGGATTATAGAGAATAAGTAGTGACTAGGTCATCATTAATTTCACTCTCAGCCCCTTTTAAACAAGGGCTTACTCAATAAAATCAGTAACAAATTGTGAGTTATTACTCATATTATGGCTAAAACTACGGCATTAGAGCTAAAGATCGACGACAAACCTTTGCCAGATAGGGCATTTATGTTTTAGAGTTAATTGAATTCGAAAATACTAAGAAGGGAAACCTAAAATGAACAAGACTCAATTAATCGACTTTATTGCTGAAAAAGCGGACCTTTCGAAAGCACAAGCTAAAGCGGCTCTAGAAGCAACTCTTGGCGGCGTGACTGAGACTCTTAAAGATGGCGATCAAGTTCAGCTAATTGGTTTTGGTACTTTTAAAGTAAACCACCGTGCAGCTCGCACTGGTCGTAACCCAAAAACTGGTGATGAGATCCAAATCGCTGCTGCAAATGTTCCAGCATTTGTTGCAGGTAAAGCGCTGAAAGATTCAGTGAAATAATCTAAACTGTACCGAGGTAGTTTTACTCTCACCTCGGTACAGGTTTTATGAAAAAAGCATTTCTTCTCGTTTCACTGTTATCTACATTTCTTATCGGCTGTTCTTCAACAAGCCCCGGCAAAAACCTAGAGCAATTTGAAACCTATACCGGCGGCCAAGTCATGGGCGACGCGACAAGTTTCTTCTGGGTCACCAACAAGCTAACACAACCACACACTTCTGCTGACTACGTCACAATGGGCGACTATGGCTGGTACAAAACCGACTATGCTTGGTCTGATGGTGTACTGCGTGAATTTATTCGTGAAGGCGAGCTACGTGACGATTCACAAGCGTTAGCACCTTATCGTGTTCATGTACGCTTTAATCAGTCTGGCGAGGCCGTGTATCAACAATACCGTATCGGTAGCAAAATCTTGCCACTTCAATCAGAGCAGCTGGAAAACTATCAAAAGCAGGCGCTTTCGGTTCTCGATATCACAGAGAAGCAAAATGATGAAGGATTGGAACTTCTTCAGGGTTATTGGAACGGTGAGATATTTGAGACGTGTTCAGGCGATCAATTCGAGTACTTTGAGTTTAACAAGACCTTACCAAGAATCGTTGTCAATCGTCTTGCTTCAGTAGAGAGTTATGGTGCTCTTGTTGGCAAGGTATCGCTACGTAAGGTGTCGGTCGCGGAGTTGTTGGTATTAGCCGATGAAAACCATCAATGCATTCAAAGGCCATCACTCCTCAGTGAGTAAAGAGCATTTGACCTACGATAGGCCAAATGCTTTATAAGCGAACATAATGAATTTTAAATATTAAAAAGGCGCCCTAGGCGCCTTTTTTGATTCAGCTAACTGTAATGAGTTAGAGATAGGTTGCTCGAGAGAGGTTACTGCTCTTGCTCGCGCGCAATCGCACGGTAACCAATGTCATTGCGGTGGAACATACCATTCCAGCTAACTTGCTTAGTTAACGCGTAAGCGCGCTCCTGAGCTTCAGAAACCGTGTTACCCAGTGCGGTTGCACATAGCACGCGGCCGCCGTTTGTCACAACGTCGCCAGCTTCGTTATTTGTGGTACCCGCGTGGAAAACCTTTTGGCCTTCAACTTCGTTTGTCGGCAGTGAAATCACATCACCTTTTGCGTAGTCAGCAGGGTAACCGCCAGCCGCAAGAACAACACCGATAGAAGCGCGTGGATCCCACTTAGATTCTGCTTCGTCGAGTTTCTCGTCGATAGCCATTAGGCAAAGCTCAACAAGATCCGACTCCATACGCATCATAATAGGTTGCGTTTCTGGGTCGCCGAAGCGGCAGTTGTATTCGATAACTTTAGGTGTGCCGTCCGCATCGATCATTAGACCAGCGTAAAGGAAACCTGTGTAAGGTGCGCCTTCTGCATCCATACCACGTACCGTTGGGTAGATAACTTCTTCAAGGATACGGTTGTGGATTTCTGGAGTTACCACTGGTGCAGGAGAGTAAGCACCCATGCCGCCTGTATTAGGGCCTGTATCTTTGTCGCCAACACGTTTGTGATCTTGGCTGGTGGCCATAGGAAGCACGCTAGAACCGTCAACCATTACGATGAAGCTTGCTTCTTCGCCTTCAAGGAATTCTTCGATCACTACGCGGCTGCCTGCTTCGCCAAATGCGTTGCCTGCTAGCATGTCTTTGATTGCATCTTCAGCTTCTTCAAGGGTCATCGCAACGATAACGCCTTTACCTGCTGCAAGGCCGTCAGCTTTTACTACGATTGGAGCGCCTTGCTCGCGAACGTAAGCGATAGCTGGCTCAATCTCAGTGAAGTTTGAGTAGTAACCTGTTGGGATCTCATGACGAGCTAGGAAGTCTTTGGTGAAGGCTTTAGAGCCTTCCAGTTGTGCCGCCGCTTGAGTTGGGCCAAAGATTGGTAGGCCAACTTCGCGGAATGCATCAACTACACCAATAACCAATGGTGCTTCAGGACCAACGATAGTCAGTTCGATTTTTTTCTCTTGAGCAAACGCCACTAAACCTGCGATGTCTTCAACACCGATGTTTACGTTCTCAAGTTTTGGCTCAAGTGCAGTACCTGCGTTACCTGGAGCGATGAATACCGTTTCAACATTTGGGTTTTGTGCAGCTTTCCAACCCAAAGCGTGTTCTCTACCGCCAGCACCGATGATTAATACGTTCATGTTTCAATCCTTAAGTCTTTAATTCTTAAAAGCCCCTCAAAATTGAGAGGCTCGATAGCTACTAATTGTTTAGGTGAACTAAATATTAGTGGCGGAAGTGACGCATGCCCGTAAAGATCATCGCCATGCCGTGTTCGTCTGCTGCTGCGATAACTTCGTCATCACGCATAGAGCCGCCCGGTTGGATAACACACTTGATGCCCGCTTCTGCTGCCGCGTCGATACCGTCACGGAATGGGAAGAATGCATCTGATGCCATCACACAACCTTCAACCTGTAGACCTTCGTCTGCCGCTTTGATGCCTGCGATTTTTGCAGAGTAAACGCGGCTCATTTGGCCTGCGCCCACACCAACCGTCATGTCACCTTTCGAGTAAACGATCGCGTTAGACTTAACGTACTTCGCTACTTTCCAGCAGAACAATGCATCTTTCAGCTCTTCAGCAGTAGGTTGGCGCTTAGAAACGACTTTAAGGTCATCTTCAGAAACCATGCCTTGGTCGCGGTCTTGAACTAGCAGGCCGCCGTTAACGCGTTTCACGTCAAAGCCTGTTGTCTTAGTCGTCCATTCGCCACACTCAAGTAGGCGAAGGTTTTTCTTAGCTGCGACGATTGCTACTGCTTCAGCAGAAACAGAAGGTGCAATGATAACTTCAACGAATTGACGCTCAGTGATAGCCGTTGCTGTTGCAGCGTCTAGTTCACGGTTGAATGCGATGATGCCGCCAAATGCAGACGTTGGGTCTGTTTTGAATGCACGGTCGTAAGCTTCTAGGATGTCTTCACCTAGTGCTACACCACATGGGTTAGCGTGCTTAACGATCACACATGCTGGCTGGTCGAACTCTTTCACACACTCGAGTGCTGCGTCAGTATCAGCGATGTTGTTGTAAGAAAGTGCTTTACCTTGGATTTGACGAGCTGTAGATACAGACGCTTCTTCAGGGTTTGCTTCAACGTAAAATGCTGCTGCTTGGTGGCTGTTTTCACCGTAGCGCATGTCTTGCTTCTTCTCGAACTGTTGGTTGAACGTGCGAGGGAATTTGCTCTCTTCATCACCTTCTTTGTTCTCACCGTAAGATGGAACCATAGTGCCGAAGTAGTTTGCGATCATGCCGTCGTAAGAAGCCGTGTGCTCGAATGCGGCGATAGCGAGGTCGAAGCGAGTCTCTAGTGTTAGAGATTTCTCGTTCGCGTCCATTTCAGCCACAACACGCTCGTAGTCGTGTGCGTTTACAACGATAGTCACGTCTTTGTGATTTTTCGCAGCAGAGCGAACCATTGTAGGACCACCGATGTCGATGTTCTCAACAGCGTCAGCAAGGGTACAACCTTCTTTAGCAACGGTTTCTGCGAATGGGTATAGGTTTACAACAACCATATCGATAGGGTTGATACCGTGAGTTTCCATCACGTCATCATCTTGGCCACGACGGCCTAGAACACCACCATGAACTTTCGGGTGCAGAGTCTTAACACGGCCATCCATCATTTCTGGGAAGCCAGTGTAGTCAGATACTTCTGTTACAGAGATGCCTTTTTCAGCAAGCAGGCGAGCAGTGCCACCGGTAGATAGGATATCTACACCACGGTTAGCAAGAGCTTGTGCAAATTCAACGATACCAGTTTTGTCTGATACGCTGATGAGAGCGCGGCGAATTGGACGAGCGTTATTCATGCTTCCATCTTCCTCAAATTCATGGGGTTAAAATAAAGATATTTGCCAAAAAAGAACTTGTTTCTATCTTCTCAGCGTGGAGTATCTTAGATACCAGTAAGAGATAAAATATTGGCCAGTTTTGGTAAAGACCTTTTGGGTGTTCTTATAATCAAGCTATAAGATAACCAACTCCAAATTTGATGGCGCAGATTCTAACTAATTTATTACAAAAAAGCTCGCGCAATCGTTTGGCATCTCAAAATTAATTATGAAAAGTGCCATTTCAGCCTGAAAAGTAACAACAAGGTTAATAGTGGAATGGATGAAAGAATAGGAAAAAGCATGTTTCAGATTGGCGAATTGGCGAAAAGATGCGGTGTGACAGCCGATACCTTGCGTTTTTATGAGAAGAATAACCTGATTGCACCAGCTAGTCGCAGTGAGTCAGGTTATCGTCTGTATGATGAAAATAACCAAAAGCAGGTGACGTTTATTCTCAAATCTAAAGAGTTAGGGCTGAGTTTAGATGAAATCAAAGAATTGTTAGAGATTCGCCTTGAAGCGACTCAACACAGTTGTGCTGAAGTGAAGTCGATTACTTCTTCTAAGTTAGAAATGATTGATGAAAAGATAACGGAGCTTACTAAGATTCGAACGGCACTCAAGAAGATTAATGATGCCTGCTGTGGTCACATAGATGACGATGCGAGCCATTGTTCGATTCTGGCTGCCTTGGACTCAGCAAACCTTGAGAAGGGACGTTGTTGTAGCTAAGCAAGTCGATAGCAGCTGATTTGCATTCGTTGGGTATGTTGCTTTGCTGTCTTACAGCCTTATTATTTATTGCCTTACAACCTTGTTATTCAACCAGACAGGCTTGTTCAGCGACATAATAAATAGGCCCCAAAAAAGCAAAAAAAAGCCAAACTCAATAAATGAGCTTGGCTTTCAATTCAATTAATTACGAAAGAACGATTAGTTCATGCCGTATTTTTTAAGTTTCTTGCGAAGAGTACCGCGGTTAATACCCATCATGGTTGCTGCGCGAGTTTGGTTACCGCGAGTGTACTGCATGATAGTGTCTAGTAGTGGCTGTTCAACTTCAGCTAATACTAATTCGTATAACTCGCTGACTTCTTGACCGTTTAATTGAGCAAGGTAATTTTTCAATGATGCTTTAACTGAGTCACGTAGAGGCTTCTGCGTGATTTGGTCTTGTGATGTAACTGTAGTTACTGTCAATGCTTCTGAAGTCAGATTTTGTTCGAACATATTCGGTCTAGCTCTTCTCGTAATTATGGTGCAACGTTATCAAAAAAACCTTCTAGCGCTTCAAGCTGCAGATCACCTGCTTCGAATGCGTTGAAGGTACGGCGAAACTCACTCGCTTGTTCATGTTCTTTTAGATACCAACCCACATGCTTACGAGCAATGCGGGGGCCTAAAAACTCGCCATAAAATTCATGTAGAGCGTTCACATGGCCAAGCATGATGTCTTTCACTTCCGAAGTCGGGAGCGGGTCCATCGTGGTGCCGTTTTCCAAATAGTGTAGGATTTCGTTAAAAATCCAAGGGCGTCCTTGGGCAGGTCGACCTATCATTAAAGCATCAGCGCCAGTGTACTCCAGCACAAACTTAGCTTTTTCCGGGCTATCGATATCACCGTTAGCGATAACCGGAATAGATACTGCTTGTTTTGCTGCTTTAATGTGTTTGTATTCTGCCTCACCTTTGTACATACAAGCGCGAGTTCTCCCGTGAAGGGCAAGAGCTTGTATGCCGCAGTCTTCGGCTATTTTAGCGATTTGGACACAGTTTCTATTGTCTGTATCCCAGCCTGTGCGCGTTTTCAACGTTACTGGAACGTCGACAGCATTTACCACAGCCTTCAGAATATCTTCAATGAGTTCTGGATGCTGAAGTAGGGCTGAGCCCGCAAGCTTTTTATTCACTTTTTTGGCTGGACAACCCATATTGATATCGATGATTTGCGCACCGTTAGCAACATTGAATTGAGCAGCCTCGGCCATAAGCTGTGGATCTGCACCAGCGATTTGTACTGAACGAATGCCCGATTCGCCTTCATGTACCATACGCTGCTGAGACTTTGACGTTTTCCAAACTTTCGGATTGGAGGACATCATTTCACTGACTGCCATCCCCGCACCGTAACGAAGACACAACTCACGGAATGGTCTATCCGTTACGCCAGCCATAGGAGCGACGATTAGATTGTTCTTAAGTTGATAATTTCCGATTTTCAAAAAATGTCATCACAGTTCTGTACCAGCAAGGGCGCGCATTTTACGCATTTTTTCGCTGCGTGAAAAGACTAATATTTGAGCATTTACAATTTGTTTTTGTAATTTGCTTAAAATTCAGTCAATTAGCGCCCAAAGTCTTGTCTAGCCTTGCTTGCGACCAGAGATTCGACACCATTCTTGTTGTTCAATGATTGGATCAATGTGAAGCTCATCACGATAATAAGTCGCAACATCTTCTGCTTGTGTATCCAAAACACCCGACATCGCAAGCACGCCAGTTGGCTTAATTAGGCCTTTGATGATGCCTGAAAGGTCGCGTAAAGGACCTGCAAGGATGTTAGCAACAACAACGTCAGCAATCAGACCTTCAGGTTGGTCTTGAGGTAGGAACACCTCTAACTGCTCAGCAACACCATTGCGTTGTGCGTTGTCTTTTGAAGCAAGCAGAGCTTGAGGATCAATGTCGATCCCGATAACTTTTGCAGCACCCAGTTTGATCGCAGCGATCGCAAGAATGCCTGAACCACAACCGAAGTCGATCACGGTTTTGCCTGTAAGGTCTAAGCCTTCAAGCCATTCAAGACACAACGCCGTTGTTGGGTGAGTACCAGTACCAAATGCAAGACCAGGGTCTAACATGACGTTCACAGCGTCAGGTTCTGGGATATCACGCCAGCTCGGGCAGATCCAAAGACGCTCACCAAACTTCATTGGGTGGAAGTTATCCATCCATTCACGTTCCCAATCCTTGTCTTCAATCTGTTCGATTTTATGAGCAAAGTCTGCAGGGAACATGTTGCTTGCTTTAATCTGCGCTAGAACGACACCAGTATCAATCTCAGCGTCGTATAGCGCGAGAATGTCAGTATCACCCCAAAGGCGAGTTTCACCCGGCAGAGGCTCAAATACAGGGGTATCTTGTGCATCCAGGAAAGTTACAGAAAGAGCACCAGTCTCTTCCATTAACATGTCGCCGATTTGTTCGGCATTTTCATTGGTCGCATTAAGCTTGATTTGAATCCAAGGCATGGCTGCATCTTCTATATGAGAAAAATTGGATGGGGAGTCTAGCAGAAAATATGAGCAAATTCACCAAAACACCGCGGATTATAAGAGGGATTATCGATTGATTTTTGCGAGTGTTTAAAAACAAAAATGCCCACCGAAGTGAGCATTTATTACTGTTCTACAGAGAACGTATTACGGAAGACTAGCTTCTGTTGCAGGCCAAGCTTCTATTGCAGACCAAGCTTCTTCTCAAGGTAGTGGATGTTTGCACCACCGTGTTGGAAGTTTTCGTCGTTCATAATCGCTAATTGCAGCTCAGTATTGACGTTGATACCTTCAACAATCATTTCTGCTAGTGCGTTCTTCATACGTGCAATCGCTACGTCACGGTTCTCACCGTAAGTGATCAGCTTGCCGATCATTGAATCGTAATGCGGTGGCACTGTGTAGCCCGTGTAGATATGAGATTCCCAACGAACACCCATGCCGCCTGGTGCGTGGAAACGTTCAATCTTACCTGGTGAAGGTAGGAAGCGAACTGGATCTTCAGCATTGATACGACATTCGATTGAGTGGCCACGCAGTTTAATATCATCCTGTGTGAATGATAGAGGCTGACCAGCAGCAATGCGAAGTTGCTCTTTCACTAGGTCGATGCCCGTTACCATTTCAGTAATCGTGTGCTCAACCTGGATACGAGTGTTCATTTCGATGAAGTAGAACTCACCGTTCTCGTATAGGAATTCAAATGTACCTGCGCCGCGGTAACCAATCTCAAGACATGCACGAGTACAACGGTCGCCGATGTATTTACGCATTTCTTCAGTGATACCTGGTGCTGGAGCTTCTTCCACAACTTTCTGGTGACGACGCTGCATTGAACAGTCACGCTCACCTAGGTGGATAGCATTACCTTGGCCATCTGCAAGCACTTGTACTTCAATGTGACGTGGGTTTTCTAGGAATTTCTCCATGTAAACCATGTCGTTGTTGAAACATGCTTTTGCTTCAGCACGAGTCATCGCGATAGCTTCTGTTAGTTCTTTTTCAGTACGAACAACACGCATACCACGACCGCCGCCGCCGCCAGATGCCTTGATGATTACAGGGAAGCCAATGCGCTTAGCGTGCGCTTTGTTTTTCACTTCATCGTCATCAAGAGGACCGTCAGAACCTGGTACACAAGGTACGCCAGCTTTTTTCATTGACGTGATAGCTGACACTTTGTCACCCATCATGCGAATGGTTTCAGCTTTAGGGCCAACGAAGATAAAACCACTGCGCTCTACCTGTTCTGCAAAGTCTGCATTTTCAGATAGGAAGCCGTAGCCTGGGTGAATAGCGACTGCACCAGTAACTTCAGCTGCGCTGATGATACGAGGGATGTTCAGGTAGCTATCGATACCGCGAGCTGGACCAATACAAATGGTTTCGTCAGCAAGAAGTACGTGCTTAAGATCACGGTCAGCAGTTGAGTGAACCGCTACCGTTTTGATGCCAAGCTCTTTACATGCTCGCAGAATACGCAGTGCAATTTCACCACGGTTTGCGATTACTAATTTATCTAACATAATGAGTGCTCTCTATTATTCGATAATTACTAGAGCTTGGTCGAATTCTACTGGTTGACCGTCTTCAACTAGGATTGCTGTTACAACACCAGACTTATCAGCTTCGATTTGGTTCATCATTTTCATTGCTTCAACGATACATAGAGTTTCGCCAGCAGTTACAGATTGACCAACTTTAACGAATGGTTTTGCATCTGGGCTTGGAGCGCCGTAGAAAGTACCAACCATTGGAGAAAGAACTTGGTGACCAGCTGGAACCGCAGGAGCTGCTGCTTCTGCTGCTACAGGTGCCGCCGCAGGTGTTGCTGCCGCTACTGGAGCTGGAGCCGCTGCATATTGAATAGGCGCTGCAGATACAGGGCTGTTACGACTGATTCGTACTGACTCTTCACCTTCAGAGATCTCTAGCTCAGAAATACCAGACTCTTCAACCAATTCGATTAGCTTTTTGATTTTGCGAATATCCATTGTTTCTTTCTCTTTATCTGTTGATTGAACTTACTCTTTGACTGAGTAGGTTAGTAATAGTTCGTTGTTTTTATTTACTTTGCGTTGAGCTTGTTGAGCGCAGCCGTCAAAGCAAATTGATAACCTTGGGCACCTAAGCCACAAATCACACCTTCTGCTTTATCAGATAGGTAAGAGTGGTGACGGAATGGTTCACGTGCGTGAACATTCGATAGATGAACCTCAATAAATGGGATAGCAACACCAAGTAGTGCATCACGCAACGCCACACTGGTATGTGTAAAGGCCGCTGGGTTGATAATAATGAAATCAACATTTTGATAAGCACTATGGATAGCTTCAATCAGTTCATACTCACGATTTGACTGTAAGTGAGACAGCTCAACATCTTGTGTTTTCGCTTGCTCGGTCAAAGAGCTAATAATCTGGTCAAGTGTTTGAGAACCGTAGTGTGCAGGCTCTCTAAGGCCTAACAGGTTAAGGTTTGGGCCATTTAAAACTAGAATGCGAAACTTTGTAGACATTGTGGGGCTATCTTCCTTTATCGTGTTTACGAATGTGAATGTTGCCATTTTATTGAAAATTTGGGGTTAATTTCCAGTAAGAAAAACCCAAATTTAAAAATTAGAACCAGATTATAGCTAATTCAGCGCAAATCGCAGCAATTTACTGGTCTAATCTCCTATAAGTACGGCATGAAATTGTTATCAACTTAACAAAAAACCGCGATTGCCTTAATTTTATCGAAGATATTTGAGATCAAGATCAGCCATAAAAAAACCGCCACATAGGTGACGGTTTATTAATGGCTGTTTTAAACAGTGATTAGCTAGTGTGACGGGTTGCTTATGCCAGTTCAGCTTTCTCTGCAATCAGTTTATCGACCACGCTTGGGTCTGCCAGTGTCGACGTATCGCCTAGGTTGCCAGTATCGCCTGTGGCAATCTTACGTAAGATACGACGCATGATTTTACCCGAACGAGTTTTCGGCAGAGAGTCTGTCCAATGCAAAACGTCTGGTGTTGCGATTGGGCCAATCTCTTTACGTACCCAGTCTTTCACTTCTTTATGAAGCTCTGCGGTTGGGAACTCACCATCATTAAGCGTGATATAAGCGTAAATTGCTTGGCCTTTAATATCATGAGGAATACCCACAATCGCTGCCTCTGCAATTTTATCGAACGCCACTAGCGCCGATTCAATCTCAGCGGTACCCATACGGTGACCTGATACGTTAAGCACGTCATCGACACGACCCGTAATCCAGTAGTAACCGTCTTCATCACGACGAGCACCATCACTAGTGAAGTACATGCCTTTAAAGGTAGAGAAGTAAGTCTGCTCAAAACGGTCATGATCGCCATGTACGGTACGCATTTGTCCCGGCCAAGAGTCAAGAATCACAAGGTTGCCGTCTGTTGCACCCTCAATGATGTTGCCCATGTTGTCGACAAGCGCGGGTTGCACACCGAAGAATGGACGAGTCGCTGAACCCGGTTTTAGGTCTGTTGCGCCCGGTAGTGGAGCGATTAAGATGCCGCCCGTTTCTGTTTGCCACCATGTATCGACAATTGGAGACTGCTCGTTACCAATTGTTTTGTAGTACCACTCCCACGCTTCTGGGTTGATAGGTTCACCTACCGAGCCCATGACTCTTAGGCTGTCACGAGAAGTCCCTTCAACCGCTTCATTGCCTTTCGCCATCAATGCACGAATAGCCGTTGGCGCAGTATAAAGAATATTAACTTTGTGCTTATCGACCACTTCACTCATGCGGCTGGTGTTCGGGTAATTCGGCACGCCTTCAAACAGAATGGTTTTCGCACCATTAGCAAGCGGTCCATAAACAAGGTAAGTGTGACCAGTAATCCAACCCACATCCGCAGTACACCAGAAGGTTTCGCCTTCTTGGTAGTCGAATACGTATTTGAAGGTCATAGCTGCATAAACAAGGTAACCACCTGTGGTGTGCATTACACCCTTAGGTTTACCTGTTGAGCCTGATGTATAAAGAATGAATAGTGGATCTTCTGCATTCATCTCTTCAGGTGGGCAATCAGCTGATACGTTTGCGATAGCATCATGCCACCATACATCACGGTGTTCGTGCCAAGCAACATCACCACCAGTACGCTTGAATACCACAACCTTCTCGATGTTCTTCACTTCAGGGTTAGTGAGTGCTTCATCGACATTCTTCTTCAGTGGAACAGCGCGGCCGCCACGCACGCCTTCATCGGCAGTGATAACGACTTTAGAATTTGAATCGATAATACGACCAGAAAGTGCTTCAGGTGAGAAACCACCGAATACCACTGTGTGAACCGCGCCGATACGGGTACATGCCAGCATCGCAACTGCAGCTTCTGGAACCATTGGCATGTATAAACAAACCACATCACCTTTACGTACGCCTTGCTCTTTCAGAGCATTTGAAAACAGGCACACTTCTTTGTGTAGTTCATTAAAAGTTAGAGTTTTATCATCGGCAGGGTCATCACCTTCCCAGATGATTGCGACTTCACCACCGCGTTCAGCAAGGTGACGGTCGATACAGTTAGCCGAAACGTTAAGCGTGCCATCTTCAAACCAGCGAATATCAATGTGGCCAGGGTCGAAAGAGGTATTTTTTACTTGTGTGAAAGGCTTAATCCAATCAACGATTTTTCCGTGTTCACCCCAAAAGCCTTCAGGGTCAGAAACAGATTGTTGGTACATGGCTAGGTAAGTGTCATTATCCGCGTGTGTGGTTGATTTAATACTTTCTTTTACCGGATAAACGTGGGCTTCACTCATTGCATCTCTCCTTGTGCCTACATTCTTAATGAACTGGCAACTTCCTTTGTGTTCAGTTTCTAAGTCTATTACAGGACCGTCGTTGTGCTATCACTCTCGGCTAGGACGGCGATTTCCACAATTAGACTTTAGGATGAGACGCCGCTTTTCACTTACAAAATAGCGAGTTAAGTTCATTTTTGCGATATTGCTCTCTATGTAGAGAGGCAATGGTTGAATTAAGAATAAGAAGAGTTGAAACGAGGTAAATCACCGTGTTTAAGGCGAACAAAGATCAGCGCAGCGGAGATAGCATCTTGTAATGCATCATGTTTATTGACTGGGATCGGTAAATCCAGCTGGCGGCAGATGGCGTCCATACTGAGATCGAAGTAGGCATTGGGAAGCTGTCTTTCGAGTTTGTCTTGATAGAGCAGGCTCACTTCGACTAATCGGTTAGGCAGTGGGAATCCGAGTTGTTTTAAACAGGCGCGGTCGAGAATTTTCTTGTCATAGCGGATGTGGTAACCGACTAAAGGACGATTACCAATGAAGTCGAGCAGTTCGATTAAGGCCTGTTTTTCTTCAATACCGTGTTTTAGATCTTGATGGCGAATGCGATGAATTTTGATTGAATTGCAATCGAGCGATTGAGGGGCTCGTAGCCGGACTTCAAAAGGTTGGCTGGTAATGATTCGGTTACCGATGATCTTGGTCGCGGCAATGGTGACCAGTTCGGCCTGATTGGGGTCGAGGCTGGTGGTTTCACAATCAAGAGATACGTATTCGTGATCAACAGGCGCCGCAAACAGAGGCTGATAAGGAGAGCCTTTGAGTTTGTGATGCCAGTAATAACGAACCAATCTATTCATCGTTCAGTCGTCTAATCCCTTATCTGATAATGGTAGCCAAGCCATTGCTTGAACTTCTTGACCACATGCAGGCTATGACGAAGTAAGTCTCGGTCAGCCCGTTCCATCAGTTTGACGTCGATTTTATTGCTGCTGTGTTGCTGTGAGAGCCTTTGTGCCAAGCGCCACTTAAAGAACTGTTTGAGTGCTCCATTGAGGTTGTCCGCGGTACTTTGCTCTAACACTTTCTTGTTAACCAGCTGTTCAATACGCTCAAAGGTGTTGTTCACCGTCACACCATGCTCAAGACAAAGTGCTCTCACACCGTGCACAATCGGGAAAATACCACCTTGTTTGATATCGAGCCCTGACTTGGATTTTTTCACATTACCAAACAGGGTGAGGGGAACTGAAAAGTTAAGAGCAGGGCGGCAGAATTCAGTCAGAATCAATTCTTGTCCTAGCATCAAATCACTCAGGTGTTGTTTGACCGGATTTAATAGTTCTCTGTTACCCGCAACGGCATGTGCATCCGCCATGATGGCAATATCCATCACGGTATCGGGCGTTGCTTTTTTTACCCAACGGGTGAGCGTTTGTTTCCACTCTTGCTCTGAATGCACCCATTTCGGATTGTTGACCATCACGTTGCCCGGGCAGAGTGGATAGCCCAATTGCTGCAATGTATGAGTTAGGTCGTTCATGGCGCTCTGGCATTGGTGCCACTCCAAACCATCTTGAATAATCAGCGCATTATCTTGGTCGGTTTTAAGGATTTGTTCTCCTCGGCCTTCAGATCCCAATACGATCAGGCAGCAATGATTATGCAATGCAGGTGGGATAACCAACTCAAACGCTTTCTCTATAATCTGTTCATTTACGGCCGAAATTAGCTCCATGATGAATCGTGTACGAATACCGTTGCTGAGTAGGCTTTCGACCAGTTGACGTTGTTTATTGGAGGCTAATGCCAGCTCTTCAATGCTGGTGGCTCGCGCAATACGCAAAGTAAGAACGTGAGAATGAGTAGAGAATGCACTCAAAATCTGCGTCATATCCACCATACCAACAGCATTTGGACCATCACAAACCATCAGCCTTTTTACGCGATTTCGGGTCATGGTGATCATGGCGTTAAACAAGAAGTCCCCTTGATTAACGTGCAGTACCGGGAACGTTGCTATCTCGCCAACCGCGGTATCGAGCGGATGATTATCGAGCATCACCGCGTGCAATAAATTGGTTCTTGTGACGATTCCATACGGAAAGGAACATGATGATCCAAAAGCTTTTGGATCATCATGTTCTAAATGAACCAAGGCCGAGTCCAACCCTTGTTCTTTAAGGGTTTGAGTAACTTGGTTGATAGGTTGGCCGGGTTCCAGTATCAGTGGCGGGTGATAGATCGACTCGTCCACTTTGGTCAGTATGAACTCGGCAAGATTCTGTTGCTGTTGAGCGGCTTCTATCAGCGCTTTTCGTGTCGAAAGGTTGCTATCAAAGTAAGCGGCAAACTGGCCATTGGCGTGGTAAAGATCGAGAAAGATATCGGTTGGCAGTAGATAACTTAACGTATCTTCAAGCGCGATATATTGGTGTTTGGTGTGAGGCTCAAACTGACTGCGTACATCGAATATATCGTCATTGGCATAGTGTGCGTAGATCTCTCCATCGCTGCTCGCGCGCTCTTCAACAGCGCCTTTAATCAGAATATGCAGATGGCGACTTGGGCGGTCTGCCTCCAATATCACCTCGTGTGCTCGGTAATAAACCACATCCAATGAAGAGCGCAGTGTTAACTGCTCCGTGTCGGACAGGCTATCGAAGGGCGGGTGCTGCATATTAAATTTATCAGGCATAAGCATCGAAAGAAGTAGGAGTCTCTTTTCAGTCTGACAAATTACTAGCGAAGCTCCAGACGACTTTAGTCTAAATGCGATCGTGGGTGTTGGTGAGCGCCGGATACCTCAGTTAAATGGGATATCGATATTCATTGAATACAGGAATGCTATCTCCTCAATAATTCCCTTTTTCATCGTATGCGACGTAGGCATAATTGGTTCTGCCTTTTTCTGCACATTTTTATAGGTCGCCTATGTTTAGTCCTTCCCCTTATGGCTGGATATCCCAGTATTTTCTTGGTTTCTTTTTTGCTTATGGCGTTTATTTGCCATTCTGGGCGCTGTGGTTTGAAGACCAAGGCGTTTCTGCGGGTGACATTGGTGTCTTAATTGGTATTGGTTTTGCGACGCGCTGTGTTGCTAACCTCGTGATTACGCCACGTATCCATAAAGTTGAGCATTTAATGCCGGCTTTGCGTTGCTTGAGTTTCGCGGCACTGCTGTTTGTTGGCTTCCATTTCTTCACTGGCGGCAGCTTCATATTGATGTTGCTGGCAACGGTTTTGTTTAACCTCTGTTATGGGCCAATCATTCCACTTTCGGATGCAATGGCTAACCACTACAGCCGTCTTAATATGCTCGACTACGGACGTACTCGTTTATGGGGTTCGATTGCCTTTATTGCCGGTTCGACTGTGGTTGGTTATTTGGTCGCGCAATTCGGGACTGACATGATTTTGTATACGGCGTTTGCTGGTGTGCTGATGTCATTAGTGTTGGCGATGAGAAACCCTAACGTGATGCCGGTGACACACTCCGAGCAACAGGCAGTACGACCAAAATTAGGTGAGTTACTAAGAGAGTCGTCAGTGGTTAAGTTTTTAGCCTTGATGGCGCTGCTGCAAGGTAGCCATGCAGCTTATTACAGCTTTAGTGCGATTTATTGGAAAGAGGCGGGTCACTCTGAAGCGATTATTGGTTACTTGTGGAGTCTAGGTGTTGTCGCAGAAGTGGCTGTGTTTGCTTTGAGCAAGCGACTGTTTTCTGGAATCACGTTACGTACTCTGTTCGTGATAGCAGCATTAGGTGTGATGGCTCGCTGGGGTATAACCGCATCGACCACCGCGATCGCGGCTTTGATTCTTGTGCAATTGCTTCACGGCGTGACATTCGTCATGGCGCACATCGCTGCGATTCAATACATCCAATCTGAAGAACAGAACAAGATGGTTGCCCTGCAAGCTCTGTACAACGCAATCCCACTGGGTGCCTTTATCGCGCTAATGACGACCTTAAGTGGTTGGGGTTATGAGCTTTGGGGTGCGAATATTTTCTGGGGTATGGCTGCGATGGGTGGATTGGCCTTGTTCATTAAGCTGGATGAAAGAAGTTCAGTCGTTGAGGTCAATCAAACAGCCTCAGCTCAATCTGATGCTCAGAATTAAAGCCCAAAGCACAGAATTTAAGCGATGCGATTGAGTTAAACGCACTTCCCTAGTTAAATGAAACCTCTCCCTTATGGAGAGGTTTTTTTATGGATGAAGAAAGGGTTTTCAATGCAAGGATGGGTAGTAATTCCAGTCTCTTTAGCTTACTTGGGCGTGTTATTTCTGATCGCGTGGTATGGAGACAGGCAAGTTCGTTGGTTATCACGCTGGCGTCCATGGATCTATAGCCTTTCTATTGCGGTGTATTGTACCTCTTGGACCTTCTATGGAACGGTCGGGCAGGCCAGTAATAACCCTTGGTCATTCTTACCCATTTACCTCGCCCCTATTTTAGTTTTCACGTTGGGGTGGCGGATCTTAGCTCGGCTGATCCTCATCGCGAAGCGTGAACATATCACCTCTATTGCCGACTTTATCGCGGCTCGTTATGGAAAATCTCAGGGCTTGGCTGTTGCCGTCACTGTGATTGCCGTGGTCGGTATTCTTCCTTATATTGCGCTACAGTTGCGTGGTATCACGATGGGCTTGGAGATTGTCGCCCCCGATCTCGCCGAAGATTTTGGATATCAGAATTATCACGTCTCTTGGTTTGTGGTCGGTGCATTAGCGATTTTTACGATGCTGTTTGGTACTCGGCACATCGATAACACAGAACATCACCGTGGCATGATGATGGCGGTGGCGTTTGAGTCGATTGTTAAGTTAGCGGCCTTTTTGATTGTTGGTCTGTTTATCATTTACCTCGCAATGAGCAGCGATAAAATCGACCTGCTTGATGTTGCGGCTTCCACTTATGAATCGCCCAATATTCCCACGTTAGTGATTCACACCATTCTCACGATGTTGGCGATTGTCTGTCTACCACGTCAGTTCCACACCATGGTGGTTGAAAACGAACGACCTCAGGATTTACACACCGCTCGTTGGTTATTTCCTCTTTATCTCATTCTTATGGGGCTGTTTGTTCTACCGATTGCGTGGGCTGGTCAGGGGTTACTTACGGGTATGCCGGCGGATACCTATGTGATCAGCGTGCCGATGGCAGAAGGGGCTAATCATATTGCCTTGCTGGCTTTTCTTGGGGGTACCTCGGCGGCGAGTGGCATGGTGATTGTCTCGACAATTGCATTAGCGATCATGGTATCGAATGACTTAGTGATGCCACTGTTGCTGCGCCGTATGCGCTTGACGCAAAGAACGCATAAACATTTTTCTGGCTTGTTATTGGTGATTCGTCGTGGGCTGATCTTATTACTGTTGCTGGGTGCTTGGGCATTTTATCAGGCGCTCGATACCATTCATTCTTTGTCGGCGATCGGCTTTCTCTCCTTTGCGGCAATTGCGCAGTTTGCCCCCGCCTTGATCGGTGGTTTGTATTGGCGTCTGGGCAATCGAAAGGGCGTTTATGTTGGCTTATTAGTCGGTTCAGTGATTTGGCTGATCACCCTGATGAGTCAAACTAGTATGTTGGCGGGTGATAGCGACAGTAATTTATTGCTTTGGATTATTACGCCGCCAGAGCTGCTGAGTAGTTGGGATGTCAGCAGTTCAAACTGGGGTATCGTGATGAGTATCTTACTCAATACCCTGTGTTATGTCGTGGTCTCGATGACGACACGACCAAGCCTAAGTGAGCGCTTACAATCGGCAGCATTCGTTGGTACGCCACTGCCAGAAAATGAAAATATCAGCCTCTATCAGAATCGAGTCACGGTCGCCGAATTAGAGATGCTCGCCTCACGTTTTGTGGGTCGTAAGCGAGCGAAAAGTGCCTTACACAGTTATTGGCAGCAACACGGTCAGCCTCTGCTTCCAAATCAACAAGCACCCGCGAGTTTGATTCGACACGCAGAGCGCGTGCTCGCTGGGGTCTTCGGTGCTTCTTCCGCTAAGTTAGTACTCACTTCCGCCTTGCAAGGCAGGAATATGCAGCTTGAGGAAGTGGCGACCATCGTTGATGAAGCCTCTGAACTGTATGATTTCAGCCGTGGTTTGTTGCAAGGTGCGATTGAACACATAGGCCAAGGCATTGCAGTAATTGATAAGCAGATGAGGCTGGTGGCGTGGAATCAACGTTACTTAGAACTGTTTGAATTCCCTGTTGGCTTGATTCAAGTCGGCCGACCCATTTCAGATGTGATTCGTCACAATGCTCAGCAAGGTTTGTGTGGTCCTGGCGACCCGGAAGATCACGTTCGCCGCCGTGTTTATCACCTTGAACAAGGCACGCGACATACCTCATCTCGTATTCGTCCTGATGGCCGAGTGATTGAGGTGCAAGGTAACCCAATGCCGAGTGGCGGGTTTGTTATGAGCTTTACCGACATCACGGTATTCAGACAAGCAGAGCAAGCGCTAAAAGATGCCAACGAAAGTTTGGAATCGAGAGTGCATGAGCGAACTCAAGAGCTCGAAAAGCTCAACCAACGCTTAGTTAAAGCCACTCAAATCTCTGACCAAGAATCACAGTCTAAGAGTCGTTTTCTTGCGGCGGTGAGTCACGATTTGATGCAGCCGCTCAATGCCGCACGTCTATTTGCTTCGTCGCTGTCTGAGGTGGCGAAAGAACAAGAGGAGAAGCAGCTTTCGTCTCATATCGAAAGTGCGTTGGGTGCAGCTGAAGACTTGATTGGCGACTTGCTTGATATCTCTCGATTGGAGTCAGGAAAATTAGAAACCAACATTCACGCGATTGCCGTGCATGATGTGCTGACCAACTTGAATGCTGAATTTAGCGCTTTGGCAACGCAGCAGAAGATCCAATTCCAGATGATCCCATCATCACTGTTTATTCACTCGGATCCTAAGTTATTAAGACGCGTGATTCAGAACTTTTTGACTAATGCGTTCCGTTATAACCCTGAAGGAAAAGTGGTCCTCGGCGCGAGACGAGTGAATGGTCAGGTACGAATTGATGTGTGGGATAACGGAACCGGTATCGACGAAGATAAGCAACAAGAGATCTTCGAAGAGTTTACGCGTGGTAGCCAAGTTCGTGCCGATCAAGGTTTGGGATTAGGGTTAGCGATCTCCAAAGGTATTGCCCATGTGCTTGGTCATCAAATATCGATGCGTTCATGGCCGGGAGAAGGCAGCGTCTTTTCCATCACCTTAACGAGAGCTGAAAAGGTGGCTCCGGTTGTGCAAGCTTCTACGCCAATGGCGACCAGCGATATCGAACATCTAAAAATACTGTGTGTCGATAATGAACGAGAAATCTTAGTTGGTATGGAAAACTTGATAGGTCGTTGGGGCTGTGAGGTTAAGACCGCCGTCGACTTAGTCGAAAGCTTGAAGTGTCTCGATGATGATTGGCAACCAGATGTGATTTTCTCGGATTACCGCCTCGATAATGGTCGAACTGGACTCGAAGTGTTGCAGCAATGCCGTTTACGTCTTGGGGACTCTTTTGAGGGTGTCATTATCAGTGCTGATAGAACCGATGACATGTTGGCTGCGATAAAGGCCAACAGCTTCAGCTTTATTGCTAAGCCAGTGAAGCCACTCAAGTTAAGAGCGGTTTTGAATCGAGTGAGCTAGCTTGAATTAACAGGTTCGGATTAGCACGTTCGGATTTGTGAGTGGATAGTGAAAAGGCCTCGGATGAGGCCTTTTTTGTTTCGGTAAGGAGCGTTAATTCTTGTTCACTGATTCACTAACCTGCAATACCACCCTGCGTCAGTGTGGTTGGATCAAGCAGCGTGCTAAGTTCTTCTCGGCTAAGATCAGTTTCTCTTTCTGCAACATCAAGAATCGGCAAGCCTTCTTAGCAATATCCGCCGCTTTTAGGTAACCAATCACAGGGTTGAGTGCTGTCACCAGAATTGGATTTTTTGAAAGTGCTAAATCAAGATTGTCTTGGCGCACGGTGAAGGTAGCAATCGCTTTATCAGCCAATGCGACTGAACTGTTGGCTAACAGTTCTATGCTTTCTAACACGTTATGAGCAATCACAGGCAGCATCACATTCAGTTGGAAGTTGCCAGACTGCCCAGCCACCGTAATGGTGGTGTCATTACCAATCACTTGAGCTGCCGCCATTGCAGCTGCTTCTGGAATTACAGGGTTCACTTTGCCAGGCATGATCGATGAACCCGGTTGTAGCGCCTGCAACTCAATCTCCCCTAAGCCAGCTAATGGCCCTGAATTCATCCAGCGAAGATCGTTTGAGATCTTCATGATCGCAACTGCTGCAGTTTTAAGCTGACCAGACAATGCGACGATCGCGTCTTGGCTGCTGAGGTTAAAAAAGAAGTTTTCACTCGAGGTAAAACTGATCTTTGTTGATTGAGACAGGTTACTCGCAAACTTATCGGCAAAGCGTGGGTCGGCATTGATCCCCGTACCAACCGCTGTGCCACCTTGAGCAAGCGCCTTGATTGCTGGCAAGCTGCTTTCTATCGCTTGCTTGGCATGTTCAATCTGAAATTTCCAACCACCAAGCTCTTGAGCAAAGGTAATCGGCATCGCATCCATTAGATGAGTACGGCCAGTTTTGACTACTTTAGCCAGCTCATGTTGTTTTACAGTGAGCGCTGCAGAAAGATGGGTTAACGCTGGCAACAACTTGTTTTCTGCCATCAGAGCAACACTGACTTGAATTGCTGTTGGCACTACATCGTTACTGCTTTGCCCCATGTTTACGTGATCATTCGGATTCACGTCACCCTGCAAACTTCTTGAGGCGAGTGTCGCAATCACTTCGTTGGCATTCATGTTAGAGCTGGTGCCAGAACCCGTCTGAAAAACATCAATAGGGAATTGCTCGAGGTGTTTGCCATCGATGATCTCTTGGCTGGCTTCGGCTATCGCGTTGGCAATATCACCTTCTAACAAGCCTAACTGAGCATTAGTATCGGCGGCGGCCAGTTTAATTAACGCCAGTGCTTGAATGAAGCTGGTTGGCATCTTGTGTGAACTGAACGCGAAGTTATCTGCGGCACGTTGAGTTTGTGCTTGGTATAGCGCATCGGCAGGTACTTTCACTTCGCCCATGCTGTCTTTTTCAATCCGAAATTGTAGGGTCATGTTCTATCCTTGTTAGCCAAGTGGGGCTTGGACTTGTTGTAATGTTTGGCTGAGATTCAAAAAACGCGCTTGGCCTTGAGGCTGCTGGCAATAGTGGCGTTTCAAATAAAACAGTGGAGAGTGAATAGAGTCTAGGCAGATATGACGAAAGGTGAAACTGCGGTCAGGAGACTCAATAGCTTCAATTAAATGGAAGAAAACTTGGCGCAGGTACAACTCACACAACAAGATATTTTCTTGGGCGGCATGCTTTTCATAGTAAGCGGAAAGCGTTAGTGCGCACTCGATGTAGTCTCGAATCACAAACGGCTCATGGCCTTGAACTTGCTCTAATGAAGCAAAGCGATCTTGTGCTTTGTAAAACCTCGAATAGAGACCCTGCTGCTCTTTCATCATTATTTGCATCTCTTTATTGGATGTTAATGATAATTATTATCAAATGAAGATTTAAACACAACCCTTATTTTGTCTTTTTATAAAATGTGAGGACAAAAGAAAAAGCCGATACAAAAAGTATCGGCTTTCTTAGAATCAGTACCTAATCCCTACAATGTAAGTACTGATTTATCTTATTGTGTCGCAACTCTTATGAGTGGCTTTTTTTGTTGCTTAGTGGTCGTGAGCTTCACCTGCACCTTTAGGGTAACGGATAGATTCAACCATCTCTTGTACGTCTTGTGGTACTTCAGCTGTCACTTTATTCACTGCAATTGATACTACGAAGTTTAGACACATACCTAGCGTACCGATACCTTCTGGGCTGATACCAAACCACCAGTTTTCCGGTGTGCTTGCTGCTGGGTTAATGAACTTGAAGTAGATGATGTAGCTTGCTGTGAAGGCAATACCTGACAACATACCTGCAATTGCGCCTTCCTTGTTCATCTTCTTGTAGAAGATACCTAGGATGATGGCAGGGAAGAAGGATGCTGCGGCTAAGCCGAAGGCAAACGCTACTACCTGAGCTACGAAACCTGGTGGATTAATCCCTAAGTAACCTGCACCTACAATCGCGACCATGGCGGCCAAACGAGCGGCTAATAGCTCCTGCTTGTCGGTCATGTTCGGTCTGAAGCCTTTCTTCAACAAGTCATGTGAAATCGACGTTGAGATTACCAATAGTAGACCTGCGGCTGTTGATAGTGCGGCTGCTAGGCCACCTGCTGCAAGTAGTGCTACAACCCAGTTTGGTAGTTTTGCTAGCTCTGGAGAAGCCAGTACGATGATGTCACGGTTAATCTTCATCTCGTTGCGTTCATCGCCCGAGTAGAACATTTTGCCATCGCCGTTCTTATCTTCCCAACCTACTAGACCAGTGCTTTCCCAGTTTTTGTACCAGCTTGGTGCGTCTACTGCTGCGACACCTTGCATGTCAGGGCCGTTGATTGTTTCGATCATGTTTACACGAGCGAATGCTGCAACGCCTGGTGCTGTTGTGTATAGCAATGAGATGAACAGTAGTGCCCAACCTGCTGAGATACGAGCATCACGTACTTTTGGTACCGTGAAGAAACGAATGATTACGTGTGGAAGACCAGCAGTACCTACCATTAGAGCTGCACAGATGAAGAATACATCTACCATGCTCTTGTTACCTTCGGTATAGGCGGTAAATCCGAGTTCTTCTGTTAGTCCATCCAGTTTATCAAGTAGGTATACATCGGTACCTGATAGAGTCGAGCCCATACCAACTTGTGGAAGTGGGTTACCTGTCATCATGATTGAGGTAAAGATTGCTGGAACAAGGAAGGCGAAAATGAGGACACAGAATTGAGCTACCTGCGTATAAGTGATGCCTTTCATGCCACCAAGCACTGCGTAGAAGAACACAATACCCATACCAATGATGATGCCTAGGTTAATATCAACTTCTAGGAAACGAGAGAATACAACGCCAACACCACGCATCTGGCCTGCAACGTACGTAAATGATACGAAGATTGCACAGAATACCGCTACCATACGTGCTGTTTTCGAGTAGTAACGTTCACCGATGAAATCAGGAACCGTAAACTGACCGAACTTACGTAGGTAAGGTGCTAAACATAGCGCAAGTAGTACATAACCACCTGTCCAACCCATAAGGTAAACCGCACCGTCGTAACCAACGAATGAGATGATACCTGCCATTGAGATGAATGATGCTGCCGACATCCAGTCAGCGGCTGTTGCCATGCCGTTTGCTACTGGGTGTACGCCGCCGCCAGCAACGTAGAATTCACTGGTTGTTCCAGCGCGAGCCCAGATTGCGATGCCGATATATACTGCAAAAGTAATACCGACGAGAATAAACGTCCAAGTTTGAATATCCATGTTCTAGCCTCTAGTCTTCCTGTACGTTGTATTTTTTGTCCAGCTTATTCATGCGAACAACGTAAATAAATATCAACGCCACGAAGGTATAAATTGAACCTTGTTGAGCGAACCAAAAACCTAGCTTAAATCCGCCAAATTGAATGGTATTTAGGACATCCACAAATAAGATGCCAGCGCCATAAGACACCACAAACCATATTGCGAGTAGTGTTCCCATTATTCCCAAGTTTTCCTTCCAGTAGGCTTGAGCATGTTCCGTAGATTCGAACGCCATTGCCTTCTCCTTTATTCCGTTTTCGTAGAAACCGTTTTGTGAAACCGTTTTTGTAAAATAGCGTGTTAATGTAATGTTACGATTTAGAATGTAGCAAGGATAAGTCAAGGGATCTGTGCAACTTTAGTCGGGACGATATTCGCGCTAATGTACTGAAATATGGGAGCTAGGAGACAGAACCATAGAAAAACGTGATGTTGCAATGATGTTAAATTAGCCAAAGGTCTAACAAAAAGGGATGAATTAGAGTGCGAGTCATAAAATTTAACAACTAAATGACCGAGAAACTGTATTTAGTCCTGTCTATGACACGATGCGAAACATAAGTTTGTTATAGTAACTGAGGTACTTTCTTCGGCCGTGCCTTGCTTAACGGCAGAAGATCAACAAGCTAGTTGCAAAAGATCAACAGGCTTAAAGCTCGGGTTTTATTCTTTGGGGGAACGAATTGGACGCAATAACCATAAATCACTTATTTCTGACTGGTGCCGTACTGATCGCCATCAGTGTGCTTTTCTCGCAAGTGTCTTCGCGATTGGGCGTTCCGATTCTTTTGATCTTTTTGTTCGTTGGTATGCTGGCGGGCGAAGATGGCCCAGGTGGTATTAATTTCGATGATTACTCGCTGACCTACTTGGTGAGTAACCTTGCGCTTGCTGTGATCTTGCTTGATGGTGGTATGCGAACTAAGGTCGCGAGCTTTAAGGTCGCTTTTTGGCCGTCGCTCTCGCTGGCGACGATAGGTGTCGCATGTACTGCAACCCTAACGGGCTTAATGGCGGCTTGGCTGTTTGACCTGTCATTGATGCAGGGCATTTTGGTTGGCGCTATCGTTGGTTCGACCGATGCGGCTGCGGTATTTTCTTTGTTGAAAGGGCAGAGCCTCAATGAACGTGTTGGCTCAACCCTAGAGATCGAATCCGGTACCAATGACCCAATGGCGGTCTTCCTGACAGTGACTTTAATTGCGCTACTGGGCACCCCAGATGCCGAGATGGGAATGAACTTCCTACTCAAAAGCTTCGCGATGCAGTTTGGTATCGGCACCCTTGTTGGTATTGGTGGCGGTTGGGTTCTATGGAGTCTAATTAACCGAGTGCAGCTGGCCGATGGCCTTTACTCGATTCTGGTGCTCAGCGGGGGCGTGGCTCTGTTTGCGTTCTCTAACATGCTTGGTGGTAGTGGCATCTTATCGATTTACCTAGTCGGTCTGTTCATTGGTAATCGTCCAACTCGCTCTCGACACTCTATCCTTAATGTTCTTGATGGCATGACGTGGCTAAGCCAGATCGTGATGTTCTTGGTGCTGGGGCTATTGGTTACGCCATCGACATTGATGGACATTGCACTTCCTGCGTTAGCATTGGCTTTCGGTATGATCTTGTTTGCTCGCCCGTTGTCTGTTTGGTTGGGTTTACTGCCGTTCAGAAGCTTTACCACCAAAGAACGTTGGTTTGTTTCTTGGGTAGGTTTACGTGGCGCTGTACCGATCATTTTGGCGGTGTTCCCGATGATGGCTGGCCTGCCTAATGCCCAACTTTACTTCAACATCGCCTTCTTCGTGGTTATGGTTTCGCTGATTGTTCAGGGCGGTAGCTTGATGAAAGTGGCGAGGTTGGCTCAGGTGACCTTACCACCGACACCAACACCGATTTCTCGTAACGGCATGGAGATTTATCCGACCAGTGAGTGGGAGATGTTTGTCTACAAGCTGAAAGAGGAAAAGTGGTGTGTTGGTGAACCGCTTAAGCGTTTGTCTATGCCTGAAGGGACGCGAATTACGGCACTGTTTAGAAAAGATGCTTTGCTTCACCCATCGGGTAGCACTGTGTTAGAGGCGAACGATATTCTCTGTGTGCTTGGACAAGATAAAGACCTAGATAGCTTAAGTGAGCTATTCAGTGAAGCACCTTTAGCAGAAGACGCAGCTCGATTCTTTGGTGACTTCTTCCTTGAGGTTGGGTTATCAATTGCAGCTGTTAGTGACTGCTATGGTATTGAACTTGGCTCGGAAGAAGAGCGCGACATGACCCTAAAACAATTGGCTGAACGAGAGTTAGGTGCGCATCCAGTATTGGGCGATAGCTTCGAGTGGCATGACATTAATTGGGTGGTCGCTGAGATAGATGATCATAAAGTCGTCAAGCTGGGTTTATGTTTGCCTAAGACGACTTTAGAAGAAGATATAAACGAAGCTTAGTTGTGGACTTCTTGTAACAAGATAACTGCCTGAGTTCGGTTTTTCACATCCAGTTTACGGAAGATGGCTGTCATATGTGCCTTGATGGTCGCTTCCGAAACATTCAATTCATACGCGATTTGCTTGTTCAGCAGGCCGTCTGAAAGCATCCCTAACACCTTGTATTGCTGAGGCGTCAGTGTGGAAAGCTTTTCCGCAAGGTCGCTACAGGCTGCATTGTTGGTGATAAGCCCTTCAGGGAAGAACGGGTCGCCATTCAGCACTTGATTCAGTGCACTGACCAATTCACGCATATCACTCGACTTAGGAATAAAGCCAAAGGCACCGTGGCTCTTCACTTGAGTAACAACGCTGGCATCCTCGCTGGCTGAGATCACCACAATCGGTAAATCTGGATATTCAGCACGTAGTTGAATTAAGCCTGACATCCCGTTTGCTCCCGGCATTTTAAGGTCGAGCAGCAACAAGTCAGGTTCATCTTCTTTTTTTAGTAGAGTCAGTAAGGCATCGAGAGAATCAGCCTCAAGCAGGTTCGCACCGCTGATCGCCATATGAACTGACTGAAACAGGGCGTTGCGAAAGAGAGGGTGGTCATCAGCAATGATGATGGTATAGGTCGAGTCCATGACGTTCATACTTTTAACAATTTAGTTAATATTTATTATCATCCTGATTGAGTATGTGGACAATATCTATGCATTAAAAGTCTGAACCATATCGACTTTTATCCCCTGAATAAGAAAGCGTTACTCGGAATAGCAAAAAAGCCGCACTGCCATCTCGTTACGGAGGGGCGGTGCGGCTTTCGTTCGTGCTTGTATTTAGACGAATGTCGTCGTTATAGCTGGTGGTCTTGCATGTGTTTTAAGAATACATCTGCAGGCATAAAACCGGTGACACGAGCATTTGGAACATGGTTACCCTTGCCGTCCCAGAACTCAATGGTTGGTAAGCCAAGCACCTGCAATTGTTTAAGCAGTTCAATGTCTTGAGGCATGTTTCTCGTTACGTCTGCCTGAAGCAGTACAAAATCAGAAAGCTTGTTCTCGACATCAGCTTGATGGAAGGTGTACTTCTCAAACTCTTTACATGCGACACACCAATCGGCGTAGAAATCGAGCATCACTGGCTTGCCTAGTTTCTTCGCTTCGATGAGCTGGATCTCTAGCTCTTCAACGGTGTTGATGCGTGCAAATTGGATATGCTGTTGCTCTAGCGTTATGCTCTTCTCCGCAAACCAATAGTTCAACGCAGGCTGTGCGGAAGCAAACAAGCCAAGCATCGCGATGATGCCGACTGCGCTTTGCTTCCAGCCACCGAATGGCAGTGCATTCTTGCTGTGGTAAAGCCAACCAAAGGCGATGAAACCAAGGCCAGACCAAAGCACGGTTGCCCATAATTCAGGGATAATACGCTCTAGTAGGAAGATAGGGGCTGCCAGTAAGATAAAGCCAAATACGATCTTCACTTTATCCATCCAGCTACCCGCTTTCGGCAACAGCTTATTACCAAACACCGCAACCAAGATCAGCGGGATACCCATACCCATCGCTAAGGCATACAGAGCAATCGCACCCGTTAATAGGTCGCCACTTTGAGCCACATACAGCAACGCACCCGACAATGGAGCCGTGGTACAAGGTGAACACACCAAGCCAGAGATAGCACCCATCGCGAACACGCCCAAGGTATTGCCACCTTGTTGCTTGTTACTTTGATTGTTAAGCCAAGTTTGGATACTGCTTGGAAGTTGCAGGTTATAAACGCCAAACATCGACATGGCTAACGCCACGAACAGAATGCTCAACGCAATTAATACATAAGGATGTTGCATGGCTGCTTGGAACTGCATACCCGCTGAGGCAACCACTAAACCCAATAAGGTGTAGGTTAACGCCATGCCTTGCACGTAGATGAAAGACAGCATCAGCGCACGACCTTGGCTGAGCTTGCCGCCACCTAATACGATACCCGTTAGGATTGGGTACATAGGCAGAACACACGGCGTAAAGGCTAAGCCAACACCGAGTGCTAAGAATAATAATGGTGTCCACCAACTGTCACCCAGCTTATCGGCTAGGTTCGCTTCTTTTGAAACTGGCGCGTTTGGTTGCGGCGTTGCGTTGCTTGCAACGTCAGCTTTCGGAGAGGTTTGTTGCGTTGAAACATCGGTCTCATTGTTTGCAGCCGATGAGCCTTGTGATGCTGCATTAGCTAGAGAGTCGCTTGAACCTGTAAAGGGTTCAATGTCGATTACGCGAGTTTCTGGTGGGTAGCAGAAACCAGCATCTGCACAGCCTTGATACTTAACGATTAGCTGTGAGCCATCTTGGTAACTCTGGAGAGGAACTTGCACGAATAACGGCTGAGTATAAATGCTCACCTCACCAAAGAATTCATCTTGGTGTGGTTGGCCGTCTTCCATTTCAACATTGCCGATCGCGAGGTTTTGACCGCTGAAAGAGAGGCTATGTTGATAAAGGTAGTAGCCCTCTTTTACTTGCCAGTCGAGAAGCACCTTGCCGTCTTGCTGGTAGTAATTGAAAGGGAAAGCTTGGTCTACAGGGACAAAACCGTTGTTATTGCCTCCGAAGCTTGGCTCGGCGTTGTCATTTCCAAAAAGCGCCCACGCAGGCTGGGTGAATAGGGAAATACAAACAAAAAGTAATGTGGCAAGTCGTCGCATACTATTTAGTCATCAAAATGGAGTTAAAGGTATCTTAACTCAATCAGACCGTAATAGTTTGTGATTAGTTTCATTGGCAAACAAATATCCGCTAGGGCGGGTGAGCAATTTTCTGGGGCAGTCGAGAGAGTGTCAGCAGCTCAACATGAGTTGTCAGCCTTTGCCAAAGAGACATTTAGGCAACACCCAAACGTGCTTTGACCACTTGTTCACAAGCATCAATATTGGTTGTGTCTTTTGGAATAATTAACACGGTGTCGTTGCCGCCAACAGTGCCGATAATCTCGGTATGTGGGTCTATATCAACCAATCTCGCAACTAACTGTGCACAACCTGGGTGAGTTTTTACTATCACCATCGCTTGGTTATGAGTAATTAATTCGATCTGCGATGAGATGGACGCATCGACACGAACTGGCGCGCTTTCAACGGTGATGCAGTACACCTTTTTGCCACAGGCGTTCTGGATTTTGACAACGCCAAGCTGTGACAAAATGCGAGATACGGTCGATTGGCTAATGCCCGTATAGCCAATGTCGACGAGTTTCTCTCGCAGTTGATTCTGGGTCGAGAAGCTTTGTTGTTGTAGTAAGCGTTTGCACGCGGCAGTCAGTGTTTTATCTTCAGCTGAATACAAGCAACCGTGCTCAGTGATTTCGTTCATGAACAACTCCTTAAGGTCAAACTGTGGATATCGCTTGTCCATAGCGCCGAGCGCACTCCCAAAGCCGTAGAGTACGATTATTAATTAGGCTTACCGATGAATCTCGAAGTAGAGAAGGAAGGGTATGCGAGATGTATGATCATCTATGCATTGAGTCTACCACTAAAGGATAGTTATCTTTTTGAAGGCGATCACCAAACAAAATTCTGGTTAATTGCTTTTATTGTGGAGTTTTATTCTTTGGTTAAATGGATATTTATTCCGTGTTGGGAATAAATATCCATAAATAATTAAAGGTTTTTATTGCGGAGGTAATGGCGCTAAGGGTTAGCGAATTTCACTCATGATCTCGCGAGAGAATACTTTTTCACAATAGTGACATTTTAGCTGTACGTTTTCGTGTTTTAGCTGCACTTTAAAGCTACTTTCGACCGGTTCACCGTGTGAAATACAGTTGCTATTTGGGCATGCGAACACACTGTTGATTTGCTCTGGCAGCACAAGGGTTAGCTTGTTGACCACTTTGTACTCTTCAATTTGGTTGACTGTGGCTTGCGGCGCATACAGAGCCAATTGGTTGGCTTGTTCCTTGGTCAGAAAGATGTTCTCAATCTTGATCAGGTCTTTGTTGCCGAGCGCTGATGATGGCAGGTTTAACCCCATGGTGATACGTTGTTCTGTTTTGTGCAGCTTAAACAGTTTAAGGATTTTAATCCCAAGGTGAGCAGGGATGTGGTCAATCACGCTGCCGTTACGGATCGCTTCTACTTGTAGCTGAGTTTGTTTAACCATGACTGTTTCTCCTGCTTATAAAGTGTCGTTAAGAACTAGGGCTAATAGGGCTTCGCGAGCGTATACACCGTTTTCAGCTTGTTCGAAGTAGTAAGCGTGTGGCGTTTTATCGACGTCGGTGGTGATTTCGTCGACACGTGGTAGTGGGTGAAGTACTTTCATGTTTTGGCGTGCGTCTTTCAATGTATCGGCGGTTAGGATGTAAGCCGACTTCATGTGCGCGTATTCCGACGCATCGAAGCGCTCCTTCTGTACGCGAGTCATGTACAGAACATCCAGTTCAGGCACGACTTCTTCAATGCTGGTGTGGGTGCTGTATTGGATACCCATCTCTTCTAATTCTTCACAGATATAATCTGGCATCTCTAATACTTCTGGCGCGATAAAGAAGAATCGTACGTTATTGAATTTCGACAGCGCTTGCGTCAATGAGTGCACGGTACGGCCATATTTTAGATCGCCGACAAACGCCACATTGAGGTTATCGAGCGTGCCTTGCGTTTCGTAAATCGAGAACAGATCCAACAAGGTTTGAGTCGGGTGTTGGTTCGCTCCATCGCCACCATTTACCACTGGAACCCCATTCGAAAATTCAGAGGCCAAACGTGCTGCGCCTTCTTGTGGGTGACGCATCACAAAGGCATCGACGTAAGATGAAATAACCTGCACTGAATCGGCAAGCGTTTCGCCTTTCTTCGCTAACGATGTGTTTCCGCCATTATCAAAGCCGATGACCGTGCCACCAAGGCGCTGAACTGCGGTTTCAAATGACAGGCGAGTTCGAGTTGAAGGCTCAAAGAAGCAGCTCGCAACGACTTTATTTTTCAGCAACTCTGGGTTTGGCTCTGCCTTGAGCCTTGCTGCGGTGTCGACGATAAGCTCCAGTTCATTACGAGTGAGCTCAGGTATGGAGATGATGTGCTTGTTAAATAACGAATGCGCCATAACGGGTCTTCCTTCTATGCATACAGTCAAATTGCGGACAAAAAAAAGCCCCCTAAAAAATAGGAGGCTTCGAAACGATCAATAGAGCAAAATAAAAATGACACCAACGCCACTCTCGGACGTGTAGTTTGACAATCATGTGCGACAAAATTGCAGTTCATTTCTTGCTCTCTTAAGACAAATTGCGGAGGATTATACTCAGATAAAAACGCCATGCAATACTTTCTGTAAAGTATTCATTTAATGGATTTTTATGCGAAATAACGTCCGTTTTTAACTTCCATTTAAGCCTTTGTTGAAACTGAAAAACTTGTGTTTTTTTGGGCAAAAATCTCTTCAATCGAATGAAAAAAAATGCGGGCTTTATCCAAGGGTTAAACCCCAAGTATGCCACCCGCATTTCCCTGCTACTGCACTTAACTTGTTAATGTCTTATGAACAAGTGAGTGCTTAACTATTTAGATTATTAGCTACCTAGATTCTTAGTTGTTCAGCTTATTAACTGCCTAATGTCGCAACCATTACTGCTTTGATGGTGTGCATACGGTTTTCTGCTTCATCGAACACGATAGAGTATTCAGATTCAACCACTTCATCTGTTACTTCCACGCCGTCTTTTAGTTGTGGGTATTCAGCAGCAAGCTGTTTGCCAACAGTGGTGTCTTCACCGTGGAAAGCCGGTAGGCAGTGCATGAATTTCACATGTGGGTTGCCTGTCGCTTTGATCATGTCCATGTTGACTTGGTAAGGCATCATTAGGTTAATGCGCTCAGCCCATGCTTCTTTCGCTTCGCCCATGGATACCCAAACGTCGGTGTACAGGAAGTCACAACCTTGCACGCCTTCTTGAACATCTTCTGTTAGCGTGATTTTGCCGCCCGTGTGTTCTGCAATTTCACGACATTGAGCTAGTAGTTCTTCTTGTGGCCAGAATTGTTTTGGAGCAACAAGGCGAATGTCCATGCCCATTTTCGCAGCACCAACCATCAAAGAGTTGCCCATGTTGTTGCGAGCATCACCTAGGTAAGCAAAGCTGATTTCATGCAGTTGTTTACCACGGCCGTATTCCGTCATAGTTAGGAAGTCAGCAAGAATTTGTGTTGGGTGGAATTCGTCAGTCAGGCCATTCCATACTGGTACGCCAGCGTAAGCGCCTAGCTCTTCAACGATTTCTTGACCGAAGCCGCGGTATTCGATGCCATCGTACATACGGCCAAGAACGCGAGCCGTATCTTTCATTGATTCTTTGTGGCCAATTTGAGAGCCAGATGGGCCTAAGTAAGAAACTCGAGCACCTTGGTCGAATGCCGCTACTTCAAATGCGCAGCGAGTACGAGTGGAGGTTTTCTCAAAGATAAGCGCAATGTTTTTGCCAGTCAGTGTTGGCTGTTCGTAACCGTTGTACTTCGCTTTTTTTAGCTCCATAGAAAGATCTAACAAGTGTTGAATTTCGCGTGGAGTGAAATCTAGTAGTTTTAGGAAGTTACGATTGCGTAGGTTAAAAGCCATGATGTATTCCTTTTTAGATTTAGGCGCTTCCTTGTTACAGGGAAAGAAAATTCAAGAAAGCGCGATTCAATATTTAGTTAAATTTGTTCGGTTCTGTTTGTTCGTTTAATTCTGTTTTCGCAAGCTTTAAAAGCTATCAAGGTCTAAGGCTTTCAAGGTTTAAGCTTCTCAAGCTTTAAGTTTTTCAAGATGATAAAGCTCGCTAGTGCGTTAACCTCTGGTGATATTGGTGCCCGCTTGGCCTTGCAGGATTTGCAAACCATCTTCGAGTGCGCCGATACCCACTACTTTGCCGCCTTGCTTAATGAATTCGCACGATGCTTCAATTTTTGGCCCCATTGAGCCTGCATCAAATGTGAACTTCGCCAATTCGCTTGGTGTTGTGCTGCGCAGCGCGTGTTGAGTTGGTTTGCCCCAATCAAGGTACACAGCCTCAGCATCAGTCAGAATAAGCAGTGCATCTGCATCCAATTGTTTTGCTAAGAAAGCCGCTGACATGTCTTTGTCGATAACCGCTTCAACACCGATTAATTTGCCATTTTCTTTTTTCACTGGGATGCCACCACCGCCAGTACAAATCACAAGGTGACCCGCATCGATAAGCTGGGTGATCGCTTCGTGTTCAACAATGCCGGTAGGGCGTGGGCTTGGAACTACGCGACGGAAATGTTGGCCGTCAGGTTTTACGATCCAGTGGAATTTCTCTGCTAACTCACGCGCTTCTGCTTCTTCGTAGATCGGGCCAATCGGCTTAGTTGGATCCGCAAAGGCAGGATCGTTTGGATCAACCGTCATTTGGGTCAACATGCATGAGATGTTGCGATCAGGCAGGTAGTTCTTGAACTCTTGCATCAGCATGTAGCCGATCATGCCTTGAGTTTCACTGCCCAATACATCCAGCGGATACGGATTTACTTTTTTGTATTCCAAACCTTGCAAAGCAAGTAAGCCAACTTGTGGGCCATTACCGTGCACTAACACCACGTTGTATACTTTCGCGATTTCAGAGATGGTTTTCACCGCGGTTTCAATATTACGGCGTTGAACATCGGCTTCTAACGGCTCACCGCGACGAAGTAGGGCATTACCGCCGAGTGCAACAACAACAGTTTGCTTAGTCATAATTGTGTTCTCTCATTTTGGCCAAGCTGAGATTATTTAAGATTGTCCAACTTGGCCGTTTCGTCTTAGTGATTAGATACCATCACGCTCAATTGGGCAGCTCATGCAGCGTGCACCACCGCGACCGCGGCCAAGTTCGTCTCCTGGAATCGGAAGAACTGTAATGCCTGCTTTGTCGTATTTTTCGTTGGTGTAGGTGTTGCCTTCGTAGCCAACCACAACACCTGGTTTAACGGTCAGCACGTTGTTCGCGTCGTTCCACTGTTCACGTTCTGCATGGAAGTTGTCACCACCAGTTGTGATTAGGTTTAGCTTGTCTACGCCAAGTGCTTTCTCGATAGCCGTTACGAAGTAGCCTTCTTCTTTCACTTTCACAGCGCCTGACTCATCGCCAGTTAGGTTCCAGCACTGCACATCTTTACTCACCACTTCAGGATAAACAGAGAACGTATCTTCGCTCATGTGTGTCATAACGGTGTCTAAGTGCATGCAAGAGCGGTGTTTTGGTAGCTGCATTGCGATAACTTGCTTCGCTTGACCGTGTTTGAATAGGCTCGATGCTAAGTGCTCAACACCTTGTGCTGTTGTACGCTCAGACATACCGATAAGAACCGCGCCACGACCGAGTACAAGTACGTCACCACCTTCAATCGTTGAGTTGTCGTAGTTGATTTTTTCTTCATCGCCGAAGTATTTAATGAAGTCTTGGCCTGCGAATGTTGGGTGCCAGCGGTAAATAGCGCGAACGTGGTTGGTTTCACGTTGACGAGCAGGTTTTGCCATTGGGTTGATAGAGACACCGCCGTAAACCCAGCAAGATGTGTCGCGAGTAAATAGGTGGTTTGGTAGAGGCTCGATAATGAAGTCGGTTGGTGCGTGCATGCCTTGCATCATTGAAGATGATTTCATTGGCATCTCAGCGTAAGACAAACCGCCCGTTAGGATTTTTGCTAGCTCTAAGTTTGGTAAGTCGCCCAAGTAGCAGCGCACATCATTGGCAAATGTTTTACCCAAACGGTAATCAGATACTTGGCAGTTTAGTAGCCAATCTTTCGCTTCTGGCACGGCTAGTGTGTCGGCTAGCAAGTCAGTAAGAAGAAGAACTTCAACACCTTGATCACGTAGCGTTTGAGTAAATGCGTCATGCTCTTTACCTGCACGCTCAACAGCCAGTACGTCATCAAACAGCAAATCGTGACAGTTAGAGGGTGTTAGGTGAGTCAGTGCGCGTCTTGGGCGGTGAACTAGAACGCGGCGTAATTGACCTATTTCAGAACCTACATAGAACTTACTCATGATCGTCTCTCTCTTATATATTTGAATTACTTTTATCGCTAAGAGTAATTATTTATTCTCAGTTGAGAAGAATGAATTATTTTATTCATATCTCTTGTCTGGAATTAATATTACGCCTGCTAGTCAGGTATTCTTAGAGATCTATCACAAATCGTTTTTTATCCTGCAGCCCTTTAAAATCAAGGGTTTTAACAAACTTTATGCACTTTCAAATATTGTCAGTCCTTTCTAAATAGTTAACTCTTCGGGAATATTATGCATGCTTTTTTCATTCATCTAGCTAGAATCTAATTTGTGAGGGATTATATGCAAAATAGTTTTATTGATAAGAATGAGCTTAGATTGGAAGTATGCAATGTTAGTATTTAGATATTTAATTTTGTACGTGGAATTAATTATTCTTTAACAATTTAAATGCGAATAAAGCTATTGTGGTCACACTTTATAATTGGGTGTTTTAAGCCGATTTCTTATAAAAATTACTACTATTTCTCCTTTGGTGATTATGGAGTGAATTACTTGAAATATAATTAACGCTAATAAATGACTAAATATTTTTATAAATATAATAACGAAGAATAGTTGGCGTTTTATTAGCCTTAACCTTGATGTTTAAACGTTGGCTTACTCTTTGTCGCAAGTGGTTTTTGCTCGTTTAAGCTTTGCTACTGAGTAGGTAATAGAGAAGCTTTAGATGAGGCGTGCGCAGCTCGTGAGGCTGTTTCGGTGACCGGAGTTGGAGTTAGATTCAATAGCGATAAAAAAAGCCGCTAGAAAGCGGCTTTGAACGAGAAGATGAAGCTTGTTAGCTGAAGATTGTTGGTTAGGGCTGTCTAGATAAGCGCACCAATACTCAGAACAATGATGCAGAACACCATCAAGATACCGATTAATGGCATTACCCATTTAACCCAGCGTACGTAAGGGACACGAGCTATCGCCAAGCCACCCATTACTACCGCAGAGGTTGGAGTAATTAAGTTGACCAAGCCTGATGCAGATTGGTAAGCGGTGATAACAAGGTCACGACCTACGCCAGCAAAATCGGCCAATGGTGCCATGATTGGCATAGTCAGAACCGCTAATCCAGACGTCGAAGGTACTAAGAATGACAATAGAATCTCTAGGAAGAACATCACGTTAATAAAGATAACCGAAGATAGCCCAGTCACCATTTGTTCTGCAGAGAAGAGAATGGTGTCGGTGATCATACCGCGGTCCATTACGACAACGATACCACGTGCGATACCTATGATAAGCGCAACGCCCAGTAGATCTCGAGCACCATCAATGAAGCTAGTGGTAAATTCTTCTTCGCTCATGCGAGACACAATACCGACGATGATTGTCGCCGCTAAGAACATCGCGGAGATCTCAGCCATCCACCATCCAGCAACGGATACGCCGTAAATCATTACCGCGAAAGAGCCACCGAAAATGGTCAGAATCAGTTTACGTGTCGCGGTGAATTCAAGTTTTTCACCACTCGCGTTACCAAGGAAGTGCGCTTTGTTTTCTTCGTATTTGTCGTAGACAATCGATGTTGTTGGGTCGGCTTGAACCATTCTTGCGTAACGCATAACGTAAGCGACACAAATACCCCAGCCAATAATAAGCATACCAACACGCAGCGCGATACCATCGGTAAATGGAATACCGGAGGCGTTGGCAGCGATAACAGTCGCGAATGGGTTAATGGTAGAACCTAGCACCCCAATCCCTGCGCCAAGCAGTACCGTCGCAGCGGCAACCAGAGGGTCAAAGCGAGCAGCCATCATTACAGGTACTAGCAGCGTATAGAATGGCAGTGATTCTTCCGCCATGCCGTAGACGGTACCGCCCGCAGCAAACAAGGCCATCAGTATCGGTATCATCAACTCTTCTCGCCCTTCTAGGCGCGCGGTGACACGTTCGATACCAGCATCAATAGCGCCAGTTTTGGTTACTAGCCCTAAGAAGCCACCAATGATTAAGATGAACAGTGAAACGTCGATGGCCGCAGCTTCATAGCTATTGTGGTCGTAGAAACCGTCAATAGGCGCGAGCAGTACATCAATCACTCCTTGAGGGTTACCTTCTACGGCTTGATAGGTTCCGGTTACGGGTACTTCTCGACCGAGTTCTTCATTCATGGCTCGGTCGTATTGGCCTGCTGGAACAACCCAGGTAAGGAGCGCTACGAACGCAATAAGAATAAATAAAATGGTGTAGGCAGAAGGGAATTTAAAATTGGCAAAGAAGCCGCCCTTTTTTTTCTCGCTTGGTATCGTTTGAGTTGTCATGGCTATCTCCTTACATCATCTTAAATAAAAGTGATGTGAATTAGCGACTAATGATTTATAGATTGTAAATACACTTACATTTATAAAGTACCCAACGATATAAAGTTGCTGACTTTAAATTAAAGTTATTTTTATATTTACCAATCCGAATGAATAGATTTAATTTAGCTGCGGTTATTTTATTCCTTACTTAGTTATTTAAGTTTGTTGCTGTTCACAAAAATAGTGGCCAATGAGAGGGCTTAAAAATGGCATAAAAACAGCAAGGTTTTTTTGTTAGTTAGCTTGGATTAATATTCGGTGTGGAAGAGGGAAAAGCAAAAGGAGATTGATTGGGTAGGCATTCCTAATTAATCGCGTGGATAATCTTGGAATTTTATTCAAACTTTATTTTTGAGTGGTTTTTAAAGTTTATAATGGTTATTTGACGTGTATCAAATAACACATTGAGTAGAAAACAAAAAAGGAAGCCGAAGCTTCCTTTTATAGTTTTAATCATCAGCGAATGTTAGATGAACAGACCGCCGAATGCGAAGCCTAGTGCAACCGAAGTACTGATTGTTACCACACCTGGAATGAAGAATGGGTGGTTGAATACATAGTTACCGATACGCGTTGAGCCTGTGTCATCCATCTCAACCGCTGCCAGTAGCGTAGGGTAAGTTGGAAGTACGAACAGCGCACTTACTGCAGCAAAAGAAGCCACGGCTGTAAGTGGTGCTACGCCAATCGCTAGAGCAGCAGGCATCAGTGCAACCGTTGTTGCGCCTTGAGAGTAAAGCAGCATAGAAGCGAAGAACAGAACAAGAGCCAGCATCCATGGGTAGTCAGCCAGTAGAGCGCCTGCTACGTCTTTGATTTCAGCAACGTGTGCGTTTACAAACGTTGAACCTAACCAAGCCACACCAAGTACACATACACACGCTGTCATACCAGAGCGGAATGTTGGCGCTGAAGAAATCTTAGCTGCATCGATCTTAGTGAACATAACGATTGCAGCCGCTGCTGCTAGCATCACAGACATGATTGCTTCGTTACGGCCCAGAGCAGGGTTTTCAATTAGGCCTACAGAGCTAGAGATAGCCGCTGCGTAACAAACCACGAAACCAATCGCCGCTAGGAAGATGTACGTTGCTCTCTTCGCTGTTGGTAGAATTTCGCGCTTCTCTTCTGTTGCCAGTTTGATTAGACCTTTTTCTAGACGCTCTTGGTAAACAGGATCGTCTTTCAGTTCGCTGCCCATGTAGTTCGCGACAACCGCACCAACCATACAAGCGATGAAGGTTGTTGGGATACAAACCATCAGTAGCGTTAGGTAATCAACACCAAACGGTGCCAGCATTGCTGCGAAAGCCACAACTGCTGCCGAGATTGGCGAAGCTGTGATAGCAATCTGAGAGGCTACAACTGCGATAGACAGTGGACGAGAAGGACGCACGCCTTGGCCTTTTGCTACTTCTGCGATTACAGGAAGCGTTGAGAATGCTGTGTGGCCAGTACCCGCCATCAATGTCATTACAAAGGTCACGATTGGCGCGTAAAAGGTGATGCGTTCAGGGTGCTTACGCAAAAAGTTTTCTGCAATTTGTACCAACCAGTCCATACCGCCAGCAACCTGCATAGCTGCAATTGCGGTGATAACCGACATGATGATCAAGATTACATCGATCGGGATAAAAGATTGGCTTGTTGGAACACCAAGAATAAGTGAAAGGGCAATAACACCAGCACCACCGGCAAAACCGATGCCAATACCGCCAATTCTGGCCCCCAAAAAGATAAAGAGCAGGACGACAAATAGTTCTACTGCAATCATAAGTAACACCTCATTTAGATTTTATTATGTGAACATTCGCCGCTGGAATGTTCACATAATAGTTCTATGGTTTAGGTTCAATTAAGTAAAAACGCAACCAACGGAAATCCACAAAATAAGCAGGGTTAACCGTATTGGAGCCTAAAAAAGGGCTCCGTTTGGAGCCCTTTCTCGCTAACTTTACTCGTAGCGCTTAGCTTTATACTGAGGATGCATCAGATTTTCAACAGAGAAAATGTCATCAAGTTCTTCTTCGCTCAATAAACCGCGCTCTAGAACCACATCACGAACACTCTTACCTGTTTCTGCACAAATCTTACCAACGATGTCACCTTCGTGGTGGCCAATGTATGGGTTTAGGTAAGTTACGATACCGATAGAGTTAAATACGTGAGATTCACACACTTCTTTGTTCACAGTAATGCCGTCTACACACTTGTCGCGTAGGTTCACACATGCGTTTGTTAGGATGTCTAAAGACTCAAACATGCTTTGTGCGATAACAGGTTCCATTACGTTCAATTGAAGCTGACCGCCTTCTGCTGCGAAAGAAACCGTGTTGTCGTTACCTAGAACTTTAAAGCAAACTTGGTTTACTACTTCTGGTACAACAGGGTTTACTTTAGCAGGCATGATTGAAGAACCCGCTTGCAGTTCAGGTAGGTTTAGCTCGTTGAAGCCAGTACGTGGACCTGAAGAAAGAAGACGTAAGTCGTTACAGATCTTAGACAGTTTAACCGCTAGACGTTTAAGTGCACCGTGCGTCATTACGTATGCGCCACAGTCAGACGTTGCTTCGATAAGATCTTCAGCGGCTACACACTCTAGGCCAGTTACTTCAGCTAGGTGTTTCACTGCTAGGCCTTGGTAGCCCGGTGCTGCGTTCAGACCGGTACCGATAGCCGTTGCGCCTAGGTTTACTTCAAGCAGAAGCTTTGAAGTGTATTCTAGGTTTTTGATTTCTTCATTGATGGTTACAGCCCAAGCGTGGAACTCTTGGCCAACCGTCATAGGTACTGCATCTTGAAGTTGAGTACGACCCATCTTCAGGATTGTGTTGAATTCTTGGCTCTTAAGCTCGAATGCACCTTTTAGGTACTCGATAGCATCAATCAGTTTACGAACGCTGTTGTACACAGAGATACGGAAACCAGTTGGGTAAGCACAGTTTGTTGATTGGCTGCGGTTTACATGGTCATTTGGGTTGATGAACTCATATTGGCCTTTTTCTTTGCCCATAAGTTCAAGCGCCACGTTTGCCACTACTTCGTTAGCATTCATGTTTACAGAAGTACCAGCACCACCTTGGAATACATCCGATGGGAACTGATCCATGCACTTGCCAGTGTCTAGAATGAGGTCACAAGCTTCAATGATGTACTTAGCCACTTCGCTTGGGATTACACCTAACTCTTTGTTTGCTAAAGCCGCTGCTTTCTTTGTCATCACCATGCCGCGAACGAATTCAGGTACATCTGAGATCGTTACATTTGAGATGTTGAAGTTTTCAACTGCGCGTAGAGTGTGGATGCCGTAGTAAGCATCAGCCGGAACATGACGTTGACCTAGTAGATCTTCTTCGAGACGAGTAGCTTGAGGAGCTTCAACTTGAGCTTCTGATAGATTAGCCATAACAGGATCCTTAGAGAATTATTCTGATTATATAGTTAGTTATTAGCCTATTCTGTGTGCAAATACTCCGTTCGCTAGAATATTGGGCTGATAAATCCGTCCTGACTTATGTGGCACATGATACTGTACTTAGCGCATAAAAATATTAAGTTGATCACCTTTTTCGGTTTTGTTTCGTCAATATTTTGCAAAGTTATTCTCGGTCAATAAACACGCTTATTTACAGGATAAATTTGAGATTGGTAGGGCTTTCAGCGTAAACTGGACGTAACAAAGGAGGGCGTGTGTTTCCTATCTTATTATTACTATTTATCTTCGTACCTATCATTGAGATTGGTCTATTTATTCAAGTTGGTGGCTTCTTAGGATTGTGGCCAACTATTGCGTTAGTTTTGATTACTGCATTTGTTGGTGCATCTCTTGTTCGTAGCCAAGGTATTCAGACACTTATGTCTGTCCAAGGGCGACTACAACAAGGTGAAATGCCAGCACAACAGATTCTTGAAGGCGTGATGCTTGCGGTTGCAGGTGTATTGCTGCTGACTCCGGGCTTTATGACGGACGCACTCGGTATGTTGGTATTGCTACCAGCACCAAGAGCGATGATTGCTAAGAAAATGATGGAAAAAATGGTGGTTAGCAATATGTCTGGCGGCTTCCATGCTGGTGGACAAGCTGGTTTTGGCCAGAGTCCATTTGGACAAGACCCATTCAATCGCGATCCAGCTGACCAATCAAAAGACGGCAACACCTTTGAAGGTGAGTTTGAGAAGAAAGACGATGACAATGATCGTAATCGCTTAAACTAATTTGCTGCTTTATTGTTTGTCTTTATAGAAAGATAAAGACAACAAGAACAGAAACAGAAAAGGCTCTTACCTTTATCCTTCGCAAGAAAGTGATAATGGTAAGAGCCTTTTTTATTGCGTGTCGCCTGCTATTTACGATTGCTCGCAGGAGCAGGTAACAGGCCGCGTGAACAGTTATTTACTGAGATTGGGTTATACCGCGCCTTCAAAGCCCATTTGTCTCCACGCTTCGAATGCGATAATAGCAACCGCGTTAGATAAGTTTAGGCTACGTGCGTCTGGCATCATTGGAATACGAATGCGTTGCTCCATTGGCATGCTTTCGATGAACTCAGCAGGTAGGCCGCGTGTTTCAGGGCCAAACATCAACACATCACCTTGTTGGAATTTTGCATCAACGTGGTGACCCGTAGTTTTAGTGGTGCAAGCGAAGATACGGAAATCACCTTCACGTTCATTTTCTAGATACTCAAGGAAGGCTTCTAGGTTCTTGTGACGCTTTACTCGCGCTAGGTCGTGGTAATCCAAGCCAGCACGACGAACTTTCTTCTCTTCAAAATCAAAGCCAAGTGGCTCAATCAGGTGCAGGTTTGCGCCGCAGTTAGCACATAGGCGGATGATGTCTTTTATTATAAGCACCAAAAAGTGAGTGATTTTTTTACAAGTGAGTGAGTGAATGTGCTATTTCATTACGTTTCAATGAGCCTAGCCTACTGGCGAGTGTATAAAAAAACTAATATAAAAAAATTTGTGAAATAATCGCTAAATCTCGGTATATTTCCGACACATCATTACAAAAAAAGATCTTAGCATAATGTTCCATATCGCACTGTTCACACCCAAGATTGCGGCAAACGCCGGCAACATCATTAGATTGGCATCTAACAATGGTTGTCATTTACACCTCATAGAGCCGCTGGGTTTTGATTTAGAGGAGAAAAAGTTGCGACGTGCGGCATTAGACTATCGAGATCTTGCAAGAGTAACTGTTCACCCAGACTACGATTCATTTATTTCTGCGATGGGGGAGCGTAGGATTTTTGCTTTAACGACCAAGGGGTCACGACCTCATGATGAGCCGCGTTATCAAGAAGGTGATGTTCTTTTATTTGGTGCTGAGACCTCAGGCCTTCCAGATGATGTACGTAATGCTATTCCAGAAGAGCAGCGCATACGTATCCCGATGCTACCCGATGCAAGGAGTATGAACCTCTCTAATTCTGTTGCAGTTGTTACCTATGAAGCTTGGCGCCAACTAGGTTTTCCTGGCGGTAGTTGATAGGTGTGAAGCATTACATAAATAGAATTTTTGTATATTAGCCTATGCGTGGGCTTATCAATGTGTGATTGAGGGTACCCTTGGCAGTCCCAGCACGTCTTTGGACAAAAGTTTGTTAGCTACATTACTAAATTAGAATGTAACGGATTAATTGGAGTATGGAAAAGTTGTCCAACAGCAGCGCCTTGCTAGCTGCTGTGCGCATCAAGTCTATCGATGGTAAATGCAATGCTTTCTCCTACCACTCTTGGATCACTAGTCTTGATAGGTGCTGATAGATGTGCAATACCCACATCAACTATTACCTCAGGTTTTATGCCTGTCACGATGCCCGATAGCGCCAGCCCCAATGATGTTCTAGCTCTTTCTTGGCTTCGGGGTTACCTGAAAACATTGACTCCCATTCTTCGTCTTCATAGTGGAGGCCGACTGATAAACGGATATCGATATTTTCTCCAGCTTAATATCTATCGCCCCCAAATTCGTCTATTGCAACAACCTTGACACCATCTACTTCGATTAAAGATGGTAAGTAAATTATCCATGAACTTGATATTAAGTTTTGTAGGGAAAACAGTATGATGCGGTCTATAAAGACAAATAACCTTGGCTAGGTCGGTTTATTATCATCTCACCAACAATCGTTGATATATGGAGAAATTACCTTCCCGTAGCAGCCAACCCAATCACGTCAAATCAACCATGCGCCCTTGTAAAGCAGGAGTGTTTTGAACACAACTCTCGATACATGTGATCAGATCTTGGGACAGTGACGAAGGCTTGGGTTTATTCGCCCACAAGGCATACATAGGCCGAGTAAAAAGTATCTCAGAGTCGTATTGAACGTGCCCGGACATCTCACTATACAAATCGGCGATCTCTGTCATAGGCAATAGGCCTACACCCATGCCTGACGCGACCAGTTTGCGTACCAAGGTAATGTCGTTAACCCGAGAAACCTTAGAGTATTGCCGCTCGATACTTAGCAAGTCTTGCCCTGAAATTTGCGTCTTAGAGTACGGCATAATGAGTCGATCTCGGCTTTTGCAGTCTCGTCTTGAGACAAGGCAGACGGCAATGCTGGCTAACTTTTTCTGATAAAAAGACGAGTCTCTTTGCTCTCCACTACGTATGGCTAAATCAAAAGAAGTTTGGCTAAGCAGCACATTTGTGTTGGCAGGCTCAATAACGACATCCACATGACTTTTTTCTAGCAGAAAGGCTTCAAGCGCTGGGTATAGTTGGCCAATGATTAAGTTTTGCGGGCAATGTAAGACGAAGGAAACCGCTTCACTTTTCGAGCTTTCAGTCACGGCCTGATGAAGATTTAGGGTGGTCTCGCCAAGCTGCTCAAATAACCCTTTGCCAAAGCTAGTGAGTTTGACTCCCCTAGAGGAGCGAATAAATAGTGACTCACCTAATCTCTCTTCTAACAATAAGATGCGTTTGGACAAGGTAGGCGCGGTAGTTGTTAAGTCTCGTGCCGCTTTTGAATAACTGCCTCGACGGGCTACTTCAACAAATAATAAAAAATCATCCAGCATAAGGTTTTCCGCAATCTTAGTGTTCTAAAGCTCGTATGGCCGACGATACGATATATCCATACAGTATACAGACAGGAGGAAGCGCTATGACAAAACTTTTTTTCACTGCTCTGTTCTCATGCGCGATGTCAAGTATGGTGTCCGCGTGGGTCACTTACATCAATCTCGGTTTACCAGAAGATTTCATCAACCGATGGGGCTTTGCCTTTATTAATGCTTGGCCTGCTTCGTTTGCAGCGGCCTACTTGTTGAATAAACCAATCATGGTATTGACCCAAAAATTGATGCGTCAATTTACACCCCAAAAGGAGAAAAACAATGCTTAGTGTTGTGGCTTTTATTACCCCAAAAAGTGAATTTTATGCAGAGTGCAAACAAAAAGCTGAAGGCATTTTAACTGCTACTCGAGAAGAAGCTGGTTGCTTGCGTTTTGAGCTATATGAAAACCAAGCGAAAGATCAGCTGATCTTGGTTGAAAACTGGGTGGACCAAGCTGCCCTAGAAGAACACTATGCCCAGCCATATATCACACCGATATTTGAGTTTTATAAAACTGCATTAGCTCAAGAGCCAGAAATACACAAAATGACCAATGTAGAGGGTTAAATTCTCAGATATATCTGAGTAAGTCACTAGATAGGTAGGGAGGCCTCACCTCCCTATCATTTAAAAGTTGCTCTAGCTTCAGCTATAACTCACTTTTGGACAAAAGCTTGTCAGTTATATTGCTAAATTCGGATATAGCGGATTAGCTGAAGTATGGAAAAACAACCCAATTAACGTGTGAGCCACGCTACCATGACACTCAAATTGGATACAACACTAAACTTAACCCAAACCAAAAATACCAAGTGTTGAGAATCACTATTAAATTATTAATTTGTCGTTTGGATGAAATTAAATTTTGATTCTTCGTCTTGTACCAGTTGTAAGTTCAAGGGAACGTTTAGCTTAGCTTTTACATTAGTCTTACTATCATCAACACCTACCCAAGGCTGACAGTAGATTTGATATGTAGAGCCATTTACTAGATGTTCATTGCCTTGTGGGTTTGAGTTTGTTTGAGGCACCAAACGAACCAAGCCATTTTTATCTTTTGTAACTATATGACTTTGCGAAGTTAGGTAATCCTGCACAACCAACGCATAATCTAGGTTTTTAGCTCGATCGATTTCTAATAAACTTCTGTTAATTTGAGATGAAAATGAAAATACCATTTTACTCAAGTTAACGGCAGCATACTGATTTCTCACCTGTCTAAACTCATACGCACGAAGGTCTAGAACAACACTCATTTCAAACGTCACATACTTATCAAGGTATTCATTATTTTTCCCTAAAACATCGTTTGCACTCATATTCAGGTACTGATGTAACCTTGACAAAATTTCTATAAAGTTAGGTCCTGCTTCACCATTTTTAACCGAAAAAAGTTGGAACTTAGGATCACCAACATTATCTTTGTTTAGTTCAAGAGATAGATCCATTTCTTCAGGCTGCTCCTCTACTATAAGTAGAGCATTAGCCTCTGGGAAACCTAATGTACCAAATTCTCCCGAAACAATATTTAGGTACATTTCAATGTTGCGCCCAGGCTTCCCCCACTCCTCTTCAAGTAAATCACGCACGACAAAGATATCGATATTTTTCGACTTAGCATACGCTTCAGCACCTTGCTGATAGCCCACGGTTGTAAATACAACCGCTTTGGAAGCATTTAGATCATCCAATGATGCTGCAACTATATCAATAGTTGTTCTCTCAATCGGTTTCTTCCAGTATTTACACTCAATGAGAGTAACAATCTCATGAAACGCAGAACGCTGAGTTACCTTTACATCTATTTGCCTTGTGGCACCAGACTTGCCTAGCTCTGTAACATCATGCTCTACGACTAAATCATCAAATGAGCTATATAAATCACGAACAAACAGCTCGAAGCCTTTCCAGTCTACGAGCTGATGCATAAAACTGTTTGTCATTTTTTTCCTCAATATTGATAAACAAGCTAACGCCCGCAATAAGGTGTGCCCCACCGAACCAAAACCGCCGAGTATAACGCATCACCTTGATTGCTTTGTTATGCAATTAGTACACGGAACAGCTCTGCAATAAGATATAAAGTTGTAACTGTTCCAATAAACATCATTGTGAAAGCTACACGCTGAAAAGCTTTGGGTAAACTTGGTGTTGGGATAACATCAATAACTTTTGCCATCCCCTCATCAAACTCTACTGCTGTATTTATCTGAGCCCACGTAACTGGGGGGTAATACAAATAAGAGATACTTATCTCTTTGTCCGGAACCAAATTAGGAATAACAATATTCTTTCCGCCCCCTGGTAGCTCCTCAACTCGATGTGGAGTTGGAGGGATAATGCGAAAATTTGTAGGAAGGTAATTATGAGTAACTACGATATCTTTTGCAGATTTTTTACCAGTGTTTTTTAAATTGACCGCATGTGTATGAACTCGAATTGGCTCACCTTCTTGCGGTTCATTCTTAATGTCAAACTCGGAACGATGACTATACCAAACTAAAATTTTAGGCCTGCTTTCAAACCACCGACTTAACCATGCTCCTAACAAAGCCGCTAGCAATGGCGCAACTATTGTTGCAACAATTACCCAGTCTACTTTCATACATTCTATCCTCCAAAAAACCTTTTAATTTATATGGAGACCAATCACTGAAAATCAAGTGATTGCATAACATTTTGATATCGTGCCAGCACGAATTGATGTATTCAGCATATCTCAATCATCTCATATAACTAACTGAAATATATGTTTTATTTCGAATATAATTTCTAGTTGAAAACAGTGTAAGCACACATTGCTTCCGATTCAAGGCTCGTTATCAATCATAAACTTCCCTTTAGTTCTCAACTATTCAACAGCCTAGAAATAGTAGAACAACATATTCGTGTGTAACTGTGATTGAAGGTCAGTCTGTTGTGGATTAGAAAATTTAGCTACATTGTTGGAACTCTAGACATGAGGAAAAGTAAGGCAAGTTGCAGGGTTTGAAACTGAGTTCAATCCATCTCTGGCTCACTTTGGGGCAAAACCTTCTTAGAGTATTCAATCAAACTAAACAGATTCAATATGGAAAAGTCACTTAGTGAAGTGTCCAGTTTGGCTGGAGCAGGTCACTCTTGATTAGATATCCAAATTCAGCGCTTTTTTGACGGGCAGCGATAGAATAACGCGCATACCCTCAAGATTTACTTCGCTCAGTTTGTTGTTCAGTGCCTCATTCTCTTTTCTGAGTAAGCGAACAAGTGCATCAACCTCGTCTCTTTTTTTTGCAGCGAGACCATTGGCCTTATTTTTTCTGTATGTCTCGAGACGGCTCACTTTTTTTTTTGCTAGTTCTTTGTTGCACTTATCCAGCGCCGCACGAAAGTCAGACGACCACTTCACGCCGCGCTTTGGATCCAAGTAGGAAGGCCGCACTCCAATTGCATTAGCAACCTCACTAACCCTAACTTGCCAAAAACTGGTTTTCTTGAAATCCTCCGGTTTTCGGTGGCTCTTGATGTATGCTTGGCGCTCTTTTTCGAACGTCTTTAGTGCCTGCCAGGCTTCGAGTGATTTATTGTTTGCTGATACCCAACTTGGGTGCTCATCAGGCTGTCGCTCGAGCTCAGCTTGCAAATGCATTAGGTCTAGGCTCATGCTGCGTTTTCCTTCGTGTTTAGGGAGGCCTGCAGGGCGTTAATAATCTGCTCGTTCACGGATAGTTTTTTTAGGTGCTTGAGAGCGTTTTTTACTGTTGTGAGTGCAGGCTCACGCCATGCGGTTGGAACACCGGGAGTCTCTAACAGTTTGATGTCATTGCCAATCGCAAGTAAAATACCTTGCACATTGCCCTCTTGAGAGAGGTTGTTTACACAACCAAGGCACAGTCCAGCGCAGGCATTTTGTCTCTGAGGGGTACCTCCAACGGCACATTTGGCGCGGTGTTGGTTACGCTTGAGTAGAATGCAGAAACCCCACGGATTGGATTTAATGTCTTTGATTTCCTGCTCTGCAAACTGAGCGACTAGGCCATCAATCTTCTCGGTATTAACAACTTGAGTTTTAGCAAAGGTCCTGCGAAGCAAGGTGTTGAGCTTGCCGGCGAAGCCCTTGCCTTTTTTCTTCATGTAATTACTCAGCAGACTATTGATGGCGCGCCGCTTGACGGTATCATGCTGGCGGCGGTTGTCTTTATTTCGAATGTAAGCAAGCCACATGCTTTGACTGATATGCTTAAATTGTGAACGTATCATCCAGCCAACATCGCCGTCGAAGCGTCGGTATACCGCCTCTGCCCAGATGTGGCGAAATGCATGTGGGGTAGGATAGAGGCACCCCTCCATCATCTCGTGTACCACTGCCTTTGTGTAGCTTACAGGGAAATCTAAAGATGCTGCGCGAGATTGGATATCTTGTTTTGTGGCATCGCAAAGGTGCTTATCGAGCAATTTTTGCATTGAGTCTGGCAATTCGCTGCAGCAATAGCGCTCAAGCAGTTTTCTCCGAGCAGCTGTTTCTAAAAAGAAAATCACTCGCTCGCGCTCGTCACGCGCTCTGCGATGCGCCTCGATAAGCAATCGGTCATCCAGCAGGCGAGTCCAATCTTCTCTTTTACTTTCCTCAGACAGTTGGGAGAGTTGCTGTTGCTCCTCACACGTTAATACTTGAGCCTTCGCTTGCACGCGCAGTTTGTCTAGAGCTTGTGCTTTGTCTAATTGAACAAAGGGCGGGTAGTAATCAACAAAATGGCGCCACAGGTTTGCAAAACGGTTACTGACCGGTTCAGCAGATTTCTCAGCTGCTTTTAGGTTGCGACTTGGGTAGAGGGCGGGACAACCGGGGGAAGCCATGACCAACTGGGCCAATTGCTGCGCAGCCAGATAGGTACTTTGAGTGATTTCGCGGTTGAGCTTAGCCTCACCGGACGTCTTGGGTACCACCCATTTTACGCTATAACGAAAAGGCATGGTGTGCTGGTCTAACGCATCACGATTGCGTGTGATGTGGATATCTTGAAGTGACCAACCGTATTCTGATTCACGCCAGCCGTTGAGAGCAACCACTTGGGCTAGCCCGGCGTCGATAACCCTTGCGATAAATTCATGCAAGTAGGTGGATCTCCCCCCCCCCTCGCGTATCACTAAGCCAAGGTCTCTAAACCACTCTTCTGTGGGCAAGGCAGTATCAACTTCGTCGTGCAGAGTTTGCCAGCGAGAGCTCAGCCAGCCCCTTAATTTTTTCAAGCCTCCAAGTCGAGGCCCAACGATTCCTGCCAGCCATTTGTCGTGCAAAGCGATAGTCACATCCGAGCAAACGTTATGCACCGGGTCAAATTTGCACAGGAAAACCATCACAATTTGGCGTAGCCAGCCCTGCTCATTGAGCGATGTGTCGTCAAGATTGAACTCCTTTGCCATTGCTGCGATTTCCGAGTCACTCAGCATGGCTTCACTGGCTCTCAGAGGGCGAAGATGACGGTCGTAAACCGTTTGTGTGGCCTGTTGAATCTTGAGTAAGTTGCTGTCGCTCACTTTGCGATACCCATTGTTATTTTGGGTGATGCCTCGTGGGAGTTGGTTAACCTCTTTGCCTTGCAGAAAGTGATGGATTGACTGAGTACAGGCCAAGCGGTGAGCTCCACTAAGGTTCATAATGGTATCGACGCTCTCTAAGGTCAGTTTGAGCGCCGTTGCCATCGCAATGTGCTGTGAGAAAAACGTTGTGCAGTGCTCAATGTAGTGGCGGCCGTAATCGAGTGTGAGGTAGTTAAAACTGCCTCCTGACTTCCAGTCTGCATACGATAGTTCTCCCCTCGAGGCACGTTCAATGACTTCCTTCCAATGTTTGGTTTGTACGTTTTTAGAGAAAGCGCTGGTAAAACCTATAGAATTTAGGCCAAGCTGAGCAAGCGTCCGTCGCCAGTCCCTAATTGCAATACCCTTGTCGATTATTCCAAACGAGCAAGGTGTCAAGCGGCGCTCTGGTACCCCTTCCTCGGACATCGCATGCATGACAAGGTATTCAAATAACTCTTGGAGGTCATTTTGAGTAATGACGAGCGAGCTTTGCTCACGCCCAATGTGTTGTCCGGTATGGTATCGTTCAAACAGCCAGAACAACCACTTGGTTATTGCAGAAAAAGCATAGTGAATGGAAGTTGAACCTCTTAAACCACGGCACTGTTCAAGCAGGAGGAGCCGAGCCAGCCAAGCTGGGCTCATACCTATCTGAGCACACCAGTGCGGGTTGTCTTGCTCTAAGTGCATTAGCGCTGAAAAATTGACCGTGAGACCGTCGAAGGCCCATTGGCTTGCGGTTATGTCACTAGAGCTTCCGAGGTTTTTGAGCTGTTGTTGCAGCAGCTCGGGCGAAAACTGGTCATGACTGGCATGCTTGGGTAGCGGTATTTTCATGTGCCAACACCTCCGTGCAATTGATTATTAAACAGTGCTGGCAACACGCCACGCAGTTGGTCATATTGCTGACGCCCATCTCTGACTGTCTGCGGGCTCAGGTCATTATTCAATAATGAGGACATCCATTCTGCCGTCGGCAACACCGTACGTTCAAAGAAAGGCAAGGCGTGAGCAATAAGCGGATTTGATTGACGCTCGGCTTCTGCTAGGTAATGCAGAAAACACACCACCGTTTCAGGCGTATCCCAGACAATGTATTCATCTGCTTCCCCCACCATCCCTGCATCGGACGGACTTGGTGTGAGAGGCTCTCCCAGCGGGTTAATGCGTACTGATTGTCCCGGTGCTAACTGCATAACCTTGGTTTGCAGGCGACGTTCTCGTGCCGAAATTACCGCCAGGTCGAGGTTCGGTTTGTAGGCATGATTCTCAATATCATTGAGCACGATGCGCGTTATCCGGCCATTTTGATTCACCCACTCTTTATTCTGGTCGGTCATATAGTGCATTTTTTCAGTTGCAGCGGAGTGTGAGTTAACATTTACAAAATCGCCATCACGATACTGGTCGCTGCGCGCTTGGACTGCACTGGTCTTAATGGCCGAGGCTCCAAACAATAATGGTGGTAAAGGTCGAGCGGCGGATGCGTGATAGGCTTTCACACTATTGGGTTGTTTTAGTTTTTTTTGTCTCTTTCCCCAGGGATCAAAGGCCTTACCACCATGGCGTGCAATTGCCATGAACAAACGCCGGAAACGGTCGCTTGCTTTTCGAGTATTCAGCTCTGTTTGAATCTCACGAGAGATCGTGGTTATTGTCCAGATGCGAACTAAACTGCGAGACAAGGAGATGTATTCACTGTTGGGAGAATAGTGAGTTCTCGTTTGGAAATTAGATAACAAACGTTTATTGTCACATGACCATGTGTTGAGAAACTTTATGAGCGCCTTAAATTCGATTTGTTGTGCATCCAGTACCGGTGGCTCTTGGGAGCGACCGCTTCTGCCTTTGTAGTAATTACATTGCAGAGAGATAGGGCGGCCTTGCTTGTTGGTGTGGACAGTAAAGTGATGGGGTTTGAGTTTTTGGATATCTGCGGCCTGCACGGTCTGCCATGCACACAGCCAAGCTGCCAGATGTGACTCGATTTCGCTCGGACTGTCTATGTTTTCAAGTGCAAAGAGAGTTGATTGAAAAAAGACCGGTTTGTATAGACCGTCAATCCTAAGTTTTAATGAAACACTCTTACCTGCCTGTAGAGTGCTCCGACAATACTCGTGCTCCGTGGGCGGGGCAAAATCAGCGAGCAACAAATCAAGGGTTCCAGCGGGTAGCGCTGGGTCTCGTGAGGCCAATATCAACAATTCTCGGCAGTAGTGGGCATTACGGCCACTTTTGTTGTGTAAATTCTCACCGATGGTGGCAAGGTTAGGATTTTTCTTTACTAACGCTCTGATAGCCGACCTGATTTTTTGCACCCACAACAGTGTGCTGGCGATGGTCACACTAAAGCTTTCCATCAGCCGTTTGGGGCTTTCCATCGCGAGCCAGTCATCATCGCCAACGATTGTGCGTAACCAGTCCATCTGTGAAAACCAGCCAGTGAGTGTATCTGGTATCCGGTCCTCAGGCTCTAGAACCTTAGTGCTGTCAATCAAAGTCTCGATGTAACGATATTGTCCTTCTAATTCGCCATGGTCGCAGCCAGTTTGCAATAGAATGAGCAGATTCCCAGCGCCAGTGCTTTGTGGTTTCACATTCGCTTCGTTCACTCGAAAGGCTTGGTAGTCGTTGAGTACGTCAAAGCGGTTCCCCTCAGTTAATTGATGGTCAGACAACCAGTTAAGAAAGGTGCCCAAGGTGCATTTGTGATTGGCTTGCGTCGCCTCTCTAAGGCTCTCACTCCACCAATCTGACAGCAGCGCGGTATGAATCGTATGGTAAATCGATTTTGCATCTTGGTGTGGATTGTCCAAGGGGTAGACTTTATCGTCGAGGACCAAGCGAGTTGGTGAAGACAATAGACTTTGTGGCTGCTCGGGTAATGCGATATCGAAGTTACTAGGCGTTTTCTCACTCATGCTGCCGCTCCGGTTTCGCGTGATAACATAACTGTGCGCAGGCGAATATAGCGATGAACGGTTTTACTGCCTTCGGCATGACGAAGTCGCTTACGCACTGTCTCAAGCGCTGCGCTCTCAGAGCGAGTCTCTTGACCGTTAGAATCGAGAAGTTCTTCATGGTATAGAATGGTGGCAAAGGAGTGGCGAAGGTCGTGGTAACTCAGTGATTGATTGAGGTAAGACAATTTCTCCTTGATGTTTTTGAACATATTTGAGGCATGTTCAACGCTAATACTTTGCCCCCTGCCATCGTGATCGTATCGAATGAACAGCGTTGGTGCATCAACGCCGGACTTTTCCACCACAGCAGCGCGCTCGCCATCATGGTAATCCTTCATTTGCTGAAGTAACTCACGATCAAAATAGATAGCGCCCGTTTTGCTCCCCTTGGTGTATTTTGCGCGAAGAATGTATTCAAACTGCATTTTGCTTGGCGTCGATTCGAGCTCTTCGAACAGTGGGCGTAAGCCTTTGTGCTTTCCGTTGTCATTGAGCTCTAAGCCAATATTTTCAGAGGCTCTCAGGCCAACTTCGTAGCCCATTGCAAGGATGAGTTTATCGCGCTTCGAGGTGCATGTGCGCAAGAGATCACTGTATTCATCACTCGTAATATAATTGATTTTCCGCGGCCTGGTATCTTTGTCCGCCATGTATTGTCTTGTTTTGCGGTAAATCGTAGTAGGACGGTTTTGCTCTAGCGGCCAAATGCCAAGCGCGCAAAGAAAGTTACAATACGCAGCAATACCCGCTTGGTGCGCTTTGACAGAGGCGATAGAGTCTAAGCGCTCAGGTAAAACATTGTTGAGATAGTCGTTGATGAAACGGGAGGTCAGTTGCTCTGTATAGTGAACGTTAATCTGTGGCTTATCGTTAATGTGGTTTAGTAGCTTGAATACGTGTCCGACGTAGTTGTGGGCAGTATTCTCTGAAATATCATTTTGCGTAAACGCTATTTCTACGTTCTTTGGCGTCCGTTGAGATCTTCTCTTGGTACCTGTTTTACGCCACCCGTATACCGCTTGATTAAGGGACAGATGCAATAGCCATAGATTAGGCAACAATATTGGATCTAAATTATCATCATAGAATGAATGGAGAGTTTCTATCTTGCGATCTTCAAACTCAACGTCGCGACTCAGTATTCTTTTCATGATCATCCATACAGTTGTTAGCAGTATGAATAGCGTAGTAAAAGAATTTTGAGTTAGCCAAATTTTCTGTAAAAAAAGTTGCCGATTTTAACGGGTGGGTATTTTACCCGTATTGGGCGCAATTTCTGGTTCGTATAGAGCGATATCAAACATGTTGGTTCACAAGAATAATCAAAGATAGCCAGAGTATACGGTGGCAAGCTGAGTGAGTACAGTTCACCACCTCTGGTTATGCGAGTCACGGTATCAAGATTCTCTACTGTCGTTAGGCTTATGTAGCCGCTGAACTTATTTAGCGAGAGCTTGCGCGTAGTTCTCAGAAACTGCTTCCCAATTCACCACATTCCACCATGCATTGATGTAATCAGGGCGACGGTTTTGGTAGCTGATGTAGTAGGCGTGCTCCCAAACGTCGAGTGCAAGAATCGGCTCACCATTACTGGCAACCGTATCCATCCACGGATTGTCTTGGTTTGAAGTCGAGATGATTTTCAGTTGTTCTTCTTCTACCACTAGCCAAGCAAAGCCGGAACCAAAGGTATTGATCGCCGCTTGCGCGAACAGCTCTTGGAACGCTTTGAAATCCCCAAATGTATTTTTGATAGCCTCGCCAAGTTCGCCTGTCGGTTCACCACCGCCATCTTGAGACATGCAATTCCAATACAGAATGTGGTTGTAGTAACCGCCACCATTATTACGAACCGCAGGACTGTGCTGGGAGATGTTTGCGAAGATCTCAGTTAGAGATTGCTGTTCAAGTTCACTGCCAGAGACAGCTGCAACAAACTTATCGTAGTAGGTTCTATGGTGCTTGCTGTAATGCACTTCCATCGTTTTCGCATCAATGTAAGGCTCTAGAGCATCGTAAGCGTAGGGTAGAGCAGGGAAAGTGTGTGACATGGTAAATCCTCCTTAATTAGAGGATTTACCATAATGATAATAACAATCATTATCAACTGTGATCTTTGTGGGGGTATTACACCGGTAGGATAGGTAAGGTAATTTCCAGTTGTAATCCGCCTAATGTGCTGCGGCTGGCTGTGATGGTTCCGCTGTGTTGACGAATCGCACTCTCTGTAATGGTCAACCCAAGTCCAGTGCCGCCTGAGTTACGATCTCGCGCAGTCGAAACACGATAGAAGGGTCTGAAGATCGAATCGAGTTCGTCATCAGGCACACCATCGCCATTGTCATTCACGCGAATAGTCAGTTGATCGTTTAAAACGCTGAATTGCACATCGACTTGGTCTTTGCCGTAATAGATAGCATTACGCGTAATATTGTCGAATGCACTCATTAAGAGTTTTGGATTACCAGAAATAGAACGATCTGGGATATCGCAGAACGTTAGCTGTTTGCCCATCTGCTCGGCTTCAAACTGTGCGTCTTTTAGTATCTCTTCCCATAGACTTGAGAGTGGTTGAACTTCACGAGTTATGTGACTGTCGACCTGCATGCGAGAGAGTGTCAGCAGTTCACTGATCATCTGCTCTAATCGCTGTGCTTCCATGTCGATACGTTCTAACTCTTGGCTTTCACCTTGTTTACGAATCGCAAGAGCATTGGCCATGCGCAGACGAGTCAGTGGTGAGCGCAGTTCGTGTGAAATATCAGAGAGTAGGCGTTGTTGCCCTGAGATCATCTGGTTTACCGCTTCGACCATTTGGTTAAAGCTTTCACCCGCTTGTCTGAATTCTGATGTGCCTTTCTCGAGCTGAGGATCGACCTCAAACTGCCCTTTTGCTACACGCTGCGCTGCGCGTTCAAGCCTGCGAGCCGGTTGACTCAATGCCCAAGCTAACCAAAGCAAGAGCGGGGTACTCGCTAACATGACGGCAAGTAATAGCTGTAAAGGTTTATCAAACAGTCGCAGCAAAAATGGCGGTGGTTGGTTCCACTTCACTCCGGCATACATCAACAGTTCTTCACCAGCGAGTGTAATCGGCACGGGCCCTGCGACCATGTAGTGCCCGTAGAGCTTTTGCTTCGGCATCTCAGGGTTATCAATCGAGGTAACAAAGTTACGAATCGCCTTAAGTTTATAGTCTGAATGTCTTTTCGAAGTAAGGACTGCACCCTCAAGATCGGTTAAATAGATACGAGCACGAGAATCCTTGCGGCTACGTGGTGCCTCAAGTTGGAAGACAATTTTGCCTAGATTCGGTTCTTTGGCGTAGCGCTTTTCGGTGATTTTAGCGATACGCTCTAATTTATTAAGATGATCGGCGGGCACATCTCGCGCCACTCGAGGATCGAGGTGCGGCAGAGATAATACGGATAAAAGCACCAGTAACATGGTGAACCAAAAGATGGCAAAGATACGTCCATATAAGCTAGTGATTTTAGGTATACGCATTAACCTTCCTCTACCAGTAAATAGCCACGGCCACGTAAGGTTTTGATGCGAGACTTACCGTCAGTACGTTCTGGAATCTTCTTACGCAGATTAGAGATATGCATGTCAATTGCACGGTCAAATGCCGCCAGCCTTTTACCCAACACATCTAAGCTCAATGCTTCTTTGGTGATCACTTGACCTGGATTCTGAATCAGATGGCTAAGCAGTGCGAACTCGGTAGTGGTGAGGTCGATTTGTTGGCCATTGCAGTAAGCTTCTTGCTTGCCAGGGAAGACTTCGATGTCTTGGTATTGAATGGTGTCACTGGCTGCTTTAGGTGCATCAGCGGTTTGTGTACGACGCAGAATCGCTCGGATACGCGCAAGCAATTCTCGGTCACTAAACGGTTTTGGTAAGTAATCATCCGCGCCAAGTTCAAGGCCAATCACACGGTCGATCTCTTCACCTTTAGCGGTCAGCATTAATACCGGTGTTTCCCAATTTTCTCTCAGCTTCTTAAGGGTTTCCATGCCATTAAGGCGTGGCATCATCACATCCAATAGGATCAAATCTATCTCATCATTGATGGCCTCAAGCCCCGCATAGCCGTCATTGGCTTCGGAAACAGTAAACCCCTCAAAGCTCAGAATGTCTTTAAGTAAGCCGGTTAACTCGGTGTCGTCATCAATAAGAAGAATGTTCGCCATTGGGAAGCCTTAATTGGTTATTTACACGTTAATAATACTGCTAATTATTCGTCAGCTTTCACTCTTTACGATTCTTTACGCTTTCTAAACGTCACTTTACGAGGGAAAGACTAATCTATATTCAAGCGCTGAGAAACAGACGCAACACATGACTTATTATACCGAATTGAGGCAACAATTATGAAAATGACTAAGAAACTTGTACTAGCAGCTGCGGCACTTCCACTAATGTTTGGTACAGCAAGCGCGTTCGCATATGGCGGCGGCGATAAAGGCGACCACAAAGGCATGCACGGTAAATGTGGCGGCTTCGATAAGAAAGTGATGCGTCAACTAGACCTAACTGACGCACAAAAAACAGAATTGAAAGAGATGCGCGAAGCGAATCGTGCAGAGATGAAAGAAAAACACGCTGGCAACAAAGCCGACAAAATGGCAAAAATGAAAGCGCACCAAGAGAAAGTTCAAGCATTGGTATTGGCTGACAACTTCGATGAAGCAGCAGCAAATGACCTAGCAAGCCAAATGGTTGAGAAGCAAACTGAGCGTCGCGTAGCAATGCTTAAGAAACAACACCAAATGATGAGCGTACTAACGGCTGAGCAAAAGACTCAACTGAAAGAAATCCAGCAAGAGCGCATGACTAAGTGTGCTGACAAAATGGAAAAACGCATGAACAAAGACAAGTAATTCATGGCTTGAGAAAGCCGGATTGAATGAACGTGTTTAGAAATAAGCGGCCGCGTGCCGCTTTTTTTGACCCCTAGAAATGAATGTTTTACATCCTAGCTGTCATATTCAATTGATTGTTTGCAGGTTATACTTTGTGCTATCAGTCACTTTATAGCCAAATTATGAAACAAGAATACGCACGTTTAGTTACGCTCGCCGCTTGGGCAGCCACCACCATCGCCACTATCTTATTGATAGTGAAAGTCGCAGCGTGGTGGGTGACAGGTTCTGTGAGTCTGTTGGCTTCCGTAGTGGATTCAATGTTGGATATCGCGGCCTCTGTCGTCAATCTTATCGTGGTTCGCTATTCTCTCCAGCCTGCCGACAAAGAACATACCTTTGGTCATGGTAAGGCTGAATCCCTTGCCGCATTAGCGCAGGCGATGTTTATCTCCGGCTCGGCTTGTTTCCTCATTCTTAACGGTATTGAGCGCTTCTTTAGACCCCACGAACTGAACTCCCCAGAAATTGGTATCTACGTCAGCTTATTCGCAATGGTGATGACCTTTGGTCTAGTTCGCTTCCAAAAGCATGTCGTAAACAAAACCGGTAGCCAAGCCATTGCGGCTGATTCACTGCACTACCAAACCGATCTCTATATGAATGCCGCGATCATGCTGGCATTGGCGTTGAGTTGGTTTGGTATTGGTCAGGCAGATTCAGTGTTTGCGGTTGGTATTGGTATCTACATTCTGTACAGCGCCTACCAAATGGCGATGGAAGCGGTGCAATCTCTACTTGATCATAAGCTGCCAGATGAAGAGCTGAAACAGATTAAAGAGACATCATTAAGCATTGAAGGCGTGTTGGGTGTGCATCAGTTACGAACGCGTCGTTCGGGGCCGATTCGCTTTATCCAACTGCATTTAGAATTGGAAGATAATATCCCACTTATTGAAGCGCATCGCATTTCTGACGAAGTAGAGGCCAAGCTTATCTCCGTGTTCCCTGATGCTGATGTATTAATTCATCAAGACCCGTATTCGGTGGTATTCGGCCCCGAGAAGCAGCAGAAATTTCATTCTTGGTAATGAGCAGGAAAAGCAGCCCGCAAATGGTAAGTGGGTAGCTTTTGAACTAAAGTGAGTAAAAATTGCTAATTCTTTGGTGATACAAAAACCACCGCATAACAATTAATGTTGATTCTGATGTGAATCAACAAAGTTACTGAGTAAAACTGTAATACTCTTACAGAAGTAGAAATGTTACATAAATTTACGCGATTTAAGTGCTATTCCTATTGAGGAAATGTAACATAAAGCACATATATAGATTTAAAATCTTGTTGATATACAATCGGCAAGCAAAAGAATTGAATAATAGATTCCCAAAAATCGAGGGTGAGCATGATTAAGAAGATCGGTGTTTTGACCAGTGGTGGTGACGCTCCAGGCATGAACGCAGCAGTACGCGGCGTAGTTCGTACCGCACTATCAGTTGGCATTGAAGTTTACGGCATTTACGATGGCTACCAAGGCCTTGTTGAAGACCGTATTGAAAAGCTTGACCGTTCAAGCGTATCTGACGTCATCAACCGCGGCGGTACTTTTTTAGGTTCTGCACGTTTCCCTGAATTCAAAGATGTTAAAGTTCGCGAGAAAGGCATTGAGAACCTTAAGAAACACGGTATCGAAGCACTTGTTGTTATCGGTGGCGACGGTTCTTACATGGGCGCTAAGAAACTGACAGAAATGGGTTACCCATGTATCGGTCTTCCAGGTACTATCGATAACGATATCGCAGGTACTGACTACACAATCGGTTACCTAACTGCGCTTAACACAGTTATTGATTCAATCGACCGTCTACGTGACACGTCTTCTTCTCACCAACGTATTTCTATTGTTGAAATCATGGGCCGTCACTGTGGTGACCTTACGCTTATGTCAGCAATCGCAGGCGGTTGTGAGTACATCATTACTCCTGAAACTGGTCTAGATAAAGAGCAGTTAATCAGCAATATCCAAGATGGAATTGCGAAGGGTAAGAAGCACGCAATCATCGCTCTAACTGAGCTAATGATGGACGCGAACGAACTGGCTAAAGAGATCGAATCTTCAACAGGTCGTGAAACTCGTGCAACGGTTCTTGGTCACATCCAACGTGGTGGTCGTCCTACTGCATTTGACCGTGTACTGGCTTCTCGCATGGGTAACTACGCTGTTCACCTTCTTCAAGAAGGCCACGGTGGTCGTTGTGTTGGTATCGAGAAAGAAGAGCTTGTTCACCACGACATCATCGACTGTATCGAGAATATGCAGAACCCAGACCGTTCTGAGCTGTTCCGCGTTGCAGAAGAGTTGTTCTAAGCCACGCTTAGCGTTCGCTTAAAGAATTTAAAAACCGCTGATCTATCAGCGGTTTTTTTGTGCCTGTCGTTCTTTTGATTCATTTTAAAATCCCCTCCTAGCCTCCCCTTACGTCAGGTTCACGAATCCATTTAGCTTTGTTTGGAAAGGGGAGGAACAGTTCCGTATTTGTTGGAACAGACAACTACCCACAACAAATTATCGCTATCAGTGTAAGCTTTCCAGTTAGCGATTTATTGAGCATTGTATGGTATCAATTAGGTGATAAATCTAAGTGAACAAAGAAGGTTCTCCCCCTTTATCCTAGGGTTTGGGTGATCGGAAATGTTGAAATAAGGGGGAGTTAGAGGGGGATGTATACACAGAGGTTCATTGGGGCAATGCATCTGTAATTCTCCCTAAAACCGTCTCAATACTGTGGTTAACTTCTTCATTGGTAAAGCGAAGTACCTTGATTCCAAGCTTGTTTAAGTCTCGTGTGCGCTGATGATCGTAAGCCTGTGCTTGTTCTGAAAAGTGACTATTACCATCTAACTCAATGGCCAGTTTTAGTTCGCAGCAGAAGAAATCCACGATGTATTTTCCAATGCTATGTTGTCTTCTAAATTTTACGCCAAGCTGTTTTCTTCTTATATAAAACCATAGTTTACGTTCTGGTTGAGGCATGTTGTTTCGGAGTGTTTTTCGAAATGTATTGAGCTGAGGTCGTGTATAAATCTTCATAACGAAGTCCAATGAATAGAAGTGTTATTAAGTTACGAAGAGCTGGTGACAAAAGAGAGGCAGGAGAGGGTGGTGTTCGAGCGAGATCAAAAAAGGCCAACCTAAGTTGACCTTTCATTCAATTTAAACGGTGAAGTTTAAATTAAGCTTTTGCTTCAGCTGCTGCTTTAGCGATAGCTGCGAAGCTTTTCGCGTCTAGAGCTGCGCCGCCAACTAGAGCGCCGTCGATGTCTGGTTGTGCGAAGTAAGCTGCTGCGTTTTCTGGCTTAACAGAACCGCCGTATTGGATAACAACTTTCTTAGCAACATCTTCAGATTTCTCAGCGATGTGTGCACGGATTTGAGCGTGGATGCGTTGTGCATCTTCAGCTGTAGCTGCTTTACCAGTACCGATAGCCCAGATTGGTTCGTAAGCGATGATAGCGCCTTCAAGAGCTTCAACACCTTGAGTGTTGATAACAGCGTCAAGTTGACGTGCACATACAGCAACAGTTTCGCCTGCTTCGTTTTGTGCTTCAGATTCACCGATACAAAGAACTGGAGTTAGGCCGTTCTCTTTTAGGAATGCGAATTTCTTAGCAACGAACTCGTCAGACTCAGCGTGGTATTCACGACGCTCAGAGTGACCGATGATGATGTGAGATGCGCCGAACTCTTTAAGCATTGCTGGAGACATGTCGCCAGTGAATGCACCGCTGTTGTTTAGGTCAGAGTTTTGAGCACCTAGGATGATTGCACTGCCCGCTTCAGTAAGCGTACGCTCTGCAAGATCAACGAAAAGTGCTGGTGGAGCAACTGCTACGTCTACGCCTGTTACGCCTTCAAGTTCAGCGTTAAGACCGTTTAGTAGATCAACAACCATTTCTTTGCTGCCGTTTAGTTTCCAGTTACCCATAACTACAGGATGACGCATAGGAATATCTCCAAAGTATTTAAATAAATCGAATGTAAAAAAGTAAACTTTATTACGAAATAATATAACAGAATAATATCAACAGATCATGACTGTGGTCATGACTTTCTTGGATCTTACTCAATGGTCAGAGTAGATTTTGAGCAAATATCAGTGATCCGGCAGACAGAATAATAGCTAACTTCTCGGATTTTTCATCGTTAGTTGTTATTAAGGGACAAACGATTGCGTTAACAATAGGAAGTAATAATGCCGAATCTAGTTCTAGAGTACTCAAATTCAGTGGATGAGCGAGTGAATATCCAAGGTTTACTGGAAGACCTTCATCAAGTTACATTAAACTGTGGCTTGTTTGACGTACCTTCTGTGAAGTCTCGTTCACTGCGCTGTCATAACTGGTTGGTCGGTGATGAAGAAGACAATGTGGATTTTGTTCATATTAGCTTCGAGTTACTTGCAGGGCGTACCGAAGAACAGAAAAGAGAATTGTCGCGTTTGTTGATGCAAACCCTACAAGAACAGGCAAGCCATATCCGTAGCCTAACGGTCAACATACGAGATATGGATAAAAGTTGCTTTCAGAAAGTGATTAACTAGCTAAAAATAATCAACTAACTAAAAGTGATTAACTGACTATTTGCTGCTAACTTTTTGGTAGCGTATTAATTTTTTGAGTATTTAAGATGTCGATGAAAGATTTACTGCTCTCTTTCAAGGGGAGAATTGGTCGTAAGACTTACTGGATTTGGAATATTTTCTACTACATAGCGATTACGGGTTTTGCTTCTGGTATCTCGGTTTTGTTCCCTGCATATTCTTACATCCTGTTACCGATCTTCCTACTGATGCTGGTTATCCCAGATCTTGCAGTCACGGCTAAGCGCTGGCACGACCGTAACAAGTCGAACCACTGGCTATTGCTGAATGTGCCACTCGTGCTAGGTCGCCTTGCTTCACCAATGGCTGCGACCACGACAGAGTCGGTATCGCCTATTCATATGGCGGCAACGGCTGCAGCATTAGTGTGTGGCTTGTGGATTCTGATTGAATGTGGCTTATTGAAAGGCACAGAAGGTCGTAACGACTACGGCGAAGATCCAGTATAAATATTGGATGATTCATCAGTAAAAAGGGAGCATTGCGCTCCTTTTTTTGTTTTTAAGATAGCTCACTTTTCTGCTTTTAATTCGTATCGCTTTAATACATTTTGGGTTCTGTATTGGGTCTAAAAGGCACAACATTTTCAGGCTGAGATTCTTCAAAGCCGCAACGACCTTGTAGAGCGTCTTGGAACTTACACACTTGGCAGCTTAATTCTTGCATCAAAACGACATTGGTGTGATGCGGGTTTTTACAACGACTAACCACTAAATCGATGTGGCTCTGTTGGGCACGAAGCCTGTCTTGCATGGTTTCTGATGCTGAACAAATCATCTGTTCGCACATCTCATGTTTGAATTGATTGAATGCTTTCGGATCGCTTTTCGCGAGTTGGACAAGTTCGTCAAAGGGGGGCAGTTTTTGATCTGGCTGTGGATGTCCCATCATTCCTTCCTTAGCACTAAGCATGTTTCATATGCTTTAAGCTTAAGAAAGAAATCTGTACAAATTTTGTTCTATTTTTATTTTCTCAATATTGAGACAGTATTAGTGGCTAGGCGTTAGGGTATAAGTACAACGACGTTCGCCAGTAATGATGTGCTCAGTGCGGCTCACATGACATTCGTCTTTGAGTAATTCTTTGAAAACATTGAGTTCTGATTGGCACAGGCTAGGGCAGCGAGTCGCAGCCTTACAGATAGGGCAGTGGTTTTCGATCAAGATGTAGTGATCGCCTTGATCTTGAAGTTCAGCCATATACCCTTCTTCTTCTCGAAGTTGGGTTAGCTTTTCAAGTTTACTCAGTAGGTTGTCGCAGCCAGACAGGGCGGTTTGGTATTGCTTTAACGTGTGTTGTTCACGTTCAGCGGCCACTTTAGCTAGCCCCTCTTTACCAAACAGATTCTCGACAGCATCTATCACTTGAATCGTGAGCTCACCGTGTCGATCTGAAAATTGACCATGACCTTGTTGAGTCAGTGACCAATGACGAGTTGGGCGACCTACTTTTACTTTGACGTCATGAAACGCAAGAATACCGTCATCTTCCAAACTTTGTAGGTGCTGTCTGGCACCCATTGTCGTCATGCCAAATTCTTCTGACAGTTGTTTCGCGGTTACCGCGCCTTGACGCTTAATGGTCTGTAAGATTTTGTCGCTTGTTTTCATACTATCTCTACCTAATGAACCTTACTATTATGAGGCAAGGTGTTTATAAAGCAAACCATTTACTATGGCGTAGGTGAAATGCACGGGTTATTGATGGCCAATAAAACAAAAGGCTGATACTTGGTATCAGCCTTCGCGTGTTCTGTTGAACCTAGTTTAGGTTTACAGGATGTGACCAATCACTTCTGGGTCTTTACGCTCTAGGTAGTGAATCGACTTGATGCGACGAATAGTACGACAGCGGCCACGGATAAGCAGTGTTTCTGTGGTTGCGATATTGCCTGTACGAGTGATGCCTTCTAGCAGGTCACCCTTAGTAATACCCGTTGCAGAGAATACAACGTTGTCGCTACGAGCCATGTCTTCCATCTTCAACACGATACCCGCCGTTACGCCCATTTCAGCACAGCGCTCTAATTCAAGCTCACCGTGTTTGCGGTTCTCTTCTGTATCGCCTTTTACCTCATGACGAGGTAGTAGACGTGCGTGCATGTCGCCGTCGAGTGCGCGAATAACCGCCGCCGAAACGACACCTTCAGGTGCGCCGCCGATGCAGTACATTACGTCGACTTCGCTGTCCGGCATACACGTTAAGATAGAAGCAGCTACATCACCGTCTGGCACTGCGAATACACGAACGCCCATCGCCTGCATGTCGGCAATCACTTGATCATGACGTGGCTTAGCAAGAGTGGTTACGACTAGTGTATCGAGTGTTTTACCTAGTGCTTTCGCAATGTTTTCTAGGTTTTCTGTCAGTGGCAGTTCTAGGTCAATCGCGCCTTTTGCGCCAGGGCCAACAACTAATTTTTCCATGTACATGTCAGGCGCTTTAAGGAAGCTACCTTTCTCACCTGCAGCCAAGACAGCCAATGCATTTGATTGGCCCATTGCTGTCATGCGTGTCCCTTCAATTGGGTCAACGGCGATATCTACAGCATCACCGCCAATACCGACGTTTTCGCCGATGTATAGCATAGGTGCATCATCGATTTCACCTTCGCCAATAACGATCTCACCGCTAATTTCGGTTTTGTTCAGTAGGCTACGCATTACTTCTACAGCAGCGCCATCTGCAGCGTTTTTATCGCCGCGGCCAAGCCACTTGTAACCAGCTAGTGCTGCACCTTCAGTGACACGAGAGAATGACATTGCTAAATCGCGTTTCATGCGGACTCCAAAATTTTCAAAGGGGGAATAGAAATTTCGCGGCGAATTTTACCATATCCCAAAGGAAACGTTTGCCTTTTTGTTTTTTGGGGATTGCTCTCGATCAATTTGCAGGTGAAAACAGGTAATATTCATCAAAATAATCAGTCTGTTGACGTGGTAGTAATAATTCACGTCAATATTCGGTAAAAAGCGCTGTTTTTTTCATCGAATGGCGCAAAATATCGAATATATAGAGTGTTTATCCTTGCTCTGCTGAGTAGAATGGGGAAATAAGTGGAGTAGACCTTCACCATCAAACGGATAACTTAAAGGTAGGCCAGAATGTCTTTTGAAGTACTAGAGCAGCTAGAAGCAAAAATTCAAACAGCAGTAGATACAATTGCACTTCTTCAAATGGAAGTGGAAGAGCTTAAAGAAGAGAAAGAAGCACTAGCAACAGAAGCTGGTGAGCTAAAAGCAAGCCGTCACGACCTAGAGCAAAAAACTCAGCAAATGCAGGAAGAGCACTCTGCATGGCAAGATCGCATCCGTAACCTTCTAGGTAAAATGGATGACGTAGAGTAATCAACTCTTCAGATTTAAAAAAAACGCCCGCTACTGAGTAGCGGGCGTTTTTGTTTGTTGTTCTAATTTTCACAGTGCTAAGTTGCAACGTACTAATTTACAAAGTGTTGGTTTGCGAATGTTAGCTTGGGTGTGATTCGTTCGAATCGTTACTCTGGCTCTTCTTCTTCAACATCCAAATCAAGTTCAACATCCAAAGGCTCAGCAGAAAGAATGATGCCCGTGTTGTCTGCGTAGAGGTAATCTTCCGGCAAGAAAGTTACGCTGCCAAAGTTGACCGGTACGTCTAATTCGCCAACACCTTCTTGGCTCGCACCAACGGGAATAGAGGCCAAAGCCTGAATACCAAGGTTCATGTCTTCGAGCTCATCGACTTCGCGTACGCAGCCGTAAACCACAATACCTTCCCACTCATTGTCTTCGGCAAGCAGGGCTATTTCAGCATCGATCAGCGCTTTTCTCAGTGAGCCGCCACCATCGATCAACAACACCCGCCCCAGACCATCTTGTTCTAATACAGACCGAATTAATGCGTTGTCTTCAAAACATTTTATCGTCGAGATCTGTCCGGCGAATGACGCTCGTCCACCGAAATTACTGAACATTGGCTCCACGACATCAACTTGATCCAAATATATGTCGCACAGTGCTGAAGTGTTGTATTCCATTAGCATACCTTTTGAACAATGAGCTTACTTTGAGTATATCGGTGCTTGATCCCTTTGCAATGATTAGTCTTAATTAACTCAATAGAGTTTGAGCTACGACAACCCCTGCAAACAGTAGATTAGTCACCAGTGAACATTTCACAATAACGGGCATCATTGGTGCAATCTGAGCCGGTTTTTCGGTTTCCCAAACGGCCTTGCCATGCTTGTACACAATAATAATGCTGAGTAAAAACGGCAGGCTAATCCAGACCGGTTTTTCTTGAATCAGTAGGTAGATGGCGAAAGACGCAAGTGCCAAACCGAGTAACGCGAAATGGTACTGCTTAGCTTTACGTTGCCCTAGGCGAACGGCCATGGTGCGCTTGCCACATTCGCTGTCGTTTTCAATATCACGCATGTTGTTGATGTTGAGAACGGCAACTGCCATTAGTCCACAGCCTAGCGCTGGAAGGAATAAGCTTGGCTCAACATGACCTGTATGTAAGAAGTAAGTACCTGAAACCCCTAACAAGCCAAAGAAGATAAACACCGATAAGTCGCCAAGGCCAATGTAACCATAAGGCTTATTACCCACGGTATAGGCAATCGCAGCGACAATCGCTAAAACACCTAACGCAATGAAAGATAAGATGTTTTCGAGTGAACTCAGTGCATGAAAAATAAGAATCAACCCTGCGATTACCGTAAATACGATATTGAGAATGATCGCTTGTTTCATGGTTTGTGCGGTGACAGCGCCCGATTGCATGGCTCTCATCGGGCCTAGGCGTTTGTCGTTATCCGTGCCTTTAACCGCATCGCCATAGTCATTCGCTAAATTCGATAAAATCTGTAATAGCGTGGCGGTTAAAAATGCCAGCAGGGCTATCGACAAAGAAAATTGGTCGTTGGCGAACGCTAAACTACTTCCTGTAAGAATAGAGACAAGTGCGAGAGGTAGAGTTTTTGGTCGTGCGGCATCAAGCCAAATCAGTAGAGATTGTTTCATCGTAGGTCTATTTCTTTGTAAGTCTTCGTTTCATACTGTGTTTTGAGTATACGCCCATTTTTCGGGTAATAAAAAGCCCACTCGAAAGTGGGCCTTGAATTCGCTTATTAGCTGCTATTTCTTTGAGATAGAGCAATAAGTTGGAGTTTCCTGTGCTACAGGATGAAGCGACTTAGGTCTTCGTCTTCTACAAGCTCGCCAAGCTTAGATATTACATAAGCTTCATCAATCACTAATTTGCTGCCTGCTCGGTCTGTTGCGTCGAATGAAATCTCATCCATTAGGCGCTCCATTACCGTGTGTAGACGACGCGCACCGATATTTTCAGTGGTTTCGTTCACACGCCATGCTGCGTCAGCAATTTGGTTGATGCCATCTTCAGTGAACTCAATGCCGACATCTTCTGTTTTCATCAGGGCAATGTACTGCTCTGTCAGTGATGCCTTTGGCTCAGTAAGAATACGTTTGAAGTCATGAGCAGAAAGCGCTTCAAGTTCAACACGGATTGGTAGACGACCTTGCAGTTCAGGGATCAGGTCTGATGGCTTAGCCACTTGGAATGCACCTGATGTGATAAACAAGATGTGATCAGTTTTAACCATACCGTGCTTAGTCGATACTGTGCTGCCTTCGATAAGAGGAAGCAGGTCACGTTGAACACCTTCACGAGATACGTCTGGGCCTGAGCTATCGCCACGCTTACAGATTTTGTCGATCTCATCGATGAATACGATGCCGTTGTTTTCAGCATTGAAGATCGCGCTCTCTTTTAGCTCTTCTTGGTTCACAAGCTTCGCAGCTTCTTCTTCAGTCAGTGCTTTGAATGCGTCTTTGATTTTCATCTTACGCTTTTTCTTGGTGTCGCCAGCGAGGTTTTGGAACATGCCTTGTAGCTGGTTAGTCATCTCTTCCATACCTGGAGGTGACATGATTTCAACACCCATTTGCGGTGCCGCTACATCAACTTCGATCTCTTTGTCGTCTAGCTTACCTTCGCGCAGTTTCTTGCGGAAAATCTGGCGGGTGTTTGAAGAGGTTGTTTCTTCTGTTGATTGCTCATTCTGACCCCAAGCATCGCGTGCTGGTGGTAGAAGGGCATCAAGAATGCGTTCTTCAGCTTGTTCTTCAGCGCGGTATTGTACTTTTTCCATCGCTTGCTGGTGCGTCATCTTGATCGCAACGTCCGTTAGGTCACGGATGATGGTTTCTACTTCTTTACCTACGTAGCCCACTTCAGTGAACTTAGTCGCTTCTACCTTGATGAACGGCGCATTCGCCAGTTTCGCTAGGCGGCGAGCAATTTCAGTTTTACCCACACCGGTTGGGCCGATCATCAAAATGTTCTTTGGTGATACTTCAACACGCAAGCTTTCTTCAAGCTGCATACGGCGCCAGCGGTTACGCAGTGCAATAGCAACTGAACGCTTAGCGTTGTCTTGGCCGATAATGTGGCGATTGAGTTCGTGAACGATTTCGCGAGGAGTCATCTCAGACATGGTTTTTCCTTAATTCTTTAATCACTGTTGAATACAACGTTATTGATGGAAGCGGTCGCTACTCTGGCTTTGGCAGCTCAACGGTGCTCTCTAGTTCTTCAATAGTGTGGTGATGGTTGGTGAATACGCAGATATCGCCAGCAATGTTCAGCGACTTTTCTGCAATTTCACGCGCATCTAAATCTGTATTTTCTAATAGTGCAGTAGCCGCTGCTTGAGCGAAGTTACCGCCTGAACCGATAGCAATCAGATCGTTCTCTGGTTGAACTACGTCACCGTTACCAGTGATGATCAATGAAGCGGTTTCATCCGCGACTGCTAGCAGTGCTTCTAATTTACGTAGAGCACGATCGCTACGCCAATCCTTCGCAAGCTCAACGGCAGCTTTGGTTAGGTGGCCTTGGTGCATTTGCAGCTTGCTTTCAAATTTTTCGAATAGCGTGAAAGCATCAGCCGTACCGCCAGCAAAACCAGCCAGTACTTTGTTGTTGTATAGGCGACGTACTTTACGGGCATTGCCCTTCATTACGGTATTGCCTAGAGATACTTGTCCATCACCCGCGATGACGACTTTATTATTACGACGTACAGATACAATGGTAGTCACGAGTAGGGCCTCTTAATATTTCTTATCTTTGGGTATAAAAAGTATATGAGGATGGTGCTCGGATAATTCAAGGAAGGTCGAGTGATGTCGCGCAACTTATCGACGGAAGTTGTAAGGAAATTTGGTTAAAGGGCGAGGAGGCAAAAGAAAACCTCCACAATGGGAGGCTTTCGGAGTTTGGTTTTCGGCTTTTGCTTAGATTAAGACTGCGACTATCGCAAAATCTAAACCTAATTCTATTCGGTGTCTTTCCAAATAGCGCAAGGTTCGATTTTTGCTCGCTGTAGTTTGTGGCGATCGCGCTCGGCGTCACGCTTAAACTTGTATGGCCCTAGAACCACACGGTACCAGCTACTACCGTCTTTCTTACGGATTTCACTCGAGATACCTTGGAAAGCAATATCCAATTTACGCGCATCTGCCTGAGAAGCGGTTTTGTAAGCGCCACACTGCATGATGTAAGGGATCTTAGAGATCTCTTGCTCTTTGGCTTTAACTTCAATCTCACGACTTGGCAGCGTTTCAACGTAGTCCCACTTCTCTTCTGGAGGCGGTGGAATCACTTTCGCTGGTTTTGGCTTAGGTTTCGGCTTGCTCACCTCAGGCACTGGTGTTGGCGGCTCAGGATCGTTACTCAATAAGTAAAGTCCGTAACCAAAACCACCGGCAAGGAGGATCGCCAAAAGACCACTGCGCCAAGGTTTACGGCGAGGGGCTTGTTTCTTGGTCGGTTTTTTCGTGCCACGACCGCGCTTTACATAATCTCTATTAGCCACAAGACAATTCAATAGTTGATAGTTCTGCTCTCATGGTAATCCAGATTGCGCGAGGATAATAGTGCAGAAATGGAAGCGGCACATCAAAATGTGCCGCAGGTTTGTATGGGTATTTATCTTGCTTAAATGCGAGGTGGTGCTGTACTGCCACGAACCACGAGTTTAGCTTCAAGTAGGCGTGAACCTGCTTGAACATCGTTACCTTTAAGTAGGTCGAGCATCATCAACATCGCTTGGCGTCCAATTTCGTAACGAGGTTGAGAAATCGTCGTTAGCGGTGGATCGCAGTATTGAGCGAATTGGATGTCATCGAAGCCAACAATCGATAGGTCTTGAGGAACACGTAAACCTAACTTCTTCGCTTCTTGAATCGCACCAATTGCCATCGCATCGTTGTGACAGAAAATTGCAGTTGGTTGCTCTGGAAGTGCTAATAATTGACGAACCGCTTGTGCGCCAGCTTCAAAGGTGAAATCGCCCACAGTGCTGTAAGCTGGGTTCATTGATACTCCAGCGCGGCGCAGTGCTTGTTGGTAACCTTGTTGGCGGAACTTACACAGGGTTGCAGTGGTTGGCCCAGAGATTTGAGCAATGCGCTTATGACCTAATTGAGCTAGGTAGTTCACGGCTTCAAATGCAGAGGTCAGGTTGTCGATGTGAACCGTTGGTAATTCAAGCTCGGGTGCAAATTCACACGCCATAACCATAGGTGGTAGATTTTTTTGTTCAGGCTTGCTGACATCAAATGGATGATCGGTGCCTAACAGCAGCATGCCATCAGCTTGTTTGGTGAAGACTAAGTTAACAAATGATGATTCGCGCTTCTTCTGTTGACCACTGTCGCCAAGCAGGACTAGGTAATCATTTTCTACTGCAGCATCTTCGATACCACGGATGATCTCAGCGAAATAAGGGTCACAGATATCAGGAACAATAGTGATGATGGTTTTTGATTCGTTGCGACGTAAGTTTCGAGCTAATGTATTGGGTGAGTATCCAGCTTCAAGTACTGCTGTTTCTACTCGTTTTCGAGTTGAAACTGAGACTTTCTCAGGGTTCATCAATGCACGTGATACCGTTGCGGTTGAGACGCCTGCTAGCTGGGCAACATCCTTCATTGTCGCCATAAATTAAACCCTCTTTTAAGTTCCTTTGCTGCCTAAGTATCTAAGGCGTGAATAATTAATACAATCGGATAGATATTGTGAAAGTGTTGCTAACACTTTTTTTATTGCAATATTTTATTCGTTTCATCCGTGTAAAGTTACGGCTAGATTAACAAAAATCACATGACTAGTGTGAAGTTGCTCACGAGAAATATGAAATATTTGTGAACAAACTTATCATTAGTTTTAACCCGAGTGGGTTTAGCTCAGATCTTGCGGCTCAATATCGAGTGACCAACGGACTTTTTTCGCAGCGGGTAACATATTAATTGCCGGCTTCGCACTCATTAATAGCTTTTGCATCAATGAACGAGTCTGTGTTTGCAAGATCAGCTGCCAGCGAGATTTACCTGCTCGTTTTGCCAATGGCGCAGGGGTTGGGCCGAGCACCATGCAATATTGGTCAAACAGTGGATGTGATTCCAATGTGTGACGAACTTGACGCAAGAACTCTTCCACCAAGCGTGTGTCGTTCGCTTCTGCTCTAAACAGAGTCATGAAGGTATAAGGCGGCAACATCGTTTGTTTGCGTTCAGCCAGAGCTGTCTGGGCAAAGTGGTTATAGTCTTTGTGCAGCAGTGCTTGTAGCAAGCCATGTTCTGGATGGTGAGTTTGTAAGATTACCTCACCTGGCTTACTGGCACGTCCTGCTCGACCTGCAACTTGAGTGAACAACTGAGCCAGTCTTTCAGAGGCGCGGAAGTCACTACTATATAAAGAGGCATCAACGTCCAATAACGCCACAAGTGTCACGTCAGGGAAGTGGTGACCTTTAGCAAGCATCTGTGTGCCGATCAGTATTTGGTATTCACCCTTACGAATCGACTCTAATGCGCTTTCTAGGCTGCCCTTACGGCGGGTGCTATCGCGGTCAATACGAATGGTTTTGTATTCAGGGAACAGTTGACCAAGTTGCGTTTCAAGTTGTTCAGTGCCGACACCCACCGTTACCAAGTTAGCTGAACCACAACCTTGGCAATTGTGCACGATATGCTGCTGCGAGCCGCAATGGTGGCAGCGCATTTCATTGCTGTACTGGTGATAGGTGTAGTAAGCATCACAGCGCTTACATTCGGCTGTCCAACCACAATCGTGACACATCAATGCGGGGGAGAAACCACGGCGATTGAGAAACAACATCACCTGGTTGCCCGCTTTTAAGTGTCTTTGCATCTCTGCAATTAACGATGCAGATAAACCACTTTCCAGATATTCACCCTTAACATCCAACACTTTATTGGTGGTCGGCAGTGCGACACCTGCTCGTGAGGTGAGGGTGAGGTAGCTGTATTTACCTATCTGGGCGTTGTGCAGCGTTTCAAAAGCCGGTGTGGCTGAACCTAGAACCACCGGGATTTGCGCCTTATGAGCACGCATGATGGCAACATCACGAGCGTGGTAGCGCAGGCTATCTTGCTGCTTATAAGAGGCGTCGTGCTCTTCATCGACAATGATAATGCCCAAATCAGCAAACGGCGTGAACAGAGCCGAGCGCGTACCAATCACGATGCCAGCTATCTTATCGCGGGCTGATAGCCATGCATTGAGTCGCTCAGAATCGTTTAATCCAGAGTGGATAACCTCAACAGGCACATTAAAGCGTCGCTTAAAGCGGTTAATCGTTTGTGGAGTCAGGCCAATCTCAGGTACCAAGACTAACGCTTGCTTGCCTTGGTCGAGAATCGGTTTGATCATATTTAGGTAGACCTCGGTCTTACCTGAACCAGTGACACCCTCTAGCAAGAAGCACCCAAAATCGGTTTGGCTATTTACTGTCGCAATCGCGATGGCTTGCTCTGCATTGAGTTTAGGCTTGTCTTGGTCGTTTTCGAGTTCAACTGGCCATGGTTTACGCTTCGGCTTTTTCTCTACCGACTCAATCCAGCCTTTTTCTTCCAATGTCTTAAGTACCGCGCTGCCCACCTCTTCATCGATGAACTCTTGATGAGGAACCGCGCCGTGTTCAAGCATGTGCATTACTTTGGCTTGTTTGACCGCGCGACCAAAGCCTTGCATCAGTTGATCTCTACCTGATGGGGTCAGTTGCCATTCGACAAGCGTTGCGAAATCGGCCGCTTTGCCTTTTCGTAAAGCGCTTGGCAGAGCGTTAGCTAAGGTTTCACCCAGTGGGTACTGATAGAACTGACTGCACCATACCAAGAGTGAGTAGACCGATTCAGGCCAAACGGGTTGGTTATCTAATAAGGCTTTAATTGGCTTGAGCTTGTCGAGATCGAATTCTGATTCGTTAACCAGAGCCGTCACGATACCGGTTAAGGTTTGTCGTCCAAAAGGCACAGAGACTCGACCACCAATAATCGGAAATAGGTGGCTAGGAATCTTGTAATCGAACTGCTTGTCGAGTGGAACAGGCAGTGCCACACGGGCAATCATTGGACGCATAAAGGGACGGCTTTATCTGAGTTGACGAGAGCGAACAGTCTAATGGATAAGGGCGTTAAATTCGAGGAGCAGTTTAGATGACAGAGCTTACTTGAGGCTTGAATGCTACTGGAGCCATAAAATAACGCTTAATAGAGGGTTTAAGGACTGTGTTGGTGAAAAATGTATCAAATCAGTTGATCCTACCTCACAGATTCATTACTATACTGCGCCTTAAAGGTATGGCTTTATCGCTTTTTAGTGATGCTGCGGTGTCTTTATTTTATTTTTTAACAACGTGTGGTGTCCGGCTTAGAATCGGATGGCGACACGGCCTAATTGAGGTTATCCCATGAAAGCTGGAATCCACCCAGAATACAAAGCAGTAACAGCAACTTGTTCTTGCGGCAACACATTCGAATTCAACTCTACTCTAGGTAAAGATGGTATTCACCTAGACGTATGTGACAAATGTCACCCATTCTACACTGGTAAGCAACGTATCGTAGATACAGGCGGCCGTGTAGATCGCTTTAACAAGCGTTTCGGTGCTCTTTCTAGCAAGAAGTAATTCTCGCTATTTAGACATGAAAAAGGACACTTCGGTGTCCTTTTTTGTTGCCTGACATTTGAGACAACCCTGACTTTTGCAATGCTCTCCGCTTATGTCGACGACAGACTGTCGATTTGAGTTTGGCTCCATCACTTTCCCCCTAATCACTCTTCCCTAGAAATCCGCTCGAAAGTTCAACAAGCGATAGTAATTTCAACTGCTCACTGGTCTTATTAGTAGTGAAATCTCGTTTTTTAATGAGACAGAGGCTTTAACCACCTAGGAACTTTGAAGTACATCTATTAACATGAACAAGATCCCCCAAATAATAATATCCTAGGAACCTACACCTATGTCTGAAGACAGCCGCCAAGACCAATCCTCTCAAGAATTATCGCCTCAAGAACGATTCCGTCAGCAAGCTCTTGATTATCATGAGTTCCCAATTCCAGGCAAAATTGCCGTAGCACTGACGAAGCCTGCAAACTCTGCAGAAGATCTAGCACTTGCATACAGCCCAGGCGTGGCTGAGCCTGTTCGCGAGATCGCACAGAACGTTGATAACGTCTATAAATACACAGGTAAGGGCAACATGGTTGCTGTTATCTCTAACGGTACTGCGATTCTTGGCCTAGGTAACCTTGGTCCTATTGCTTCTAAACCTGTAATGGAAGGTAAAGCGCTACTGTTTAAGCGTTTTGCTGGTTTAGATTCTATCGATATTGAAGTAAAACACCGCACAATCGATGAGTTCGTTGATACGGTTGCGAATATCGCAGATACATTCGGTGGTATTAACCTAGAAGACATCAAAGCACCAGATTGTTTTGAGATTGAACGTCGCCTGATTGAGCGTTGTGATGTACCTGTATTCCACGATGACCAACACGGTACTGCGATTGTAACGGCAGCGGGTATGCTGAACGCGATTGAGCTTCAAGGTAAGAAACTGGAAGAGTGTAAGATCGTTTGTTTAGGTGCTGGCGCAGCGGCTGTAGCATGTATGGAGCTACTGATTAAGTGTGGCGCTCAGCGTGAGAAGATCTACATGCTTGACCGTAAAGGTGTGATCCACACTCGTCGTGATGACCTAAACGAATACAAAGAGCTGTTCGCAAATAACACTGACAAGCGCACGCTTGAAGATGTTATCGAAGGCGCTGACCTGTTCTTGGGTGTATCGGGTCCTAATTTGCTACCAGCTGAAGCACTAACGTTGATGGCTGATAAGCCTGTTGTGTTTGCATGTTCAAACCCAGATCCAGAGATCAAGCCTGAGCTTGCTCATGAAGTTCGTTCTGACCTGATTATGGGTACTGGCCGCAGTGATTACCCTAACCAAGTAAACAACGTACTTTGTTTCCCATTCATTTTCCGTGGTGCGCTAGATGTGCGTGCGAGCGAAATCAATGACGAAATGAAATTGGCTGCTGTTAAAGCGATTCGTGAACTGGCGAAAGAAGAAGTTCCGGCTGAAGTACTGGCTGCTGCGGGTGAAACTGCATTGGAGTTCGGTAAAGGTTACATCATTCCTAAGCCAATGGACCCACGTCTACTTCCTCGCGTAGCAAAAGCTGTAGCGGAAGCGGCGGTTGAGTCTGGCGTTGCTCGTATTGAGATGCCTGCTAACTATATGGCTTAATAGCTTGTTATAGCTTGTTCGCGACTGCTCTATTGAGCGAAAAGAATAATAAAAAACCGACCCATTAGGAGTCGGTTTTTTTATGTCTATCATTCACTGCGCAGTCATAGAGGGCGTAGTGGTTGATGTTACAAATAGGGTTCAGTTATCGCGAATCAATATTGAAGGCAGTGACTGAGTTATTGTTATTCTTCGTCAAACGCTTCGAACTCGATACCCATCTCTGTCATCAGTTTTTTCACTTCAGTCGGAATATCGTCTGGACGGTCTTTACGAAGGTCTTCATCCGTTGGTAGTGGTTGGCCTGTGTACGCATGTAGAAAGGCTTCGCACAGTAGCTCACTGTTTGTTGCATGGCGTAGGTTATTAATCTGGCGGCGAGTGCGCTCGTCAGTAAGAACCTTTAACACTTTTAGAGGGATAGAAACTGTAATTTTCTTTACTTGTTCGCTTTTCTTTCCATGCTCAGCATATGGGCTTATGTATTCACCATTCCAGTCGGCCATTGCGTACCTTCATCACTTTAGTTGTTAGAATAAATTAATAGTGGTGATTTTAGCGGGATTTACTGCCATAAGCAAAGACATATGGACGTCTAGAAGTGTTGACGTCTCACGTTTATGAAAGTAAAGTGAATAACATATATCTAACACAGCCGCAAAATGCCGACAAGCAGCTGTGATTCTCAGACGCAAAACTTGTAAGGAAGCACCTATGAGCAGCCGGAAGCCAGCAACCATCGCAGTACGTACTGGTATCGAGTCAGACACGCAACACCATGCCGTTGTCCCACCTATTTATCTTTCGACTAACTATGGGTTTCCCGCTTTTGGTGAAGTGCCAAAGTATGATTATACCCGTTCTGGTAACCCAAACCGTGGTTTATTAGAAACGGCACTGTTCGAGCTTGAATCGGGCAAAGGCGCAGTTGTTACTAACTGCGGTACTTCGGCGCTTAACTTATGGGTTTCGGCTTTCTTAGGTGGCGATGATCTTATTATTGCACCGCACGACTGCTACGGCGGCACTTACCGTCTGTTTAACACACGCTCACTCAAAGGTGACTTCAAAGTTCTGTTTGTTGATCAATCGGATCAAGCAGCGCTGGATGCGGCGATCGCGCTTAAGCCAAAGTTGATCTTAATTGAAACACCATCGAACCCATTGGTTCGTGTGGTTGATATTGCAGAAACTTGCCGCAAAGCGAAAGAAGTGGGTGCACTGGTTGCTGTCGACAACACGTTTTTGACACCTGTGTTCCAAAAGCCTTTAGAGCTGGGTGCTGATTTTGTTATCCACTCAACCACTAAATACATCAACGGACACTCGGATGTTATTGGTGGCGTTGTGGTCACCAAAACTGAAGAGCACGCTGAAGAGTTAGCATGGTGGGGCAACTGTATTGGTGCGACCGGCACACCATTTGATAGCTACATGACGCTACGTGGTATTCGTACGCTAGGTGCGCGTATGCGTGTTCACGAAGAGAGCTCACGTGAAATTCTGACGGCTCTGCAACAACAAGACCTGGTGGGTACGATTTACCACCCAAGCCTGCCTGAACATCCGGGTCACGAGATCGCCAAGAAACAGCAGTTGGGCTTTGGTTCCATGCTGAGCTTTGAGTTTGCGGGCTCTTTTGAAGCGCTTAAATATTTTGTCGATAAGTTAGAGCTATTTTCTTTGGCTGAATCACTGGGTGGTGTTGAAAGCTTGATTTGTCACCCTGCGTCGATGACTCACCGTGCGATGGGTGAAGAAGCATTGGCTGAAGCGGGTGTTTCTCAACAACTACTGCGCCTTTCTGTCGGCCTTGAAGATGCAGAAGACCTAATCGACGATCTCAAGCAAGCCTTCGAAAGAACACAAGGCTTTATCGCTGAAGGGGAGGGTTAATAATGGCAACCTTTCGCCAGCTACATAAATTTGGTGGCAGCAGTTTAGCGAACCCTGAATGTTATCAACGCGTGGTCAACATTCTTAGAGAATACTCATCAGCCACTGACTTGGTCGTGGTATCGGCAGCGGGTAAAACAACCAACCGTTTGATTGAGTTTGTTGAAGCGCTCGACAAAGATGGCCGTATTGCTCATGAATGCCTACAAACCCTTCGTCAGTTCCAGCTTGAACTGATTGAAGCATTACTTGAAGGCGAAGCCGCTTCTCAACTAACGGCAACCATCCAACAAGAATTTACCGCTTTGGGTGAGCTCACTGCTCCCTTGAGCGAAGCACAAAAAGCGCAAGTGCTTGGTCATGGTGAGGTTTGGTCTTCACGTTTGTTGGCGACGTTGTTGTGCCAGCATGACTTACAAGCGGTTGCTCAAGATGCGCGTGCCTTTTTACGTGCAGAAGCGGGTGCTCAACCTGAAGTTGACCGCGCACGCTCTTACCCTCTGATTAAAGAAGCCTTAGCGCAGCATGCCCATTGTCGCGTGGTGATTACGGGCTTTATGGCTCAAAACTGCGAAGGCGAAACGGTACTGCTCGGTCGTAACGGTTCGGATTACTCAGCAACTGTGATTGGTGCTCTAGCTGAAGTTGAACGTGTGACTATTTGGAGTGACGTGGCGGGTGTATACAGCGCAGATCCTCGTTTGGTTTCGGATGCGTGCTTACTGCCTCTGCTTCGCCTTGATGAAGCGAGTGAATTAGCTCGTTTAGCGGCTCCAGTGCTACACAGCCGAACGCTACAGCCTGTGGCTCAAAGTGCTATGGACTTAAGCTTACGCTGTAGCTATCAGCCGGAGGCGGGCTCTACACAGATAGAGCGTGTACTGGCATCGGGTCGTGGTGCAAAAATCATTACCTCTTTGGATGAAGTTCTTATCGTGCAACTGACTTTTGGTCACGGTCATGATTTCGATCGTCTAGAGAGTGAAGTCCTTGAAGGGCTTAAGCGCGCTCAATTAGAGCCGCTTGCTTTCGAGCTTGAACCGGATCAGCACTGCTTGCGTCTTGCTTACACAGAAGAGATCGCTGGTGGCGCTCTGGAGTATCTACAAGACCACGCGATTGAAGCTGAGATTAAGCTCAAAGAAGGTTTCTCTTTGATTGCGGCGGTAGGTGCGGGTGTGACTAAGAACCCGAACCATTGCTACGGTTTTTACCAGCAACTGAAGAGCTCACCGGTTGAATTCATTTCAGAAGCGAACTCAGGCTTGAGCTTAGTGGCTGTGATTCGTAAGAGTGAAACATCAAGCCTTGTGAAAGGTATTCACTCTCAACTCTTCCAAGCGCAGAAGCGTGTTGCGATTGCTTTATGTGGCAAGGGCAATATTGGTTCAAGTTGGTTAAGCCTGTTTGCTGAGCAAAAAGCGGAACTTGAAAAGCGTCGTGGAATGAACTTTGAATTAGTTGCGGTAGTTGATAGCCAAACCTATTGGTTCGACGACCAAGGTATTGATGCGACTTCAGTTGGTAAACGCTTTGATGACGAAGCGATTGCCAACAACGGCAACGACTGGCTAGAACGTTTGGGTTCAATTCAAGGCTACGATGAAGCGGTTGTTTTAGATGTGACGGCAAGCCCTGTGCTTGCTGCAAAATACCTGCAAGTCGCACAACAAGGTATTCACCTGATCTCGGCTAACAAGGTGGCAGGTTCTGCATCAAGCGAGTATTACCATCAAGTGCAAGATGCTTTCGCTAAGATCAGCCGTCATTGGTTGTACAACGCGACAGTAGGTGCTGGCTTACCGATTAACCACACGGTTCGTGACCTGCGTGAAAGCGGCGATGACATCATCGCGCTATCGGGTATCTTCTCGGGCACGCTATCTTGGTTGTTCCAACAGTTCGATGGCACGGTGCCATTCAGTGAGTTGGTTGACTTAGCGTGGCAGCAAGGCCTCACTGAGCCCGATCCTCGCGCTGACCTCGATGGCTCAGACGTGATGCGTAAGCTGGTGATTCTGGCGCGTGAATCGGGTTTAGATATTGAACCTGAAAACGTGAAAGTAGAATCATTGGTACCTGCAGAGTTACAAGACCTGTCGGTGGATGACTTCTTTGATAAGGCCTCTGTGCTGAGCGAAGAGTTGGCTGAGCGTTTAGAAAAAGCGCATTCTCAGCAGAAGGTTCTACGTTACGTAGCGCGTTTAGAGAAGAATGGTAAGGCAACGGTAGGCGTTGAAGCGCTATCTAAAGAACATGCATTGGCGAACTTACTGCCTTGCGACAACATCTTTGCGATTGAGAGTAAATGGTATAAAGATAATCCATTGGTTATTCGTGGCCCAGGTGCTGGTCGTGAAGTGACAGCAGGTGCGATTCAGTCGGACCTAAACAGAATGTCTAGCCTGTTTTAATACTTAGAGCGGTTGGCTTAATAGTCAGATCAATTGCTTTAATACTCAGATAAATTGTTTTAGCGCGTAAATAGCATACTATTCACTAAGATAAATAAGGCTGAAAGCACGATGTGTTTTTCAGCCTTTTTTCTACCTTATTTCTGCTTTGCGACCCATCTAACGACTTGAGTTTTCCTCACGATCTACTTGAGAAAAATTCATAATCGATCTGTTGACATTAAATCGTATTCAATACATCCTACAGACATATAGACGTCTAAACGGCGTTCGAAGGATTTAAGATTTTTAGTGGTTGCTTTTGCCACAGGGAGAGTAAGATGGGATACACACACGCAGGCCATATCGACGCTTTGAATCAGAATATCGCTGAGCTTTCTGACAACATCAACGTGTCATTTGAATTCTTTCCACCAAGCAGTGAGAAGATGGAAGAAACACTGTGGAACTCTGTTCACCGTCTTAAAACACTTCAACCAAAATTTGTATCGGTAACCTATGGTGCAAACTCGGGTGAACGTGATCGTACCCACTCAATCATTAAAGAAATCAAAAACCAAACGGGCCTAGTGGCAGCACCACACTTAACGTGTATCGATGCGAGCCGTGAAGAGTTGATTCAAATTGCCGATGATTACTGGGCAAATGGAATTGAAAGTATTGTTGCGCTGCGTGGTGATATTCCTGCTGGCGGCGGTGCTCCAGAGATGTATGCCTCTGACCTAGTTGAACTGCTTAAATCGCGCCATGATTTTGATATCTCGGTAGCGGCATTCCCTGAGGTTCACCCTGAAGCGAAGAGCGCTCAATCTGATCTTATTAACCTAAAACGTAAAGTGGATGCGGGCGCAAACCGTGCTATTACGCAGTTCTTCTTCGATGTAGAGAGCTACCTACGTTTTCGTGACCGTTGTGTGGCGGCGGGTGTTGATGTTGAGATTGTACCGGGCATCTTGCCGGTGTCTAACTTCAAGCAAGCGTCTCGCTTTGCTGCGATGAACAACGTAAAAGTACCAGGCTGGATGGCGAAGCAGTTCGAAGGTTTGGATGATGATCCAACGACTCGTCAGCTTGTTGGTGCTAGCCAAGCAATTGATATGGTTCGTACACTGAGCCGCGAAGGTGTGAAAGACTTCCACTTCTACACGCTAAACCGTGCAGAAATGACTTACGCACTTTGCCATACGCTAGGCGTTCGTCCACAAATTGCTGCGCTATAGTTCAAAAGTTCTGATAAAACGCCATCGGCGATAAATTTCAAATCCTATAGATACAAAAAAGGCTTGGACTCTAAGAGTTCAAGCCTTTTGCTTTTCTAGCTTCTAGCTTCTAGCTTCTAGCTTCTAGCTTCTAGCTTATGCGATAGCACCAAGCTCAAGCAGTACTTCTTCAGCCCATACAATCCATGCTTCACGGATCAGTAGGTTACGACGAAGTGTTAGACGCTCAAGGCGCGCTTGCTTGTCTAGCGTTGATGGTGTTGCGTAGTAAGCCGCTTCAATCTCTTTGTAGTGAGAAACCAGCTTGCGAGACTCTTCTACTAGCTCAGCAAGTTGTACACGGTATGGGTCAGATGCTTGAACAGCACAAGCCATTAGCTTAGCTGAGAATTCATCACGAACCGTTGGGTGTGCAGTCGGTTGTTCAAACCATTCACCTAGAGCGCCACGACCAGCGTCAGTGATAGAGTAAACTTTACGATCAGGTTTGCCTTCTTGAGGTTCAAGCACGCAAGTTACTTGATCATTCTGAGCCATTTTATTTAGCTCGCGGTAAACTTGTTGGTGGCTAGCTTTCCAGAAGTAACCAATGCTTGCTGAGAATTCTTTTGTGATATCGTAACCAGTAGCATCGCGTGTACTTAAAACGGTTAGAATTACGTGTGGTAATGACATGTCTGAAATCCAAATGGTAAACAGTAAACAAATACTTAAACAACAAGTGTGCTTCTTGTGGCACGTTATATTGGTTTTGTTTAAGTAGCACCAACTGGGTCGTTGGTTATGTCACCTTATAAAGCCGTTTATCACCTAGGTTGACCGATTTCTTGGTCAAACTGCTGCAGATTATTTTATTGGAGTGTTTCCGCAGCGGAGCAGTAGTATATCTAAATAATAAGCATAAAGTAGAATACATGGACAAAATAACCCAAAAAACTGACAAAAAACTCAATAGTCGTTATTTTTTGAAATAAAAAGGTCGCACAAGGCGACCTTTTGTCTGTTATATAGTAGGAATCACTAATTAACCGGTGTTTCGCATGCCTGCTGCAATGCCCGCAATCGTCACCATTAGCGCTTCTTCTAGCTCTGCTGGTGGTGTTTCACACTTACGAGTACGGTAAAGCAACTCAGCTTGAAGCATGTTTAGTGGCTCAACGTAGATGTTACGTAGTCGAATCGATTCAAGTCCCCAAGGGTCACTCTGCATCAAGTTCTCGTTGTTTTCTACATTCAGCACTGCTTTGATGTCTTTCTGCAGTTGTTCACGCAGTAATTCACCTAACGGCAGCAGTTCTTTATCAACAAGACGTTGATCGTAGTACTTAGCGATTTCCATGTTGCACTTCGAGTACACCATTTCCAACATGCCCAGACGAGTCGAGAAGAATGGCCACTCGCGACACATCTCTTCAAGCAGTGCTTGATGGCCTTGGTCAACGGAATATTGAATCGCTTCACCAGCGCCCAACCATGCTGGAAGAACCAAGCGGTTTTGGCTCCAAGAGAAGATCCATGGAATCGCACGTAGGCTTTCTACGCCGCCGTTCGGATTACGTTTTGCAGGACGAGAACCAAGAGGCAGTTTGCCCAGCTCGAGTTCAGGCGTCGCTTGACGGAAATAAGGGACAAACTTTTCTTCGCCACGAACCACATTACGGTAAGCCTCACAAGATACTTGAGACAGCACTTCCATTAGGTCGCGCCACTCTTGTTTAGGCTCAGGTGGCGGCAGAAGGTTCGCTTCTAGAATCGCACTTGCGTAAAGGTTGAAGCTGTTTACGGCAACATCTGGTAAGCCAAGCTTAAAGCGGATCATTTCGCCTTGTTCAGTTACACGTAATCCGCCTTTCAAGCTCTTAGGTGGCTGAGAAAGTAGGGCTGCGTGCGCTGGCGCACCACCACGACCAACTGTACCGCCACGGCCGTGGAATAGAGTCAGTTCGATGCCTTCTTCATCACAAACCTTAACTAGCTTGTCCATCGCGTCGTACTGAGCCCAACCTGCAGACATTACGCCGGCATCTTTCGCTGAGTCAGAGTATCCGATCATCACCATTTGGTGGTTCTGGATAAAGCCACGGTACAAGTCGATGCTCATTAGCTGCTTCATTACTGCTTCTGAGTTGTTCAAGTCGTCTAGCGTTTCGAACAGTGGACATACGTCCATGCGGTACGGACAACCACATTCTTGCAGAAGCAAGTGAACAGCTAGTACATCCGATGCAGTTCGAGCCATAGAGATCACGTAAGCACCAAAGGCTTCACGAGGTTGAGCAGCAACGACCTTACAGGTGTCTAAAACCTCTTTGACCTGTTCAGATGGCTCCCAGTCGCGTGGTAGCAGTGGGCGTTTTGAGCTTAATTCATTAGTTAAGAAAGCGACTTTGTCTTGCTCGCTCCACTGGTCATAATCGCCAATGCCTAGGTAGCGAGTCAGCTCAGACAGCACATCTGAGTGACGTGTACTTTCTTGACGAACATCGAGACGAACCAAGTGCACACCGAATGCTTTCAGGCGGCGCAGGGTATCAAGTAGAGAACCGTCCGCGATTACGCCCATGCCACATTCGTGCAGCGATTGATAACACGCGTAAAGCGGTGTCCAAAGTTGGTCGATGTTCTGTAGTGTTTCTTTCTTCGGTACTTCAGCGTCGTGCAGTTTTGCATCAAGCACTTCTAGCGTGTTGTTCAGCAGAGTACGTAGGCTCTTCAGGATGGCACGGTAAGCTTCGTGCTCATCGCCAGCCAATTCACGAACGGCATCATTACACTTGGTCATCGACAGTTCGGTAATCAGCTCGTTCACGTCACCTAGGTACAGGTCTGCGGCTTTCCAGCGAGATAGGCGCAGTACTTCTTTGGTGATGGTGTGCGTTACGAATGGGTTACCATCGCGGTCGCCACCCATCCAAGATGAGAAGTGTACTGGGCGAGCATCGATTGGTAAGCCTTCGCCAAGGTAGCCTTTTAGTCGGCCATCCATGTCGCGCAAGAAATCAGGTACAGCTTCCCAAAGAGAATTTTCTACAACTGCAAAGCCCCACTTAGCTTCATCAAGTGGTGTTGGGCGTTGCTGACGAATCACATCAGAGTGCCAACCTTGAGCGATAAGTTGCTCTAGGCGACGTTCGGTTTTCACACGCTCTTTGTGTGACAGGTCGCTTAATTCTAATTTAGACAGACACTCGTTGATCTTAACCAACTTGTTGATCATGGTGCGACGAGTGATTTCTGTTGGGTGAGCCGTCAAAACGAGTTCGATGTTCAGGTCGCGAACAGCTTGAGCTGCATCTAGCTTGCTGATGTCGTTTTGGTTTAATTTGGAAAATAGAGATTGCAGCACGTCTGGTTCACAAACATGCTCCTCACAGTGGCGAGAGATGGTGTGGTATTGCTCTGCCATGTTGGTGAGGTTGAGAAATTGGTTAAATGCACGAGCAACAGGAGTGAGTTGTTCGTTCGGCAGGTTTTTGATTTCTTCAACTAGGCTGTCACGGTCAGCTTTGTTGCCTGCGCGGGCGGATTTGGAAAGTTTACGGATAGTTTCCACTTTCTCTAAGATAACGTCACCATGTGCATCTTGGATTGTGTTACCTAGCAAGCGTCCCAGCATGCTTACGTTACTCTTGAGAGCGGCGTATTTCTCGTTCATTGTCATCCTGCCTCGTAAAAAAATTACATCCATTGTTCCTTGTTAAGTACACAATCTAGCGAAAAGTGCTGTATCTAGTCAAATAAAGCATTCTAAGTTTGCAATTATTAGGTTTAAAAATGCGGGAGAAGTAAATTTTTCAAAACTTAGGGAAAAAGTGAAATTTAATTACAAGATTGCGGCTATATCAGGGATGGCAGAATAAAAGCCACTTTTTAGGGTGGCTTTTATGTGAATGTTCGGATTGAGAAGTAATAACTAGAAACAATATTTACGGATAGATTTACTCAGAACATCAATTGTTGGGTCAATAAAATCGAAGCTTAAGAACTCATCCGGTTGGTGAGCTTGGTCAATTGAGCCAGGACCTAACACCAAGGTTGGACATAACTCTTGGAGGAAAGGTGCTTCAGTACAGTAGTTCACGGTTTGAGATTCAGTTTCACACACCGATTCCATGCCACCGATAAATGGATGATCGTGCTGACACTCGTAACCCGGAATAGGTTCGTGCAGTGGAGTAATCTCAATTCTGCCCGGCCATTTTGCTTCTACTTCTTTCAGTGCGCTACGCAGCATGTTATCCAAGCCATCTAAGCTGATGCCCGGTAAAGGACGAACATCATAGTGCAGTTCACAACAACCACAGATACGGTTAGCGCTGTCGCCACCGTGGATATGACCAAGGTTTAGAGTAGGGCTTGGAATCGCAAAACCTGGGTGATGATACTCTTTGACTAACTTGTCACGCAGCTGCATTAAAGCAAACAACACTTCATGCATGATCTCGATGGCGTTGACGCCTAAAGCTGGATCTGAAGAGTGACCTGATTTACCGGTTACTCGCACGGCATTGGCGACATGACCTTTATGACCACGAATAGGCACAAGGCTGGTTGGCTCACCAATAATGCAGTAGTCCGGTTTAAACGGTGCATTTTCAGTGAAATGACGTGCACCTAGCATAGTGGTTTCTTCGTCACAGGTTGCTAATACATAAAGTGGCTTGGTTTGCTTGCTCCAATCCATCTTCTTCGCAGCTTCATAAACGAAGGCGAAAAAGCCTTTCATATCGGCGGTGCCTAATCCGTAGAAGCGGTTGTTGTGTTCTGTCAGTGCGTGAGGGTCGAAGTTCCAACGTCCTTCGTCGAATGGCACGGTATCACTGTGTCCTGCAAGCAATAAGCCTCCTTCGCCAGAGCCCATCTTTGCGACCATATTATGCTTGCCGGGTTCGACCTCTACCACCTCAACGCTAAAGCCTACGTCTTTAAACCATTGAGCCATTTTTTCGATCACTTTCTCGTTGCCATGATCCCAGCTTGGATCGGTCGAGCTAATGGAGTCGGTGGAAATCAGGCCTTTATAGACCTCAAGAAAACTCGGTAATTGCATAATAACTTCACTTCTACTATTGACAGGAAAACCATAAGTCGGTAAAACACATATTAAATCATATTTAATGCATAAGAAATCAAATAAAGCTAAAAATTAAGTATGAATAGTCAAATTTGAAATGTAACTTACCTCAAGAATGGATGTGTTGAGATGTTGAAAACCACGATCATTGGCGCAAGCGGCTACACAGGAGCAGAACTGGCTCTAATGATAAACAGACACCCTGAGCTCACGCTATCAGGTTTATATGTCTCAGCCAATAGTGTAGACGCAGGTAAACCTATTGCGGCACTGCACGGTAAGTTAGCTGGCTTGATTGATATGCCAGTACAGCCATTAACGAATCCAGAAGAAGTGGCAAAGCAGTCTGATGTGATTTTCTTAGCCACTGCACACGAGGTAAGTCACGACCTAGCGCCAATCTTTCTAGAGAACGATTGCCAAGTGTTCGACCTATCAGGTGCATTCAGGGTTAAAGGCGAAAACTTCTATCAAGAGTTTTACGGTTTTGAACATCAACACGAACAATGGCTAGACAAAGCGGCTTACGGTTTAGCTGAATGGAACGAACAAGAAATTAAAGAAGCTCAGCTTGTTGCAGTCGCGGGTTGTTACCCAACGGCATCACAATTGGCGATTAAGCCTTTGGTTGAAGCAAAGTTACTGGATGAGAACCAATGGCCAGTGATTAACGCGACCAGTGGCGTTACTGGAGC